>NZ_KI912266.1:6677240-6715778 GCF_000235425.2 Pseudofrankia saprophytica
GCGCCCGCCGGTGCCGCGTGCCGGTGCCGCGGGTTCCCGCCGGGCTCCGGCCAGGGCGGCGGGCCCGACGGCGGCGGCGCGGCCGGCCAGGGCACAGGAATGCCCCCGGTGTCACCGAGATCCTCCAGACCGATGTCGACGAATGCCGACGAGCCGGCTCCAGAGGAACCACCCAAGGAACTATCAATACGGCCGAGATCCTGAAGACCGTCATGGCCCAGATCCCGAAGACCGTTATCTACAGCGGAGTACTGGTTGGATTCCACATCCGTGTAGATTTGATCTCGAGCCGCATTTTGCCCGGCGGGCCCCTCCCCTGGTTCGCGCATATTCGCCCCCACGCGCCGCTCTTCCAGTCGCCAGCCGTCAGCCCGATCGGCCGCCCCCGGCCAGCCCATTTCATTGAGTTGATTCTGTGCGCAGAGGTTCCGCACAGACGGTTCACAGTAGCGGCACATGCGGTGCGCACCCGGGTGCGGTGGACGGCGATTCGAGGACGTCACCCGGAGTTAACAGAAACGCGAAGAGGCGATCTGGCGGCCAACACGAAGCGTCGTTAGTCGACCACGTAGCCAACAGATTCCTCACCCAAAGTGAAGAACCTGGCACACAAAGCGGCAACGAAGAGTCCACCGTCGGCCATGACCGACGGGCATCACCGTTCGTCCACCAGCGATCCCTTGGCCGGCGGCGAATCGCCCGGTCGAATCCTCGCCCTCCCCGAGACGGGGCGTAGCGATGGAATCGTCAGGAGGCGCCGTCGGCGGCGGTCAGCTCGTCGACGAGACCGTCGATCAGCCGGGCCTGCTCCAGGTCGAGGAAGGTGACGCCGCCGGCGTCATGGGTCGCGAGCGCGAACGTGACCCGCCGCCAACGGATGTCGATGTCCGGGTGGTGGTTCATGCCCTCGGCCACCTCGGCGACCTGCCGGACCAGCTCGACGCCGGCGAGGAAGGTCGGCGCCGTCACCGTGCGGCGGATCGCCCCGTCCACCAGCGACCAGGCGGGCAGCCCCCGCAGCCCTTCGGCGATCTGCTCGGCGGACAGCGCGTCGGGAACGTCGGCCATCGCGGACTCCTCCCGCTGACACCCGGAATGGCGACCTGGAACGGGTCTCGGGACCCCAGGACTGCGCCGTAGGTGCGCGACCACAAGGTACGCCAGGACCCGGCGCGCGGACCGGCCATCGGCGCGTCGGCCCGAGCCGGCCCACTACTTGATGCAGCGCCCGGTGGCCGAGACCGGCGCCTGGGTGTAGTACGGCGTGGGCGCCGCCGTGGCGCCGCTGGACGACCCGCCCGTCGCGGCGGCGATGACGGTCGTGTCGCCGTCGGCGATGTCCTGCCCGACGACCAGGGTGATCCCGCCGGCGGCGGCCCCGCCCGCGCTCGTGTCGGCCGTGGCACTCGCGGCCGCGCTCGCCGGGAGCTCGGCCGGCACGGCCTGAGCGCCGGGGATGTCCGCGAGCAGCCGGCTGCCGGCGGCGGCGTCGGCCGCGGGATAACGGATCTCGGTGCGGGCCAGGTCCCGGCTGTCGGCGGTGTCGACCTTGACCACCTGATACCCGGCCGCGCGCAGCTTGCTCGCCACCGTCGAGGCCGCCCCGGCCTTGCGGCTGCCGTTCAGGACGGTCACCTGGACCTGGCTCGGAGCCAGCGTCGGGCTGGCGGCGGGAGTCGGGGTCGGTGGCTCGCCGCCCGCGGCGGTGTCGCTCTCGGCGACGATCTGATGGAAGAAGCCGCGCACCATCGCGGGGTCGTAGAGCGCGTAGTAGGCCTGCCCGTTGCCTCCGGTCGCGCCGGACAGCGGGATCGTCGTGAACTGCACCTGGCCGGTGCTCAGTCCCTGCATCCGCTCGGCCAGCGCCCTCAGATCCGTCAGATCGGTCTCCGAGTCGACCACCATCGAGCTGGTGACGGCGTTCAGGAGGCCGGTGACCTTGCCCGGGCTGGTGAGCAGGCCGGTGCTCTTGGCCTTGCGGAAGACGGCGGCGAGGAAGGCCTGCTGGCGCTGGATCCGGGAGTAGTCGCCGTTGGCGAAGCCGTGCCGCTGGCGGACGAAGGCGAGGGCGTTGTCGCCCGTCAGCACGTTCGTCCCCTCCTGGCCGACGAACCCGGACATCGGGTCGTTGAGGTTGGTCGACCGGTGGCCGTTCTCGGACACGTACTCACTGAAGCGGTCCTTGACCAGGCAGACCTCGACGCCACCGAGCACGGTGCTCATCTGCCGGAAGCCGTTGAAGTCGATCTCCGCGAAGTGGTCGATCCGCAGGTCGCTGATGTTCTCCAGGGTGCGCAGCAGCAGCGCGGGCCCGCCGAGGTTGAACGCCGTGTTGACCCGGTCCTTGCGCGCGGAGTGGCGCTTGCCCTTGGAGTCGGTGTAGGCCGGGATGGTCACCTTCAGGTCACGCGGGATGGAGACCAGCGTCGTCTTCCCGTTCGACCCGAGGTAGGCGATCATCATCGTGTCCGAGCGGGCGCCGCCGACCTCGGCCGCGTCCGAGCCGGTCCGCACGTCCGAGCCGACCAGGAGCCAGACCTCGTTGCCATGCGCGACCCGCGGCGGGCGGGTGCCCTCGACGTCGCCGTCGCTCAGGTCGGTCCTGTCCACCCGCGAGTCGTAGTACTTCGTCGCGCCGTAGCCGAGACCGATGACGAGGAACAACGCGCAGGACACGATCGCCGCGAGCCCGAGGAAGAGCGCTCCGAACAGCCCGCGGCGGCGGCGCTCGTCGTTCGGCCCGCGGGGGCTCAGCCCAGGCGGAAGGTCCGAGTCGTCGCCGCCGTCGCCAGCGCCGGTCTCGGCTTCGTGGTCCGGCCCGGCGCCCGGGCCCTCGGGCGCCGCGCCCGCGTCGTCGGCGAGGGCAGGCTCGTCGGCCAGGCCGACACCCTCGGCGCCAGCCGTGGCGACGGCGACGGCGACGGCGCCCGCGCCCGCAGCGTGGGCATCGGCCGCGACCGGCTCCGCGACCGCGGCGGGCCTGGCGAGCAGGTCCGGCCGGGTGGACGCGCCGCGCGCTGACCTGGAGCCGCCCTGGGCTAGGCCGCGGCGCGGGCGTGGGAGGGCGGTCGTGGCCGGCGCGTCGACGGGGATGTTCGCACGTCTTGGAATCGGCCGTCGCGGCCGGCTCCTGGTACCCTTCGGGAGCCGCCGGCCAGGCGCGGAAGCCGCGCAGGTGGCGAGAGCCGCTCATGGGCGAGGGAAGCCCCTCCTGGGGGCGGGGGCGCGGCACCGGCGGCCTCGGACACCATCGGCCAGGCCCGCCGCCGCGGCGTCAGGCGCGACTCGCCCGTCCCTGGCCCCGGGCGACCCATCGGACCGAGCAGTCGCCACTGGCGGGATCCAGCCTCCGAGCCGCAGGGTGCCGCCGGGGGCGCGGCCGTGGGAGCGGCTCGCGCGGCCATGGGCGACGGATGAATTCGCTCGACGTTCGTAAGTCGCTCAACACGACTACAACGCGACTGTACCGACTGTAGCCGCCGGTGAAACGTCCCAAACGGGAACAGCCCGGTCGTGCCCTGTGCCCGCAGGGGGCTGGCGGGCTGCCCCACCTGGAGACAGCGCACCGACCACCCGACGGAGAGTGACCGGATCGTTCCGGCGGGCGGCGGCGGGCGGCCGGTGGCCGGGCGCCCGCCGCCGCCGCGGGTACTGGCGGGAGTACTAGCGGCGACGCCCCAGCGAGGCGCGCAGGTACTCCTTGTTGAGCCGGGCGATGCTCGCCTGCGGGATGCCCTTCGGGCAGGCGTTGGTGCACTCTCCGGTGTTGGTGCAGCCGCCGAAGCCCTCGACGTCCATCTGCTCGACCATGCTCACGACCCGGGACTCACGCTCCGGCTGGCCCTGCGGCAGCACGTTGAGGTGCGAGACCTTGGCCGAGACGAACAGCATCGACGAGCCGTTGGGGCAGGCGGCGACGCAGGCGCCGCAGCCGATGCACTCGGCGTTCTCGAATGCGAGGTCCGCGTCCGGCTTCGGCACCAGCTGGGTGTTCGCCTCGGGCGCGCTGCCGGTGGTGACGCTGACGTAGCCGCCTGCCTGGATGATCCGGTCGAACGCCGACCGGTCCACCATCAGGTCCTTGACCACCGGGAACGCCGCCGACCGCCACGGCTCGATGACGATGGTGTCGCCGTCGGAGAACGTGCGCATGTGCAGCTGGCAGGTGGTGGTCAGGGTCTGCGGACCGTGCGGCGCGCCGTTGACCACCATGCCGCAGGCGCCGCAGATGCCCTCGCGGCAGTCGTGGTCGAAGGTGACCGGGATGTCCCCGTCGAGGATGAGCTTCTCGTTGAGGACGTCGAGCATCTCCAGGAACGACATCTCGGGGCTGACGTCGTCCAGCACGTAGTCGACGAGCGTGCCCTTCGCGTCGGGACCGCTCTGCCGCCAGATGCGCAGGGTGAGTTTCATGCGTAGCTCCGCTGGGCGAGGTGCACTTCGTCGAACTCGAGGGCTTCCTTGTGCAGCACGGGCGGGCTGCCGACGCCGGTGAACTCCCAGGCGGCCGCGTAGGCGAAGCCGTCGTCGTCGCGCAGCGCCTCACCGTCCGGCGTCTGGCTCTCCTCCCGGAAGTGGCCGCCGCAGGACTCGGCGCGGTGCAGCGCGTCCAGGCACATCAGCTCGCCGAACTCGATGAAGTCCAGGATCCGGTTCGCCTTCTCCAGCGACTGGTTGAGCTCGTCGCCCGTGCCCGGCACCTTGACCCGCGACCAGAACTCCTCACGCAGCTCGCCGATGCGGGCCAGCGCCTTGCGCAGGCCGGCGTCGTTGCGGGCCATGCCGCAGTTGTCCCAGAGCAGCTCGCCGAGCTCCTTGTGGAAGGAGTCCGGGGTCCGGTCGCCGTTCACGGCGAGCAGCCTCTCGAGCCGCTCGGCGCTCTCGGTGTGCGCCGCGACCGCCTCGGGAGCGGACGCGTCGACCGGGGCCAGCTTGGTCGACGCCAGGTAGTTGCCCAGCATGGGAGGCAGGACGAAGTAGCCGTCCGCGAGGCCCTGCATGAGCGCCGACGCGCCGAGGCGGTTCGCGCCGTGGTCGGAGAAGTTCGCCTCGCCGATCACGAACATGCCGGGGATCGTCGACTGCAGGTCGTAGTCGACCCACAGCCCGCCCATCGTGTAGTGGATCGCCGGGTAGATCCGCATCGGGACCTTGTACGGGTTCTCGCCGGTGATCCGCTGGTACATGTCGAACAGGTTGCCGTACTTCTCGCGGACGCTGGCCTCGCCCAGACGCCGGATCGCGTCGGCGAAGTCCAGGTACACGCCGAGCCCGCCGGGGCCGACGCCGCGGCCCTCGTCGCAGACGTTCTTGGCCGCGCGCGACGCGATGTCACGCGGGACCAGGTTGCCGAACGCCGGGTAGATCCGCTCGAGGTAGTAGTCGCGCTCGTCCTCGGGGATCACGTCGGGGCTGCGGGTGTCGCCCGCGTTCTTCGGCACCCAGATCCGGCCGTCATTACGCAGCGACTCGCTCATCAGGGTGAGCTTCGACTGGTAGTCGCCGGAGCGCGGGATGCAGGTCGGGTGGATCTGGGTGTAGCACGGGTTGGCGAGGTACGCGCCGCGCTTGTGTGCCCGCCAGATCGCGCTCGCGTTGGAGTTCATGGCGTTCGTCGACAGGTAGAACACGTTGCCGTAGCCGCCGGTGGCGAGCACCACCGCGTCGGCCAGGTAGGTCGAGACCTCGCCGGTGACCAGGTCGCGGGCGACGATGCCGCGGGCCCGGCCGTCGATGACGACCAGGTCGAGCATCTCGGTACGGGCGTGCATCTCGACGTTGCCGGCGTCGATCTGCCGCGACAGCGCCTGGTAGGCGCCGAGCAGCAGTTGCTGGCCCGTCTGGCCCCGGGCGTAGAAGGTGCGCTGTACCTGGACCCCGCCGAACGAGCGGGTGTCGAGCAGGCCCGAGTACTCGCGGGCGAACGGGACGCCCTGGGCTACGCACTGGTCGATGATCTGGACCGAGACCTCGGCGAGCCGGTGCACGTTCGACTCGCGGGCCCGGAAGTCGCCGCCCTTGATCGTGTCGTAGAACAGCCGGCGGACCGAGTCACCGTCGTTGCGGTAGTTCTTGGCCGCGTTGATGCCGCCCTGCGCGGCGATCGAGTGCGCCCGGCGCGGCGAGTCCTGGAAGCAGAACTGGATGACGTGGTAGCCCTGCTCGGCCAGCGTCGCGCCAGCGGAGCCGCCTGCGAGCCCGGTGCCGACGACGATGACGCGGTGCTTGCGGCGGTTGGCCGGGTTGACCAGCTTCGCCTCGAACTTGCGCCGGCTCCAGCGGGTCTCGATCGGGCCGTCCGGGGCGGCCTTGTCGACGAGGTCCGAGCCGAGGGTGTATCCGAACGTGTCAGACATGCTCAATCCACCAAACCGGCCATGACGGCGATCGGGACAGACAGGAAGCCGAGCGTGATCACGACGGCGAGGACCCCGGCGGTCGCCTTGTAGGCGGTGGCCCGGGTCGCGCTGGTGACGGCACCGAGGGTGCGCGCCGCGCTCCAGAAGCCGTGCGCGATGTGCAGGCAGAGGGCGAGCATCGCGACGATGTAGGCGAGCGCGATGTACCAGTGCGAGAAGTCCGCGACGACGTTGTCGTAGGCCTCGCCCTCGACCCCGTTCGGGTTCGCGACCAGCGCGGTCAGGTCGAGGATGTGGTAGATCACGAACAGGCCGATGATGATGCCGCCGAAGCGCATCGTGTTGGTGGCGTAGCTCGCGGTCGGGCGCAGCCGGTGGGCGTACTTCGCCGGGCGAGCCTTGAGGTCCCGCCTGCTCAGCTGGTAGGCGCTGATCGCGTGCAGCGCGATGGCGACCAGCAGCACGAAACGCTGGATCCAGAGGAACCAGGCGTTGTGCAGAACCGGGCTGCCGATCGTCCGCAGCCAGTGGGCATACGAGTCGAACTCGTCCCTTCCAAAGAAAATCTTGAGGTTGCCCGCCATATGGAGGATCAGGAAGAGCAACATGATGATGCCTGTGACGGCCATCACTGCCTTCTTGCCGATGTTCGACCGCCAGAGGGTCGTCACGGCCGAGGTGCGCCCTACCTGGGTCGCCGGAGTCGCTACTGCCACGAATGAGCAACGTACGGACCGTCAAGCCCCCGGTCCAAGACATGAAAGTGCTCGTGTCAATAGTCGAGGACTATCGTCTGGGCGTGCAGTTGCATCAGCTCGCTTACTTCGTCGCTGTGGCCGAGACAAAACACTTCACCAGGGCCGCTACACGCGTTCACGTAGCCCAGCCGTCACTGTCCGCACAGATCCGGGCGTTGGAGACCGAGCTTGGAAGCCCGCTGTTCAACCGGGCTAGGGGGAATATCACACTGACCGCGGCCGGCGAGGCGCTGCTACCGCTGGCCCGGCGGATCCTCGCCGATACCGACACCGCCCGCCGCGAGGTCCAGGAGCTGACCGACCTGCGCCGCGGGAAGGTCCGCGTCGGCGCCACCCCGAGCCTGTGCACCGGGATGCTGCCCGAGGTGCTGCGGTTGTTCCGCCAGCGCTACCCAGGCATCCAGCTGCTCGTCGAGGAGGGCGGCTCGCGCGACCTGGTCGGCGAGCTCGCCGTCGGCGCGCTCGACCTCGCGCTGATCATCCTTCCGTTGCAGGGCAGCGACCCGGCGCTGGCGACGACGCCGCTGCTGCGGGAGGACCTCGTCGTCATCTCCTCCCCCGACGGCCCGCCGCCGGTGCGGGGTGCCCTGATGGCGGTGGGCGATCTGCGCGACCGGCCGATGGTGATGTTCCGCCGGGGCTACGACCTGCGTGACTTCACGGTGGGCGCGTGCCGGGCGGCCGGGTTCGAGCCACGGTTCGCCGTCGAGGGCGGGGAGATGGACGCCGTGTGCGGGTTCGTGATGGCCGGTCTCGGGATCGCCGTCATCCCGAGCATGGTGGCCTTCCGCCAGCCGCTGCGGACGACGCCGTTCGCCCCGCCCGGCCTACACCGCACGATCGGCCTGGCGCACCGGCGCGACGTCGAGCCGCCGCGGGCAGCCCGCGAGCTGCGCGCGACCCTCGTCGACTTCGTCGCCAACGCCGCCGCGGCCGACATGCTCCCCCCGGGCGTCCGCCCGGCCCCGAACATCCATCGCGGGGCCGCGGCGGTCGACCTGGTCCCCGAGGTGGTCGGCGGCCCGTCGGACGCCCTCGGACACGCGGGCCCTGACCAGGACCGCCACTAGCCAGGATCGCCGCTGCGGACGACCGGCATGAGGACGTAGCGGAAGCCGTCGTCGTCCTTGCCGGTGAGGATGGCCGGCGAGCTGGCTGCCTCGGCCGGGTCGGTGGAGGCGAAGCCGATCGTCACCTCGTCGCCGTCGATCGCGCCCAGCCCGTCCAGCAGGTACCCGGGGTTGTACCAGGCCACCAGGTCGGGTCCGTAGTAGTCGATCGGCACCGAGTCGGTGGCCGAGGCGAGGCCCAGCGGGCCGGAGTCGGTCTCGGCCGTGGTGCCCGCGTCGGGGCCGACGTCGGCGGTGAGGGTGCCCCCCGAGAGCGTGACGCGCACGACCGGGCCGGTGCGCGGCGCGACGACGGACACCCGGCGGATCGCGGCGGCCAACGGAGCGATCTGGGCGCTCGCGACCAGTGGGACCGAGTCGGGGAACAGCCGCCGGTAGTGCGGGAACGCGCCCTCGACGAGCCGGACCACCACCCGGCGCGACCCGGTCGACAACCCGAACCGCGGGCCGCTGTCGTCGTCGGCGCCGAGGCCGAGCGCGAGCCGGGAGGCCGCGGTGGGGATGCGGACGAGATCGGAGAGGATCCGGGCGGGCACGTGCGCCACCGCCTCGGGCGCCCGTACCGACGGCTGCCACGGGATCGCGCGCACCGCGAGGCGGTAGCGGTCGGTGGCGACCAGCGTGAGGCCCCGACCGGTGAGCTCGAGGCGCAGTGCCGTGAGCACCGGGAACGTCTCGTCCCTGGCCGCCGCCGGGGCGACCTGGCTGACGGCGGCGGCGAAACCAAGCGTGTCCACCTGGCCGACCGGAGGGGGGAACGCGGGCAGCGCCGGGTAGTCGTCCAGCGGCAGGGTCGGCACCCGGTAGTGGGCGCCGGCGGCGCGGACCAGCAACCAGCCCTCGTCGACGGTGAGCCGCACCGACTCGTCGGGCAGGCTGCGCACGATCTCGGCGACCAGCCGGCCGGGCAGCAGCGCCCTTCCGGGCACCGCCGCGGCCACGTCGACGGTCGCGGTCACGGCCACCTGGTAGTCGAACGCGGACAGCGTCAGCTGGTCCGCGGCGTCCACCAGCAGGCCGCCGCCCACCGCCGACCCGGGCGCCGTCCGCGCCGGCAGATGGCGCGCCACCCAGCCGGCGGCCTCCGCGAACTCCGCGCGCGGCACCGTCAGCCTCACGACGTCAACCTCACGACGTCATCCTCATGGTGCCGTCCTCACGCTGCCATCCTCACCGGGCTGTCATCACGACTGGGCTGTCATCACGCAGCCAACCTCAGAGCGGCCGCCGTCAAGCTGACCGTCATGGTGAAATTCTGACGCGTCACGAGCCGATTTCCCGGTATATCGCCCGTGTCGCCGGCAGTACACGGTGACCACGCTGCGCCACCGCGCTCACCTCGCTCACCCAGCGCGCTCCCACCACGCCCGCCAGAGCGGTGGATCCGCACTCGCGGCCTCGGCCGTCGCTCGCCGGGAGCCCACCGAGAGCAGCCGGAGGCGACGGAACGCGGGCCGACGACCGCCGACCGACGATCGGGAACGGTCGCCATCGAAGGCTCTGATCGTGGTCCCCCCGATCGACCAGTTCCACTCCTCAATCACAGCGTGGAAGCTGACAGAAGCCAAAGGACTACCACCAGAGACCCACTTGACGGCCCTCTGCCATCACGATCCCAACAGATCCGCACCGCGATGGCGCGATTCGGGCCATTGTGAGGGACGTGAGGACGAGCCTGGACCACCCGTCCCGATCCCTGACCCACCAGCCCTCTGATCGCCGAACTTCGGATCGGCGGTCTCGGGACCATCGGCCTCCGGGCCACCGGGACGCGAGCCACCGGCCCGGGCGCCGGCGCCGGGCGCGGGCCCTCGCGGCCCTGTTCCTCGCCGCCGTGGGCGCCCTCGTCGGCTGCGGGACGTCCAGCGAGACCGGCTCGGCGCAGGTGGGCGGCGCGTGCGGATCACCCGGCGTCACCGCCGACAAGGTTCGGCTCGGCCTGCTCTTCCCGGACTCCGGCAGCGCGCAGTCGCTGTTCGGTCCGTTCCGCGCCGGGGTGGACGCCCGGCTCGGCGTCGCCAACGCCGCCGGCGGCGTCCACGGCCGACAGGTGATCTACGACTGGGAGGACGACGCGTCGGACCCGAAGACGAACCTCGCCGGCGCGGCGACGCTGGTCGATCGAGGAGTGTTCGCCGTCCTCGAGTCCACCTCGGCGTCCAGCGGATCTGCCGAGTTCCTGCACAGCAGGGGCATACCGGTGACGGGAACATCGCTGGAGGAGCCCTGGACCGTCTACGACAACATGTTCAGCTACTCGAACCTGCTGTCCGACTCGGGATCGGTGTCCACCTACGGCGATTTCGTGGCCGAACACGGCGGGCACAGCGCGGTCATGGTCGTCTCCCAGTTCACCGAGACATCGCTGGACTTCGCCGCCGAACTGACCGCGAGCCTGAAGGCGGCTGGCATCCCGGTGGTCGCCACCGTGGACGCGACGGCACCGATCAACTTCGAGGGTCTCGGCCGCAAGATCAAGGACAGCGGCGCGGACGTCCTCATCGGCGCCGTCACCGGCAGCTCGTTCGGGCAGGCCGTGCTCGCCGCCCGCGGCGCCCAGGCGAACCTCCAGGTGATCCTCTCGCCGGCGGGCTACGACGAGCGGATGCTCAACGTGTTCAAGGGGATCATCGCGGGCGCCTACTTCGTCGCTGACTTCCTGCCGTTCGAGGCGGCCCGCCCGGCACACCGCGAGTTCCTGCAGGCGATGGCGCGGTATGCCCCCGAGACGCAGCCGGCCGGCCAGCAGGCGGCCCTGTCCGGTTGGATCTCGGCCGACATCATGCTGCGCGGCCTACAGGTCTCGGGCGACTGTCCGACCCGCGCCGGCTTCATCTCGGCGTTGCGGGCGGTGCGCGGCTACACCGCCGACGGCCTGCTCACGCAGCCGATTGACTTCCGGGCCGATTTCGGCAAACTCACCCGTTGTCTCGCTTTCGTCCAGGTCAACGCGGACGGAACGCGGTTCACCCCGGTGGACCCACTCCCCCGGTGCGGCCAGCCGGTGGCCCGATGACCCGGCCGACGTCTGGCACTACCTGGCACTACCTGGCACTACCCGGCACTACCCGGCACGTACGGTGCCCGGTTCGCCGATCGCCGAACGGGTCCGCGATCGGCGAACCGGGCCGAGGCTCGGAGCGAAGCCACGGAGACACAATCGGTGACGATGGAGTCACTGACCCTGCGTGGCGATCCCACGGCCGGGTGCGACCAAGCGCCGCCGGCCAGCGACAACCCGTCCGCAACCTCCGCTCGGTGACGCGGGTCACTCGCCCATCACCTCACGGACGGTGACCACAGCTCACCATCAGCCGACCCGACGAGCAACCACGCCACCCGCGATACACACCGCCCACCGACGGTCAAGCCACACCCAGCCCAAATCTCCGTCGTTACACGACCGACATGGAAGTGTCACCACACCGGAACGGGTAATGCGCAACCTGCCCCCTTGGGTCCCCTGTCGGTGTGATGATCCGGTACCGCGCCGTCCAGGAGGCCGGCCGTTATCGAATCCCCTCAAGCCCCAGGACAGGCGGGACATGCCGTTCGACTTCGGCGGGCTCGACTCCGGCGACACCGCGTGGCTGCTGGCCAGCTCCGCGCTCGTGCTCGTGATGACGCCCGGTCTGGCGTTCTTCTACGGCGGAATGGTCCGCGTAGAGAATGTTCTCGGCATGCTGATGCAGAACTTCTTCTGCATGGGGATCGTCAGCCTGCTGTGGGTGAGCTGTACCTACAGCATCGCCTTCGGCGGCCAGAATGCCTACTTCGGTGGGCTGCACTTCGCCGGCCTGCAGCACATGAACCAGCAGGTCCCCGGCTACGCCGGCCCGCTCGCGCAGAGCATCCCGCCGATCGTCTTCGCCGCGTTCCAGCTGATGTTCGCCATCATCACCCCGGCGCTGATCACCGGCGGCCCGGCGGACAGGTTCCGCTTCGGGCCGTTCGCGACGTTCATCATCCTGTGGTCGGTCTTCGTGTACGCGCCGGTGGCGCACTGGGTCTTCTCACCGACCGGCTGGCTGTTCGAGCACGGCGCCGAGGACTTCGCCGGCGGGACCGTGGTACACGCCAACGCCGGTGCCGCCGCCATCGCCATCGCCATCGTGATCGGCAAGCGGCGCGGCTGGCCGGACGGCAACTTCCGGCCGCACAACGTGCCGTTCGTGCTGCTCGGAGCGGGTCTGCTGTGGTTCGGCTGGTTCGGGTTCAACGCGGGCTCCGCGCTGAAGGCGAACGAGCTCGCCGGCTTCGCGTTCATGAACACCAACACCGCCACCGCCTGCGCGCTGCTCGGCTGGATCCTCACCGAGAAGCTGCGTGACGGGCGCGCGACCACCCTGGGCGCGGCCTCCGGCGCGGTCGCCGGCCTGGTCGCGATCACACCGGCGGCCGGATACGTGACGCCGGTGGGCTCGATCTTCATCGGCCTCATCGCCGGCATCGTGTGCGCATCGGTCACCGGGATCAAGGGCAAGGTCGGCATCGACGACGCCCTCGACGTCGGCGCGGTCCACCTCGTCGGCGGCAGCCTCGGCGCGCTGCTGATCGGCTTCTGGGGCTCGTCCGACACCGGTGGCCAGGACGGCGCCTTCTACGGCGGCGGGTTCGACCTGCTCAGCAAACAGGCGCTCGCGGTCGCCGCGGTGGTCACCTACTCATTCGTCGTCACCCTCGTCATCGGCTATCTGATCCGCATGTTCGTGCGGATACGCCTGTCCGTCGACGAGGAGCGCGAGGGCATGGACATCGCCCTGCACGGCGAGCGGGCCTACGACTTCTGACCTCTCACCTCACCGCTTCGCGTCCTCGCCGGCGCCAGGCGTCCGGCCGGCCAGGCATCCGGCCGCCTGGCCGGCCGGACGCCGATTGCCGGCCGGTTTCGACCGCGGCGCCCCATCTGGGCCATCCGCATGGGAACGGGTAGGGTCCGCGGGCGACGGGCCAGCGACGAGGGGCCGTCCCTGACCCAGGAGGAGGCACGTTGAGCGTCGGCATGCAGGTGGTCGTCGGCGTCCTCATGGTCGTCGGCCTGGTCGGGGTCGTCCTGCCGGTGCTGCCCGGCCTGCTGATCATTCTCGGCGCCGGGCTGTGGTGGACCATCGCGGACGGCGGCGGGGGCCGCTGGGCGGTCTTCGCGGTGATGGTGGTGCTCGCCGCCATCGGCACGGTGGCCAAGTACGTGCTGCCCGCCAAGGCCACCGCCGGCCGCGGCGCGCCGCCGACGACGCTGCTGCTCGGCGTCGCCGGCGCCATCGTCGGCTTCTTCGTGATCCCGGTGCTCGGAGTCCTGATTGGCGGTCTGCTCGGCATCTACCTGGCGGAGGTGGTCCGGCTCAAGGACTGGCGGGCCGCCCTCGGCTCGACCTGGGCCGCCCTCGTCGCGATCGGCATCGGCATGGTCATCGAGCTGGCCGCCGGTGTCCTCGCCTCGCTCTCCTGGCTCATCGCCGCCCTCGTCTTCTAGGCGGATGATCGTGGATCTTGCTCGGCCGTCCATGGATGCGAACGGGCATCCACGGTAGGCAGCGGCGGCTCCCGGGACTCCACCTGAGACGCCGGTCACTCTGAGCATGTGGACGGCCACCCTAGCTAGCGCCGTGACGGCCACCCGGCAGAATGACCCTGCCGGGCTGGTCGTCGCCCGGCCCGGGATTGTGGACGGGCGTTCGGCCACGCTGGCTTCGCCACTGTCGTGCGGCCTTCGGGCGCGGGCTCCGACTCGATCGTCCAATCCAGGCGGACATCGACGTCGGGGTGGAGGACGCGCGTGGGTAGGACAACCAGCCCCTTCGCCGCCTTCAGCGCGCTCGTCGCCCTCGCCGCGGCCGTGCTGGTCGCCGGCTGTGCCGGCGACGCCGCCCAAGGCCGCCCGGCCGCGGCCTCCCCGCCCCGACAGCGAGTCATGATCGTCGGAGACTCGATCACGCACGAGTCCGCCGGCGACTACACCTGGCGCTATCGGCTAGCCGAGCACCTCACCCACACGGCGCCGGGACGGGTGGACTTCGTCGGCGATCGCGACGACATCTGGGACAACGTCGCCGACAAGGGCGGCTCACACGACTACGCCGATCCCGACTTCGACAGCGAACACCACGCCCGATGGGGCGACTCTCTGCGGGAAGAGGTGCCGCGGATCGAGGCCGTCGTCCGGGCGCACCCGGCCGACGTCATGCTCATCGCGATCGGCGCCAACGACCTGACCTACTGGACCCAGCCACCCGACACCGCCGTGCTGATGAGGCAGCTCATCGACAACGCGCGCCGGGTGAATCCGAACATGACCTTCGTCGTCGGTCACGTGCTCACCAGGGCCGACTTCCGCGACAACAGCATGAACCTGCCGGGCGCGCCGCCGTTCAACGCGATCCTCGACGCGCAGGCACCCGGCTGGTCGACGCCTACGTCCAGGGTGGTCGTCGCCCAGACGGACGTCGGCTGGGACCCACTCCGCGACGCCTGGGACGGCTCGCACCCGACTCCGGACGGGGAAGTGATCATCGCGCGCGGCTTCGCCGACGCGCTCGCCGGTCTGGGCATCGGCGCCCCCTACGGCCCGCTGCCCGCCCACATCCCGTGGCCGGGGACCGGCCGCAGACCCACTGTGGTCCGGACCGCCCTCGGCGGCACCCGCGTCACCGTGTCCTGGCCGGCCACCCCGGGCGCGACCCAGTACTTCGTCGAACGCCAGGTCATCTCCTGGCAGGAGCCGGACTTCGTCCGGGCGCCGGCATCGGTCACCGGCTACAGCTGGACCAGCGAGCCGCTGCTCCCCAACGTCACCGTGGCCTACCGCGTCGTCCCCATGAAGGGCCGCATGGCCGGCGCCCCCAGCCCGGCCACGACCTTCACCGTCAGCGCGTTACCATGATCGCCCCGTCCGGCCGTCGGGAATGAGACGCGCGTGCTGGGCGAGCAGCGCCATCAGGGCCGGGCGGCCGGCCGCGTCCACCGCCTTGAGCGGAAGGATCAGAGCCTGGGCATACCGGCCGGGTCCGGTCAGCAGCAGCACGAACCCGTCGGTCTCGATCCGGAACGGGTAGTGCTGCCAGCTCATCGACGCGGTTGCCGTCGCCGTCTGGGTACGTACCCCCTCCGGCCAGAGCTCTACGGTGATGGGACTCGCGAGCCACGGGTTGTCGCGCAGCTGGTTGCCCACGGCCTTGTCGGCCAGCCGCCGGGGCGTGAGCAGCGCGAACAGCATGAGGCACATCGGCACCAGGAGGATCGCCGTGATCACGGCGCCGACCACGGTCGGGCCACCCTCACTGACGTACACGACCAGCAGCGAGCAGACGACCACGACGATCATCACGATCCGCTGCCGGGCGACCAGCCCATGGACCCGGGCCGCCGTCGCGGCGGCGATGTCGTCGGGACTCAGGAAGAACATCAACCGGATGACCCCGGGCGAGACTCCGATTTCGCTCATATCGGACACCGCGTCGAGTATAGGAGCAGCCGCGCACCGCACCCGTGCTGCTCGCCAGCCATCCGACTCGCCCCTGGGGGGAGGGGGAGGAGGAGGTCAGTACCAGATGAGGATCGGCTCCGCGCGGTCGTCGAGCTGGACGGGGTCGGTGGCGGGCAGCCGGCCGGCCTGGCCGGTGGCGATCCGGTGCGCGCTCCAGGCGGCGGCCGCGGCGTCGAGGACGTCGACCGGCGGTACGAGGTTCGCGCCGCCGAGGTCGTCGGGCAGCACGATGCCGGCGGCGCGCAGCAGGGCCCGCCGGCGCGCCGCGCCCGCCCAGGTCGTCTTGGCATGGGCGAGCGGGGCGTGTGCGGGCACGGCCGGGACGCTGCCGCGGGCGACGACCGCGCGCACGTCGCTGCCCAGGATGTCGCCGGGGATGAGGTCGCCGGTCTCCCGACCCGCGGCGACCATCGCCAGCCAGGCCTCGGCCGGATCGGTGCGCGGGCGGACGGCCATCGCGGCGAACGCGACCTCCGGATGCACCTCGTAGAGGCGGCCGGGCATCGACTCGCGCAGCACGTCGGCCTCGAGGACCTTGTGGCGCAGGCCCCAGGTCTGCTGGGTGAGGCCGGCGCCGGTCAGCGCCCGGCAGTGCGCGTTCGCGGCCGCGAAGTCGGCGTGCGCCCACACCGGGCGAGGCGGGACCAGGAAGACGCTCGCCCGGCGCGGGCCGAGTACCGCGCGGGCGGCATGGTCAGCGGCCCGCCAGCCCTGCTGGAGCAGGCCGAGCGGCATGTCGACGCCGATCACCGCGACCGTCGTCGTGTCGACGAGGGTGCGCAGCTCGGCGGCGAAGCGGGCGCCGACGAACGCGCCGTCGGCCAGCTCGATGGCCACCCATCCGCCGGGGCAGGCGTCCACGCCGAGCACCCTGACCGGACCGGCCAGTCCGCCCGCTGACGACGACATGCCGGTCACCCTGCCAGACAACGAGTGCCAGGTACACCGAACCCGTCGGCCGGCCCGGACGGCGGCCGGCCCGGACGGCGGCCGGCCGACGCAGCGAGTGGCGGACGCCGGCGCGTGCCCGGCGAGCGGCCCACGGCGTGGATCCCGCTGCACGCCGATCTGACCTCCTACACTCGGAGTTCGGGCCGTCATCGGCCGGCTCGACGAGAAAGAAACAGAAATCCGGGCTGCGCCGCCGCTCCGCTGGCGCCGGGCCTGGTGTCTCGGGCGCCCCGCTCCCGACCAGGATCCGGGAAATCCTGGTCGGGAGCGGGGGTAACACGGCGGCGCTCAGCCGACCGATTTCTCGACGCTTCCCGCGACGGCACGGTATTGGCATCCGCCCGCGCGGCGAACAGCGCCGGCAATGCGGCGAGCGGCCGGGAATTCGGCCGAGGCCGGGAATGGCCCGCCGCGCCGTCACCGCCGCGTCGCCAGGAAGCCCCGGCTGCGAGGCGACAGCCCGGTGCCAAGGGTGTCAGGCGCCGGTCGGCCGATCGCAGTGGGCCCGACACAGCAACAGAAGCGTGCGCCGCGCGTCTAACCCCTCGACGGCCAGAGGGGCCGTCACCCCCGGGCGCGGCTGTCGCGGGTATGACAGGTCGTGGAAAACCCTGAAAATGATGGTGCTCGGGGCCGTATCACGCCAGCATGGGGACGACCCGTGAGTCTCCGGGTGGGCGGTGTGAGGGGGGACGGCAATGCCGTACGCAGGAGGCTGGCCCGGTGGCCGGTATCAGCTTGTGGGTGTGAGCGGGCCTGGTGCGCCCGTTTCGCCGAGGTCAGTCGCTGTTTTGGGCGTGTTCCCGGCCGCCCCGTCCGTGGCGTCGTAGCGCCATGTCCGAAGGACTGACGATCAGTGTCGGCGGTCAGGCCGTCTCCGTGCCGCCGGACAGGCCCTTCGTCGTGGGCCGCGCGGCGGCCTGCGACCTGGTGGTCGCCAACACCAAGGTGTCACGCCGTCACCTGCTGCTGGAGCCCGCGCCGGACGGCTGGGCCGCCGTCGACATCAGCACGAACGGGACGTGGCTGACCGGACGGCGCATGCACCGGGTGCGCATCCACGAGGAGTGCCGCTTCCAGCTCGGCGCGGAGGACGGCCCGGAGGTCGTGGTGATGCTGGCGGCGGCGCCCACCGCCCCGACCGACCTGCGCGCCGCACCCGCGGCGGGCGGCCGGGCTCCCGCGGCCCAGCCGGCGCGGCCACGCGTCGCCGACGACCCGCCGCTGGCGCCCGCCGCGCCCGCCAGGACCGCGACGACGCCGGCCGCTCCCGCCGCGCGGCCGGGAGCGGCGGCCCCGCGGACACCCGCGCCGCCGCCCGCCCCGCCGAGAGCTCCCCGCCCGCCCCGGCAGGCCGACGCGGGCGACGTCTGGTCCGAGCGGCCGACGCTGTTCCCCCACGGCCAGCAGGTGGGCCCGATCCTCCCGCCGACCGACTGGGACGACGCCGACGACCGGGACGGCCAGGCCCGCACGCACCCGCTGCAGATGGGCCGGATGTCGATCGGCCGGGGACTATCCAACGACATCGTGGTCAACGACCTGCTGGCGTCCCGGGAGCACGCGGAGCTGCTGGTCGGCCGCGGCGGTGCCCAGATCGTCGACCTGGGCTCGGCGAACGGGACGTTCGTCAACGGTCAGCGCGTCGACCGGGCGGTTCTCAAGCCCGGCGACGTGATCGCGATCGGCCACCACATGTTCTACGTGGCCGACCAGTACCTGGCCGAGCACATCGAGACCGGCGACGTGGAGTTCGAGGTCGACGGCGTCTCCGTCGACCGCGACGGGAACCGGCTGCTGCACGACCTGACGTTCAAGCTGCCGGCCCGGTCCCTGCTGGGCGTGATCGGCCCGAGCGGGGCGGGCAAGTCGACGTTGCTGGGCGCGCTGACCGGCTTCCGCCCGGCGAACATCGGCACGGTGCGCTACGCCGGCCGTGACCTCTACACCGAGTACGACGAGCTGCGCCGCCGGATCGGCTACGTGCCGCAGGACGACATCCTGCACACCTCGCTGACCGTCCGGCAGGCCCTCGAGTACGGCGCCAAGCTGCGGTTCCCGGCCGACACGACCAGCGAGGAGCGCCGCAGGCGGATCGACGAGGTGCTGGCCGAGCTCAGCCTCACGAACCGGGGCTCGAGCGGGGCCGGCGGGCCGAACGGGCTCGCCGCCGACCCGGCACAGCTGCGCTTCCTCGACGACGACGACGCGTCCGCGACGAGCGGCGGTGACCTCGCCGACCGGCAGGTCGCCAAGCTGTCCGGGGGACAGCGCAAGCGCACCAGCGTCGCCCTGGAGCTGCTCACCCAGCCGACGCTGCTCTTCCTCGACGAGCCGACGTCCGGCCTCGACCCGGGCCTGGACAAGGAGGTCATGGAGACGCTGCGCCGGCTCGCCGACGGCGGCCGGACGGTCGTCGTCGTCACCCACAGCGTCGCCCAGCTGAACCTGTGCGACTACCTGCTGGTACTGGCCAAGGGCGGCCACGTCGCCTACTTCGGGCCGCCGCAGCACGCGCTGGAGTTCTTCGACGAGGCCGACTGGGCCGACGCCTTCCGCGTCCTGCAGACGAACAAGGGCGCGAAGCAGCTCGCGAACCAGTTCCGGGCCTCGGACCTGTTCATGCGGGGCTCGGCGGTCGTGCCGTTCGCGCGGCCGGCGCCGGCCGCGCTGCCGAGCATCCGCCAACAGTCGGTGCTGTCCCAGCTGGTCACGCTGTCCCGGCGATATATGAAGGTCATCGCCTCCGACAAGTCCTACCTGCGGCTGCTCATCGCCTACCCGATCGTCCTCGGGGCGATCCCGTGGACGATCAAGACAAGCGCCAAGTTCGGACTGCCGCCCGGCGGCAAACCGAACCTGGACGCGCCCCGGGCGCTGCTCGTGCTGATCCTGATGGCCTGCTTCATGGGCATGTCCAACGCGGTCCGCGAGCTCGTCAAGGAACGGGAGATCTACCGCCGAGAACGGTCGATCGGCCTGTCCACCACCGCCTACCTCGGCTCCAAGGTCGTCGTCCTGACGCTGATCACCGGGCTGCAGGGTGCCCTGCTGACGGCCATCGCGCTGGTCACCCGGTTCCCACCGGAGGGCGCGGTGTTCAGGCACGCCGCGTGGGCGGAGATGCTCATCGCCGTCGGCCTCACCGCGGTCGTCTCGACGATGGTGGGCCTGATCGTCTCCGCGGTGGTGGACAACGCGGACAAGACCATGCCGCCGCTGGTCGTGCTGACGATCTCGCAGTTGGTCTTCACCGGGGCGCTGCTGGTGCTGCCCGGCGCGAAGGGCCTGGAGCAGCTGTCCTGGCTGTTCCCCGGCCGGTGGGGCTACGCCGCGGCGGCGTCGACGGCCGACCTCAACAACATCCAGCTGTCCGGCACCGAGGCGAACCCGGCCGTCAAGGTCGACCCGCTGTGGAAACACACCGCGTCGACCTATGTCGGTGACCTGGTGGGTCTGCTGATCATCGGGTTCGTCGCCCTGATCGTGACGGCCCTGCTGCTGCGCCGGCTCGACCCGCGCCGCGCCCGCAACCGCCGCTGAACCAGCCAGGCACGGACCAACACCGCGCGGCGGGCGCCTGGCCAACCCGGGCGCCCGCCCTCGCGCCCGCAGCCCGTCGCCGTCGCCCGTCGCAGGACAGGACAGCGCCCGTACCCGGCCGGGCCGTCAAAGGACCGCGCCGCGCTCCTTCAGGTCCGTGATCTCCTGCCAGGTCAGGCCGAGCTCGAGCAGCACGGTCTCGGTGTGCTCGCCGTGCTCGGGCGCGCGGGTCGGCTGGCCTGGCTGGCCGTCGAACTGCACGGGTGTGGTCACCATCGGCAGTCCGAACCCGGCGCCCATCTCGACGTCCGCGATATAGCCGTTGGCGAGCACCTGCGGGTCGTCGTGGACCTCGCGCGGGGTCTGCACAGGTGTCCACTCCCCCGCGAACTGGGCCAGTGCCGCCTGCCAGGCCGCGAGCGGCCGGGTCGCGAAGAGGGCGTCGAGCTCCTCGACGCAGGCGGCGGCGTTGCGGCGCCGGGCCGCCAGGTCGGCGAACCGCGGGTCGACGGCGAGCTCCGGGTGCCCGAGCGCGGCGCACAGGTCGGGCCAGTGCCGGTCGGGCGAGAGCATCATCAGCGCGACGTAGCGGTCGTCGGCGGTGCGGTAGGTGAGCATCAGTGGGTTCCAGACCGCCTGCCGGTCGATCCGGGTTCCGGTGCGGCCGGCCGCGTCGAGCCGGGCGTTGACGACGTCGGGCTGGACCTGCCAGAGCCCCGCGGCGAGCAGCGACGAGTCGATGACCGACGGCTCCCCCGTCGTCGCCCGCCGGTAGAGGGCGGTGCTCACGGCGCCGGCGAGCGCGAGGCCCGCGACGAGGTCGCCGAAGGCGGGGCGCGGCGACCCCGGCCACTCGTCCGGCGCGGTGTGCAGGTGCTGCATCCCGCTGCGCGCCCAGTAGGCGCCCGTGTCGTAGCCACCGCGGTCCGCGTCCGGCCCGCGGGCGCCGAAGGCGGTGCCGCGCACGTAGATGACCGACGGCGCGTCGGCCCGCACGTCGTCGACGTCGACGCGCAGCCGGCGGCGGGCGCCCGCGCGCAGACTGGTCACGAAGACGTCGGTGTCGGCGAGGAGCCGCCCGAGCAGCGCGCGCCCGTCGGGGTGCCCGAGGTCGACACCGACCGACCGCTTGCCCCGGTTGGCGGACTGGAAGAAGGGGTCCACCCCGCGGTAGACGTTGTGCAGCCCGACGGTGGTCAGCGCCCGGTACGGGTCGCCCGTCACGGGATGCTCCACCTTGACCACCCGGGCGCCCCACTCGGCGAGCACGGCGCTGGCCATCGGCACGAACACGTGCGTCGCGACCTCGAGCACCCGCACCCCGACCAGTGGAGCCACCTCAGGCAAGATCGAGCCCTCTCCGCCAGGCCAACTGCCAAGTAACCGCTCACTAAGTATCACCGAGCCCGCCGACCAGCGCCACGGGTGCGCCGGTCCGAGGTCCACCCGTCCGCCCGGTGCCAGGACCGGGCAGCCGAGCGGACGGGCGGACGGGCAGACGGGCAGACGCCGCCCAGGACGGGTCAGGTGCCGTTGGCCGGCTGGCGGTAGGCGTGGCCGTCGACCGTGGTGGTCAGGGTCCCGGCCGCGTCGAAGATGTTGGTGAGCACGTCGATCGTGAGGTGGAACCCGTCAGGGCTGGACTTCTTGGTGACGGTCTCGCCGCCGCCCGTCTCCGTGAGGTCCGAGAACCAGTCGACCTTGTTGATGGTCAGGCTCGGGTTGGCCAGGGTGACCTTTTCCGTGCCGTTCAGGATGTGGACCCCGTCGTCGGAATAGCCCGTGTAGGTGACGGCGACCGTCTGGATGGCGACCTTGTCCGGTGTCTCGGTGATCTCGACCTCGGCGAAGCCGGCCTTCGCGCCGGGCAGCGTGTAGGTGCCGGCCGGCGGGTGCGGGCGGGTCGGGGTCGGGCTGCCCGGCACGTACTTCACGCCCCAGGGGACGTCGTCCGAGATCGGCGCGACCCTCGGCGCCGGGCTTGCCTGACGGCTGGTGAACCGCGCGATCATCATCCGGGCGGTCCGGCCGCCGGGCTCGGTGGACGTCTCGCAGGGCAGCGGGTTCGCGCCGCCGCAGGCGGGCGCGACCGCCAGCGCCTGCCAGTAGACGACGGCGGTGCCGTCGGGCGACCAGCGCGGGTCGGCCATGCCGTTCCAGTTCGGGTCGTCGACGGCGCCCGGGGAGCCGTCACCCGAGCCGTTGATCCGCTGGCCCTGGTAATCGCCGCGGTCGCCGTACCGGTCGATCAGGATCGGCTGGAAGAACCGGCGCACGCCGTTGTTGCGAGTCGACGAGGTGGCGCTGGTGGTGACCAGGTCGGTGAGCGGCGGGATGTTCCGCATCCCGGCGAGGAACATCTGCCGGTCCGAGCCGCGAGTGTCCATGGCGACGAGCCATTTCCCGTCGGGGGACAGGTCGATCGGGTCGACGTACTCGGGGTTGGCGGTCAGCCGGCGCACCTTCCCGGTGGTCAGGTCGGCGGCGAACACGTCGATGTTCGACGACTCGGCCGGGGACCCGATGTAGGCGACCTCCTTGCCGTCCCTGCTGAAGCCGCGCAGCTCTCCGACGGAGAGGGCATCCAGGTTGACGCGCAGCCGGGTCGGGTCGGCCGGGTCGACCTCGACCGGCTGCCGGTCCGCCGGGTCGAACAGCCGGGTGACGTCGGTGAGGTCGTAGCGGGGCGCGAGCGGGACGCCCGTCCTTGGGGCCGGATCGAAGGCGAGCCGGCCGAGGTAGGCGAACTGGCCCAGCTTGCCGTTCGTGAGCGTGAAGCTGTTGAACCCGAGGTGGACGCCGTCGGGGTGGATGCGCAGCTCCCGCAGGTTTCCGCCCTTGCCCGAGTCGTCGGCGGTGTTCTGCCACCGGATCGGGTAGACGTGCGTCTCGGCCGGGGTGCAGGCCGGGTCCGCGAGCGGATGCGTCCCACAGTCGACGACGTTGGTGCCGACGAGCACACGCCTGCCGTCGTTGAACGGCTGCGGGTAGTCCATCGGCTCGTTGCGGCCCGCCGCGTTCGCGTCCGGGAGGCCGCAGGTCACGCACTTCCACGCGTCGCCGTTCGGGAACGTGGTGCCGTCCGTCTTCACGAGGATCAGCTGATGGCCGGTGTAGACGCTCGCCGGGTCGGGAGCCGCCGGCGCGCCCACGAAGGTGACGACGGCGCTGACGGCCTTGCCGTCCGGCAGGTAGCCGCCGGACTGGAGGCCGACCTGCCTGCCGACGCAGCCGGTGCCCCGAGAGTTGATCTCCTTGGTACAGGCGCCCGGGTCCTCGCTCGGGGCGACGGGCGGCAGCGGCAGTTCACTCACCGAGACCGGCTCCGGCCTAGGCGGCGCGGGCACCCCACCCGCCGCGCCGGCCGATCCGGAGGCCGCGGGCGACCCGGTGGGGCCGTCCGAGCCCGAGCACGCCGCCAGGGCGAGCGCCAGCCCCACGGCCACGCCGGGCAATAATCTCCGGCAATGCCGGCGCGCACCGCCCGCCCCAGCAGCACGCTTTGGTTTCCCACTCGTTCCCATCAGCATTTCCACTCGCATTCTGGCCCGGCTTTCCACTCATTTTTCTCGGCCGTCCGCCGAGGTCACAGCTCAGGAAGAAGAATTTCCGGCCCGACGGTCGCGGCCGACAGAAAAGACACGTCAGAACCCTGCCGAGGGCCTGGAGGGCCGTCAATCGGCTGTTTGCAGTACATGCGTCGCACGGCATACTGCGATCGCAGTAGTCCACGCCCGCGCCATAGCAGGAACCGACAGCCGCCAAGCCGAGGAGGAGCGGGCCCATGAGCACCGCCTGGTCACTCACCCGCCGCCAGCTCACCACCGCGGCCGTGGCCGCGGCGGCCTTCGCGACTGCCGTCGTCGGCAGCAGGATCCAGGGGCCGCACCATTCCGACACGCGGGTGTGGTGGCCGGCGGCCGTCACCCTGGCCGGGGTCGCGAGCGCCGCGCTGCCGCTGCATCGCCATCACCCGCGGGCGGCCGCCGCGCTCGTCGGCGCCTGCACGCTGGCGCTGGCGGTGCTGGGCGCGCTGCTCACGCCGATGCTGCTGACGCCGTTACTGGTCGCGCTGTACTGCCTGGCCAGCCAGTCCGGGTGGCGAACCGCCGCCGGGTTCGGCGCGGTACTGGGCGCCCTGCTCGCCACCGCGGCGGTGGCCGCCGGCCCGGCCGAGCGCCCCTGGCAGCTGGAGACCATCGCGCCGCTGTCCTGGCTGACCGAGCCGGTGATCCTCGGCGGCTGGGCGCGGCTGCGACGCGCGTACCTGCGGGTCGAGCGGACCCGCGCCGAGCAGGCCGAGCGCACCCGCGAGCAGGAGGCCCGCGTCCGCGTGACCGAGGAGCGCGCCCGGATCGCCCGCGAGCTGCACGACGCCGTCACCCATCACCTGGCGCTCGCCAACGCCCAGGCAGGCACCGCCGCACATCTGATGCGCACCCATCCCGACAAGGCCGCGGCGATCCTGACCGAGCTCACTCGCGGCACCTCGGCGGCGCTGCGCGACCTGAAGGCAGCCGTCGGCGTGCTGCGCCGGCCCGAGGATCCGGACGCCCCGCTGGAGCCGGCGCCTGGGCTCGCCCGGCTGGCCGACCTGACCTCCGCCTGCGCCTCCGCCGGGCTCGCCGTCACGGTCAGCACCGAGGGCAGGCCGCGACCGCTGTCCGCCGGCGTGGACCTGACGGCGTTCCGCGTCGTCCAGGAGGCGCTCACCAACGTCAGCAGACACGCCGCCACCCCAGCCGCGCACGTCCGCCTGGCCTACGCGCGCGACCGGCTCACCGTCACCGTCACCGACGCCGGCCCCGCCGTCGCGCGCACCCGCGCGCAGGTCGCCGCGGGCACGGACACCGGCCTGGCCACCCGGGTGGACGCCGGTTTCGGCCTCGTCGGTCTGCGCGAACGCACCCGCTCCGTCGGCGGCCAGCTGCGCGCCGGTCACCGCGCGGGCGGCGGCTTCGAGGTACGCGCCGAGCTTCCACTGCCGCCCGACGACGCCCTGTCCGCCGGCGACCCCGCGAGATCCCCCGCCGACCCGGTGTGGCCTGGCCACGGAACGGGGTGGGCACGATGACGGTCCGGGTGCTGCTCGCCGACGACCAGGCGCTGCTGACGGCGACCTTCCGGCTGCTGATCGACGCCCAGGACGACCTGGAGGTGGTCGCCGAGGCGGCCGACGGGGCGGAGGCGGTCGCGCTCGCCCGCGCCCACCGGCCCGACGTCGCCGTCCTGGACATCCGGATGCCGGGCACCGACGGCCTGGCCGCCACCGCCGCGATCCACGACGACCCGGCGCTCGCCCACACCCGCGTGCTGATCCTGACCACCTTCGAGACCGACGAGTACGTCGCCCTGGCGCTGCGCGCCGGCGCCAGCGGGTTCGTAGGCAAGGACATCAGCGCGGACGGGCTGCTGGCCGCGATCCGGACGGTGGCGACCGGCGAGGCGCTCCTGTCGCCCACCGCGACCCGGGCGCTGATCGCCCGTTTCCTCGCCGCCCCCGATCCGGAGGCGCACGCGGACGGCGCCGCCGCGACCGACCGGCTCGCCGGTCTTACCAGCAGGGAACGGGAGGTGCTGACCCTCGTCGCGCGCGGGCATCCGAACGGCGAGATCGCCGGGCTGCTCTCCATCAGCCCGTTCACCGTGCGCACCCACGTCCAGCGGGCCATGGCAAAGTTGGACGCCCGTGACCGAGCCCAGCTCGTCGTCATCGCCTACGAGTCCGGCCTCGTTCGGCCAGAAAAGTCAGAAATCCGATAAGGCTACCCAACGCCGCGACTCCACCCTATTCCGGCGATAAGTTCTGGCCCGTCGGCCGCCAAGGCAGGAATTTCGGACAAAAACGGGCTTGGCGGTCGCCGAAATGTTGTCCGGGCAACAATGCTCCTCGGCCACGAAAGCGAGCCTGCCGGTGGCAAAGGCACAGAGCACAAGGTCGACGACGCCCGGGTCTGGCCCCGAGGGGCGTGGCCGGCGGCGTTGGCTCGCGAGGGCGCGACCGCGGCCGGCCTTCGCCCTGGTCCTGGCGGCGGCGTTGGTCACCATCGGCATCGCCGGCTGTTCCGGCTCGAGCGAGTCGCCGGCACCCCCTTCGTCGACGGGCACCGCCGCGTCTGGCGCCGAGGGCTCGGCGGGCGGGCCGGCGCGGCCGCGCATGTTGGCGGCCGTCACCACCGACGGCGCCCTGGTGCTGCTCGACCCGGAGACCGGCAAGCCGGCTCGCACGCTGCGCCCGAACGGCGTCGCCGGCGACGCGCTCGCGCTCACCGCCGACGGCAAGACGGTGTACTACGAGGTCGGTACCGGCTGCGAGCACGAGATCTGGCGGATGGGCACGGACGGCGGCACCCCGGCGAAGATCACTTCGATGGGCAGCAGGCCGGCGCTGAGCCCGGACGGCACCCGGCTCGCGTACGCCTCGCAGTACTTCCTCTCCGACGGCTTCGACTGCGTCCCCGACGGCAACTCGGCCACGCATTTCCAGGTCGTGGTCGTCGACCTGGCGACGGACAAGACCCAGCACTATCCGATGCCGCCCGAGCTGGTCTCGTCGGGACTGCCCGCTCCGGTCGGTCACCTGTCCTGGTCCCCGGACGGCACGCGCCTGGTCGTGTCGATCACCTCGGTCCAGGACAACGAGGGCTGGCGGCTGTCCGTCATGAATCCGTCCACCGACAAGAGCTATTTCCGCGAGGACGGATCGACCGACGTCCCGCTGCCCGGCGTCGACTCGAACGACTACTTCTACAGCGAGGGAATCTTCCTGCCGAACGGGCACCTGTTCGCGGTGCGGCAGTGCTGCGACGGGTATCCCCCGCACACGACGTCGGTGGACATGCTGGAGATCGACCCGGCGAGCGGCGCGCACATCCGCCAGGTCGCGATCGGCCTGACCGACCGCACGCACACCAGCCTGTCCGCTAGCGCCGACGGGCACTGGCTGCTCTACCTGTCCGGAACCGACCTCCAGATCTCCCAGGACGGAGCCCGACCGACGACCCTCGCCTCCGGCTTCCAGGCCGCCGCCTGGTAGCCACTCATCGGCCGGCCGTCAGGGGACGGCCAGCCGTCAGCCGCGACGGGTGCGGCCGCCGGCGACGTGGCTGACGAACTCGTCGAGGCGGCCCCACAGCGTCGCGCGGGTGGCGGCGAAGTTGTGCATGTGGGCCATGCGGCGCACGACGAGGACCGAGAGGTCGGTGGCGGCCCTGAAGCCGGCGATCTCCTCGGCGGGCGGGCGGCAGACGTCGCGCTCGCCGCTCGCCAGCAGGATGGGGACGTCGATCAGCGCGGTCTGCTCCGCCAGGGCCCCCGGTGCCATCAGCGCCATGCTGAAACCCGGGTAGGAGGCCGTGCCCCATGGCGGGGGCGTGTGGCGGGCGGGTACCCCGGCGGCGACGTCGGCCGCGACGAGGGCCGCGCGCGCGGCGTGCTCGCCGCCATCCGGCGTCTCGGACCCGGCGGGCGCCGACGGCTGCTCCCAGTGGAAGATCCAGGCCCAGTCGGCGCCAGCCATCCGGGCAAGCGTGGCCTGCTCGGCGGTCGCGCCGTCCGGGACCCGCACGGTGAGGCCCGGCCGCAGCGGCAGAGTCGTGCCCGCCATGCTGCTGCCGAGCATCGCCACGCCGTCGAAGGTGCGGTGGTAGGCCTGCATGCCGGCGAGCGCGTGGCCGCCCAGCGACTGGCCGGCGCCGACGACGGCCACTGGCTGGAACGGCGCGACGCCCTCGGCCAGGGAGCCGGCCCGCATGCGGTCGAGGATCGTCACGACCGCGGCGTGGTTCGCCGCTGCGACCGTCGCCAGGGTCGTCACCTCGGCCGGCAGGATGGTGCTTTCGCCGACGCCGAGATGGTCGATCGCCACGACGACCGTCCCACGCGAGGCGTGGTGCTCGGCCTGGCTGAATCCCGGAGCCGGCAGGTCGAAGTAACGCCGGTTGTACCCGCCGCCCGGCATCAGGACGAGCACGGGCGGGCCGGCCGCCAGCGCCTCGCCCGCCGGCAGGTGGACGCTCGCCGCGATCCGCCAGTCCTCGCCGCCGTCCGCCGACGCGACGGCCACCTTCAGGTCCATGCGCCGCGCGGGCGTCATCCCGTTCCTCCTCTGCTTCCGCTGCTTCTCGGACGTTCCTTCCGCCGCGGGAACATGTGCTCAGGCGTCGGCGGGAGCCGCGGCGGCGGCCCGCACGGCCGCGGCGAAGTCCGCGATCAGGTCGTCACCGGCCTGGTAGCCGGGGAAGTAGGCGCAGATACGGTCGCAGTCGCCATAGCGGGCGACGATCTCGGCCGCCACCTGGTCGGGAGTGCCGTACACCCCGAGCGTGCGCAGCATGTCGTCGTCGATCAGCTTCGTCATCGCCGCCCATTCACCGCGCTTGGACAGGGCGTTGAGTTCGGGTTGCAGGTCACCCCAGCCCTCGACGTCGAGAACGGGCCGGTAGGCGGGGGTCGAGCCGTAGAACGCGAGCAGGAACGTCGCCGCCCGCGCCGCGGCCAGCTCCTGGTCGGTCCGGCCGACGGCGACGATGACCTCGGCCGTCACCTCGAGGTCGCCGCGGGCGCGGCCAGCCGCCACGAGGCCGGCCTCGATGGCGGGCATCGTGCGGGTGCGCATGTGCCGGTCGCTGTTGAACGGCATGACGAGAATGCCGTCGGCGACCTCTGCGGCCATCTGGTTCATCCGCGGCCCGAGCGCGCCGACGAGCACCTTCGGCACGCCGTACGGGTTCGGGCCCGGGTTGAACGCCGGCGTCATCAGCGTGTGGGTGGTGTACTCACCGCGGAAGTCCAGCCGGGTGCCGTGCTGCCAGCTGTCCAGGATCGCCTTGGTCGCTAGCACCCACTCGCGCATCTGGCCGACGGGCCGCCCCCAGCGGGCACCGAACCGCTTCTCGACGTGCGCCCGCACCTGCGAGCCGAGGCCGAGGCGGAACCGGCCCTTTGAGAGAAGCTGCAAATCGTAGGCGGCGTGCGCGAGGTGCATCGGGCTGCGCGGGAACGCGATCGCGACGTTCGTCATCAGGTCGAGCGAGCACACCGGCGCCGCCGCGACCAGTGGGAAGAACAGGTCGTGGGAGTTCTCGAAGGTGAAGACCCCGTCGACGCCGGCCTTCTCCAGCGCCCTGGCCCGCTCGGCGGCCTCCACGACCGAGTTCGCCAGCATCACGTCGATCTTTAACGGCATACGCGACAAGCTCCTCCGCCAACCCCACCGCCGGCCCTGGCAGTGGTCGTCACGGTGGCACCAGCTCCGCCGTGGCCGCAACAGGTAGCGGCACTCCCTGCCCGGCCGGCCTCGCGAAGCCCGCCGGCTCGAATCCGACCAGGTCGAAGCCGGTCCTGGTCGAAGCCGGTCCTCGTCGAAGCCGGTCCTCGTCGAGACCGGCCGGGATTCGGCGCGGCTATTGCGCCGCTGGCCGCGCGACCGGCAGGTTGCGGGCGCCGGCGAGCAGCAGGGCGGCGCGTTCACGCAGCACGTCACACAGGTCGGCGGGGTCGGCCAGCGCCCAGTCCCGGATCGCGTCCATGACGAGCGAGGTCAGCATCAGTGCCAACGACCGCGCCGCGGGATGTCCGGGAAGCCCACCGGTCTCCTGGGCGTGGGCGAACACGGCCGCGAACGCCCGCTCGAAGCCGAACCGCGCCCCGTCCTCCGGCTGGTGACAGACGTCGCCCACGTTCTGCGCGGCGAGCATCCGACGCACCGCCACCCGCGGCACCTTCTCGACCCGCCGGCCGATGCCCGCCATCAGCTCGGCCAGGACCTCGTCGACGGCGTGGTTCCCGGCGAGCTCGCGCCGCGCGTCCTCATAGGCGACCCGAGCGGTCAGCCAGCCGGTTTCCAGGAGGATGTCTTCCTTGCGCGCGAAATGAAAATAGAAGGTGGCCTTCGAGATACCGGCGCGGGCCGCGATCTCCTCGGCGGTCGTCTCGTCGATGCCGGTCTCGTACCCGCGCTGCGCCCACAGGTCGAGCGCGGCCTTGACGATGGCGCGCCGGGTGTCGCGTGACCGTTCCTGGACCAGCAACGACCGCTTCGGTCCCGGACGTTGTGCGGGCACGCCTTTATCACCTCCGAAAGGCCGAGCGTAGCCCAACCGACACCGCGCGAACATCCGTCCGCGACCGCGGAGCCCAGGTCCGGGCGGGGCGGTGAGGCCCGGGCGCAGGGGTGTCGGGGAGGGGTACCGCGCGGGAGGCGAGTCCGGACGAGGGCGCCCACGATGGCTCGCATTTCCCGACGTGGACGTCAATACTCCGATAGCACGCACCATGGACCGGATCCGGCCCGCCCAGCTGCCCCACCTCGCGACGACGGGAGAAACGGATGACGACTGTAGGAATCGCGACCGGAGCGGGCCGCGGCATGGGCCTGGCCTGCGCGCGGCGGCTCGCCGACTCGGTGGACGCGCTGGTGCTCGTCGACCGCGACGAGACCACCGTGACGGCGGCGGCGGCCGACCTCGCGGCGCAGGGCCGCCGGGCCGCCGTCGAGCCGTTCGTCGTCGACGTCACCGACGCCGAGGGCCTCGGCCGGCTCGCGGCTCGCGTCGGCGAGCTCGGCACGCTGCGGTCGGTCGCGCACGTGGCCGGCATCTCGCCGACGATGGCCGACTGGCGCCGGATCTTCACCGTCGACCTCGTCGGTACCGCCCTGCTGACCGAGGCACTGCGGCCGCTGTTCACGGCGGGCAGCGCCATGGTGTGCTTCGCGTCGCTGGCCGCGCACCTCGCCGGCCCCGGCCCGCACCCGACGATCGACCCGGTGCTGGACGAGCCGCTCGACCCGCGCTTCCTCGACCGGGTCCACGAGGCCCTCGGCTCGTCGGTCGAGGACACCGGCGTCGCCTACACCTTCGCCAAGCGCGGCGTGCACCGGTTCGTCCAGCGGGAGGCGGTGCGGCTCGGCCCGCTGGGGACGCGCATCGTCTCCCTCTCCCCCGGCCTCATCGACACCCCGCAGGGCCGCCAGGAGGCGGCCGAGCACACCGCGATGGCCACCATGGTGAAGGCGACCCCGCTCGGCGCCCGGGAGGGGAACGCGGACGAGATCGCCGCCGTCGTCGCCTTCCTGCTCTCGGACGAGGCCAGCTTCGTCACCGGTATCGACGTCCTCGTCGACGGCGGGGTCCTCGCCGCCCTGCGCAGCCCCGGAGCCCCCACGCTCGGCTAGCCATGGGCCGCCACCGGCGGGGGCTCGCGCGGCGGTCCTGACCACGCAGCGCAGGCCAGGGAACGCGGCGCGACGCGGGACGGTCGCGGTGGGCTCTGTTTCGGACGCGTTAAGCACTGTCAGCTAGCTGTCAGGTTTCGAGCCGGTCCGTCCGGGTCGCCCTAAGATCATGAATGTGACCCTCGCCACGGCACTGCCGCCGACGTCGGGCAGCGCCACCGACCGGGCGTCCGGCCCGGCGCGGGCGGCGGCCTGGCTGCGGGCGCGGGCCGGGACGACCCCCGGCCTGCTGCGCATCCTGTCGGTGGCACTGGGCGTGTCCATCGCCCTGTTGTGGGCGGCCGCCCTGGCCGCGGTCCTCGTCCGCGACGACGCGGTCCACGCGGTGAGCGCCGACGCCGCCCCGGCCTTCGCCGCCGCTCAGCGCCTGCACGCCGACCTGTCGGAGGCGGACGCCACGATCGTCAGCGCCTTCCTCGCGGGCCCGGTCGAGCCACCCGAGCAGCGCAAGGCCTACGACGACAGCATCGCGGCGGCCGAGGGCGAGTTGCGCACGCTCGCCAGGGCTGGCGACGGTTCGCCCGCGGCGCGCGGCGCGCTGGACACCCTGCACCAGAAGATCCCGGCCTACACGGAGCTGGTCGGCCAGGCCCGTGCCAACAACCGGCAGGAATACGTCGTCGGTGGCGCCTACCTGCGGCAGGCGTCCCTGCTCATGCAGGGGACGATCCTGCCCGCCGCGGACAGTCTCGCCGTAAGCAGTGCCGAGCAGGTCGACGACGGGTACCGGCGGGCGACGTCCTCGGTCCATGTCGCGCTGGTCTCGGCGGCGGGCGTCATTAGCCTGGTCGCGCTGGCCGGCGTGCAGCTCTGGCTCTTCCGGCGAACCCACCGGCTGCTGAACGTCCCGCTGCTCGTCGCGACCGGGCTCGTCATGGTGGTCTTCGCCGTCACGCTGAGCGCCTTCTCGGCCGAGCGAGCCCGGCTGCTCGACGGCCGCGACGACGGCTTCGTCCCGATGTCCGAGATCGCCCAGGCCAGGGTGCTCGGGCTGCGGGCCTGGGGCGACGAGGGACTGTCGCTGATCGCGCGCGGCGACGGCGCGGCCCTCGACGCGGACGCGGACGCCGCCATCGCGCGGCTCGGCTACACCCCGGACGGCCGGCCGACGGGCTCGGGAATCCTCCCGACGATCACGGCCTACCTTCACGGCGAAGGCTTCCGCGAGGGCGACCTCGACGCGCTGTGGCGGGACTACCAGTCCACCAGCATCGAGGTACGCAGGCAGGTGACGAGCGCGGGCGGCTTCGACAAGGCGCTGGAGCTCGCGCAGGGCGACGGCGCGGAGGCCTTCGGGCGGTTCGACCAGGCGGCGGACCAGGCGCTGACCGCGAGCCAGCAGCGCTTCGGCGAGCGGCTCTCGGCCGCGGGCGACCGGCTCGGCGGCCTCGCGGCCGTCGTCATCGTGCTCTCGGCGCTGGCGATCGCGCTGGCGCTGGCCGGGATCCAGGCACGGATCAACGAGTACCGGTGAGGGGGCTACCGATGACGCGCGGCCATCAGCTCCCACCCGCCCGTCGCGCGTGGCCCGCCGGCAGGCGCACGAGCCTCGGCTTCGCCCTGGCCTCGGCGCTGGTCGCGATGCTGGTCGCGGCCTGCGGCACGGTCGCGAGCCCGCTGCCCGACGCCGGCCGGCCGCTGCCGCTGGCCACCGCGCCCGGCGACGACCCGGCCTCGGCCGGGCCCACCCCGGACTGCGGCAACCCCGAGGTCAGCCTGCGCCCACCCGCGGTCCTGCCCGGGCCGGGCACGATCCCCGCCGGCGGCCACCTGGCGAAGATCGTCCAGAACGGCTACCTCACCGCGGGAGTGCTGTCCGGCGCGCCTCCGTTCGGCTCGATCAACCCGAAGACCGGGAAGTTCGAGGGATTCGACGTCGACATCGCCAGGGAGATCGCGAAGGCGATCTTCGGCCCCAACGGAGACGACCCCGCGCACCTGAGGTTCCGGGCCATCACCACCGCGGAGCGCATCCCGGTGATCCGTGACCACGAGGTGGACATCGTCGTCGCCACGATGACGACGAACTGCGCGCGGCGCACCCTGGTCGACTTCTCCGTGCCCTACTACCGGGCGGTCGCGAGGGTGCTCGTCCTGCGGGACTCGGACTACCAGGGGATCGACGACCTGGGCGGCAAGCGGGTGTGCGCGCCGGCGAACACCACCTCGTTGCAGCACATCGCGGACGCCCCGTCGCACCCGATCCCGGTCGGGCTGCCGAACGACTCCGACTGCCTGCTCGCGCTGCAGAACGGCGACGTGGCGGGCATCCTCACCGACGACACGATCCTCATCGGGATGGCCCAGCAGGATCCGCAGACGCGGCTGACCGGCGACGTCGTCCTCGACGGCAAGGTGGTCGAGGAGCCGGACGCGGTCGCGGTCAGCCTGGACCATCCCGACCTGACACGGTTCGTCAACGGCGTGCTCGCGCGCATCGCCGCGAACGGCCGCTGGAACCAGATCGCCGACACCTGGCTCGGCTCGCTCGATCCTCCGCTGCTCCCGGCCCCGACGCAGCCGACGCCGCTCTACCGGGACTGAGGGCGTGATGGCGGCCGGGTCGCTGTCCGCGCTGGACAGGACGCTCGACCAGCTGCGCGCCGGCGCGGCCGGGCTCGCCGTCGCGCTCCTCGAGCTCGACACCGACGCCAACCGGGCCCTGCTCGACCCGGCGGCGCGGACCGGCGCCGCGGCCGTGCGCGCTGGGGCGGTGCGTGCCCGGCTCGACTGGCTGTGGGAACGTCACCGGCTGCTGTCCGACGTCATCCGCCGGGCCGAGACACTGCGGGGCGACCGGCCCTGGCTCAGCCCGCGCCGGCTCGCGGACCTGGAGGCCCTCCTGCACCGCGCGTCCCAGCCGACCCCGCCGCCCCCACCGCCCCTGCCGGCCGTGGCCGCCGCCCCGCCGCCGGCTGGTGCCGCCGCCGGCATCGCCGTCTACCCCGAGGACCTGCTGGACGGGACGAACGAGGTCGTCGAGGCAGTCCGGGTGGACGTGAACGCGATCGTCGCGGCCTGGGCGTCGAGCGTCGGGCAGCTGTCGAGCGCCGAACGGCGGCTGGCCGAGCTCGCCGTCACCGCCACCCGGCTGGGCCTGGCCGATCTGCCGGAGCTCACCGCCGCGCGCGCCGCGGTACGCGCGTACGGGTCGGCCATCGGCGCCGACCCGCTGTCGGCCCAGGCGACCGAGCTCGCCGCCGTCACCGCGGCGGTGGACGAGGCCGGCGCGGTCCTCACCGCGCTCGCGCGGGCCCGCGGCTCGCTCCCCGCGGACCTGCGCGCCGCCGAGACGCTGCTGGCCGAGATCCTCACCGTCGCGGCGGAGGGGGAACGCCAGGCGCGCAGGACGGTGGAACGGATCTCGGGGGCGCGGGCGGGACTGGCACGGCTGGACGACGGCTGGCTGGCCGACCCGCGCCACGGCCTGCGCCCCTGGCTGGACCGGCTCGTCGACGCGGCGGCCCGCGGCGACTGGCCGGACGCGGCCCGCGGGCTGCTGGCCTGGCGCGGCTCCGCCGAGACGACCCTGACGAGGGCCCGCGAGGTCGCCGAGAGGAATGCCGCGCCGCTGCGCCGGCGCGACGAGCTGCGGGGGCTGCTCGGGGCGCTGCACGCGAAGGCCGCCGCCGACGGCAGCGCCGAGGACCCGGATCTCACGGCGCTCCACCGGCGGGCCCATGATTCGCTTTACATCGCTCCCAGCGACCTGGACGTCGCCGGCGAGCTCGTCCACCGGTTCGCGGTTCGGGTCACCGCCGGCCCGAACGGCTCCGCCGGGAAGCGGGGCCGGGTGTCATCCGCCGCGCCGTCGGCCCGCTCCGGCGGACGGACAGAGGGCACCGCGGACGAGGGCGGCGTGACCAGCGGCGGCGCGCGGCACGGCGTCGCCAGGGACCACGGCGTCGCCAGGGACACGGAGGAGGCGGGATGACAGCCAGCGGCATTCCCTGTCCGCAGGGAGACTGCCCGGACGGCACGATCGACGCCGACGGCTACTGCGACACGTGCGGTACCGCCTACCAGCCGCCCGCCACGGCCGGCCCGGCGTCAGTAGCGCCAGGCCAGCCCAGCGCCCAGGGCCCCAACGGCTGCCCGGACCCCACCTGCGAGGGGCGCATCGTCGACGGCTACTGCGACGTCTGCGGGCTCGCCGCGGGCCCGGCCGGTGGCGGGAGCGCGCAGGCGGGCGCGGGCTCCGCCGTCCCCGCGAGCACCACCCCCGGCGCCGGCGCCAGCGCCAGTGAGAGCGGCACCGGAAGCTCCAGCGGGTCCGGGGCCAGCCGGTCCGGCCGCTCCCGCCGCTCGACGCGCACGACCGGGCCGCGCAGCCGGCTCGGCGCCGGCCTCGTCCAGGTGCCGGAGCTGCCCGCGCCCGACCCGACCTCGATGCTGCTCGACGACCCGCAGGTTCCGGAGGACCACCGATACTGCCCGAACCCCGACTGCAAGCAGCCGGTCGGCCGCGCCAGCGCCAAGCGGCCGGCCAGGGCCAAGGGGTTCTGCGGCAAGTGCCGGACGCCGTTCTCGTTCGTGCCGGCGCTCACCAAGGGCGACCGGGTGGGCCAGTACCAGATCGAGGGCGCGATCGCGCACGGCGGCCAGGGCTGGATCTACCTCGCCCGCGACACCGGCGTGCACGAGACCTTCTGGGTCGTGCTCAAGGGCATCCTCGGCACGGGCGACGCCGACGCCTACGCCGCGGCCGTCGCCGAGCGCCGGTTCCTCGCCTCGGTCAACCATCCCGCGATCGTCAAGATCTACACGTTCGTGGAGCACGCGGGCAGCGGCTACATCGTCATGGAGTACGTCGGCGGGACGTCGCTGCGCGCGCTGCTCAAGGCGCGGCGCGACGAGGCCGACGGCACGCCGAACCCCCTGCCAGCCGCCGAGGCGATCTCCTACGTCCTCGCGATGCTGCCCGCGTTCGCCTACCTGCACCGGGGCGGCCTGGTGTTCTGCGACCTGAAGCCCGACAACGTCATGCTCGCCGGGGACTCGGTGAAGCTCATCGACCTCGGCGCCGTCCGCCGGCTCGACGACGACGGTGGAGTGATCTACGGCACGCCCGGCTACCAGGGGCCGGAGGTGGCCAGGCAGGGGCCGTCGGTCGCCTCCGACCTGTACACGGTCGGGCGCACGCTCGCGGCGCTGATCCTGAACTTCCGCGGCAACACCTCCACCTACCGGTACCGCCTCCCGCCCGCCTCGGAGCACCCGCCGCTGAACGAGTGCGACTCGCTCTACCGGTTCCTGCGCAAGGCGACCGCGCCCGTGCCCGACGACCGGTTCACCAGCGCGGACGAGATGCACGACGAGCTGCTGGGTGTGCTGCGCGAGATCGTCGCCAGGAAGGACGGCAGGCCGCTGCCGGCGCCAAGCCGGCTGTTCGCCGGCGACAGCCACCTCACCGGCGAGGAACTGGACGGCACCAGGGCCGGGCCGCCGTGGGCGGTGCTGCCGGCGCTGCGGGTCGACCCCGCCGACCAGGCGGCGAGCACCCTGGCGGCCCTGCCGGACAGCGACCCCGCCACGCTCGCCCAGCTGCTCGCCGCGATCAGCCCCCAGACAGTCGAAGTACGGCTGCGTCGGGCCCGTGTCCTGATGGAGGCGGGCGAGGCGGCCGAGGCCGGCCGCGTGCTCGACGAGGTCGCGGACGAGGACCCCTGGGAGTGGCGGGTCGAGTACTACCGCGGGCTGCTCGCGCTCACGGGAGGCGAGGCGGCGACGGCCAGGGGCGCCTTCGACCGGGTCTACTCCGAGGCACCGGGGGAGCTCGCGCCCAAGCTCGCGCTCGCGCTCGCCGCCGAGGTCGACGGCGCCCTGGCGGCCGCCGAGGCGATGTACGACATCGTGTCGCGCACCGACGACGGGTACACCAGCGCGGCGTTCGGGCTCGCCAGGGTCCGCGCCGCCCGGGACGACCGGACGGGGGCGGTGGAGGCCTACCAGCGGGTTCCGCCGTCCTCCGCGGCATACCTGGACGCGCAGATCCGGCTGGCGAGGGTGCTCGGCACGGTGAAGCCCAGCCGGGACGACATCGCCGCGGCGGCACGGGTGTTCGACCGCCTCAGCGGCGGCCAGGGGCTCAGGCTCGACGAGGTACGGCGCGCGGCGCTCGCCCGCGACCTGCTCGACGCCGCGCTCAAGCTGGTCATCGCGGACGCGGGGATGGGCGCCGACGACGTCCGGGTCGCCGGAGCCCGACTGCGGGAGCCCGACCTGCGGTTCGCCCTGGAGCGGGTCTACCGCGAGATGGCCAAGCAGGCGCCGACCGCCGCCATCCGGTACGAGCTGGTCGACCTGGCGAACAGCTTCCGTCCCAGGACGCTGGTCTGATGGCGGGCACGAGGACCACGGCGGCGCGGCTCTGCCCGGTCTGCTCGGCGGAGGCGGCCGACGCGGACGTCTACTGCGAGGAGTGCGGAGCCGACCTGCCCGCGACCGATCTACCTCCGACCGACCTGCCCGCGACCGACCTGCCGGCTGCCGACCTGCCGGCTGCCGACCCCTCCGGGGTCTCCGACGAGCCGCGGGGCGCCGCCAGCCGACCCGCGCCGCCTGCCCAGGACGCGGCGCCCGGGACCGGTGCGGCGGGCGATGCCAACGGGACACCGCGCGCCCCGGCGCCGCCGGAGCCGACCGTCTCGCTGGGCTCCACCGCCTCCCTCGGGTCGACGGTGTCACTGGAGACCCCAACACCCGCCGCCAGTCCCCGGTTCGCCAGTCCGGGCAGGTCGTGCCCGGCGTGCTCCTCGGCCGCGGTCGGCGACGACGGTTACTGCCTCGACTGCGGCCTGTGGCTGGGCTCGGCCCACCCCGGCGACCACGTCGAGGTGGACCTCGGACGGCTCGCCGGTGTCAGCGACCGCGGACTCGTCCACCGGCACAACGAGGACGCGATGGGCCTGCGCCTCGTCGCCTGGCCGGATCCCGCGACGGCGGACGGAACCGGGACGGCCGCCATCGCCGTCGTCTGCGACGGCGTCTCCACCGTGCCCGGCTCGGGACCGGCCGCCGCGCTGGCGGCTCAGGCGGCGACGACCACGCTCGCGGACTGGCTCGCCGCGGCGCGGCC
>NZ_KI912266.1:6715878-6726452 GCF_000235425.2 Pseudofrankia saprophytica
GGCGCGCTGCGCGCGGCGACCGAGCGGGCCCAGCGGGCCATGCCCGCCGCGCCGGCCGGCGACCCGGCGCCGTCGTGCACCTTCGCCGCGGCCATCGTCACCGGCACCGACCTCACGGTCGGCTGGCTGGGTGACAGCCGGGTCTACCTGCTCGGCTCGGACGGCGGCGCGCTGCGGCTGACCGCCGACGACACGCTCGCCGCCGAGGCCGTACGTGCCGGCATCATCCCGCCCGAGGCCGCCGACACCGCCCCTGGCGCGCACACCATCACCCGGTGGCTCAGCCCCGACCGCGTCGAGGCGCGACCGAGTGTCGCCTTCGTACCGGTCACCGGCCCCGGCCGGATCGTGGTGTGCACGGACGGGCTGTGGAACTACGCCTCCGGTGTCAGCGAGCTGGCCGCGCACGTCGCGGACCTGCCACCCGGCGCGTCCGCGCTCGCGGTCGCCCGCCACCTGACCAAGGTCGCGCTGCGGGCCGGCGGCCGCGACAACATCACCGTCGTCGTCATCGACATGCCGGGGAGAGGCTGATGCTCGACTTCACCTCCGAGGTCAACCAGAACAAGTACCTGTCCACGGGCGGGACGGATGTGCACGCGGTGGTCACGGTCACCGCGTCGACCGGCAAGCCGGGCCAGGGCCAGGGCCGGCAGGTCGGGCGAACGGCGGCGGAGGTGATCATAATGGACTGCTCCGGGTCGATGGGCGGCAACAAGATCATCGAGGCGCGCCGGGCGGCGAAGGCCGCGATCGACACGCTGAGCGACGGGGTGCTGTTCGCGGTCGTGCAGGGCGAGCACTTCGCCAAGAAGCTCTACCCGCCGAGGGACGGCCTGGCCGCCGCCTCCGCCACCACCCGGGAGGAGGCCAAGCTGGCGGTGAGCCGGATGCAGGCCGGCGGCGGGACGGCGATCGGCAAGTGGCTGCTGCTCGCGCGCGAGCTGATGCTGACCAGGCCGGACGCGATCCACCACGCGATCCTGCTTACCGACGGCCAGAACGGCCAGACCGAGGCGGAGCTCGACCAGGCGCTGGACAAGTGCGAGGGAGTGTTCCAGTGCGACTGCCGCGGTGTCGGCGCGGACTGGGAGGTGGCCCAGCTGCGGCGGATCGCGAAGCGGCTGCTCGGCGGCGTCGCTCTCATCCGCAAGCCGCGGGAGATGGCCGACGACTTCCGCGCCGTCGTCGAGGCGGCCCTCGGCCGGGGGATCGACAAGGTGACGCTGCGGGTGTGGACGCCGCGGGGCGCCGAGGTGCTGTTCATGCGGCAGGTGCTCCCGGACGTCGCGGAACTGACCGGCAGCGCCATCCCGGTGGACGCGCTGACCAGGGACTACCCGACCGGCGCGTGGGGCGAGGAGAAGCGCGTGTACCACCTGGGCGTCAAGATCCTCCCAGGCCCTGTCGGTGTCGAGAAGCTGGCGGCCCGGGTGCGTCTGGTCGTCGGTGACGAGCCGCTCGCGGAGGCGAAGGTGCTCGCGGCGTGGACCGACGACATCGAGCTGAGCACCCAGATCGACGGCACGGTCGCGCACTACACCGGACAGGCCGAACTCGCCGACGCTATACAGAAGGGTCTCAAGGCGCACAAGGACGGCGACGAGCAGACCGCCGCGACACTGCTCGGGCGGGCGGCTCGGCTCGCCACCGAGGCCCGGGACACCGACAGGCTGGCGTTGCTGGAGAAGGTGATCGAGATCGAGGACGCCGCGACGGGCAGGGTGAAGCTGCGCGCGAACGTGGAGAAGCTGGACGAGATGGATCTCGACGCCCAGTCGACGAAGACGGTCCCCGCGCCGCGGTGAGCGTCCGCTGCCCGCTGGGTCACCTTTCGGCCACCGACGACTGGTGTGACGAGTGCGGTGCCCGGATCGAGGCCGCGGCGAACATCGGTGGCGCCCCCGATGGGGGCGGCGCGGGCGGTGCCACGCAGGTGGCGACCACGCCGCTGCCGGCCGACGGCACTGCGGCGCCGTCGTCGCGGCCACCGCTTGGCTGGGTCACCGGTCCGTGGCCGGTGCCCCGGCCAGCGGCCGACGAGCGCCTCCTGGGCGCGGGCGGACAGCCGGGCCCTCCCGTGGCCGGCGTTCCGCTGGCCGGTACTCCGTCTGCCACCCCGGCCGGGCCGGGGCCGTCCCCGGCCGCGGCGGCCGCGGGACCCATGCCGCCGGAGAAGATCTGCCCACTGTGCGAGACGCCGCGTGAGCCCGGCCAGCGCTTCTGCGAGGAGTGCGGCTACGACTACGTCACCCGGACCGCGCCGCCCGGCTGGGTGCGCCCGAGCCCGCGCGGCCCGACCCAGCCGACTCCCCCGCCGGCGCCGCCATCCGTGCCGCCGCGCCAGGACCCGCCCGTCGGCGTATCCGCCGCCTGGCTGGCCGAGATCGTGCCCGACCGGGCCTACTTCGACCGCGGCGACGACGGCTCGGCGCCGTTCCCGGCCGACACGCCGCCCCGGCTCGTCGCGCTGCTGGGGAACCGGACGCTGATCGGCCGGCGCAGCCGGTCCCGAGGGATCTTCCCGGAGATCGACCTGTCGCTCCCGCCGGAGGACATCGGCATCTCCCGCACCCACGCCCTGCTCGAACACCCCGCGGGCCGCCCGCTCACCATCATCGACCTCGGTTCCGCGAACGGCACCTGGCTCGGGGACGGGCTGCGCCGGGTGGAACGCGGCGTCGCGGTCGAACTCGCCGACGGCGCGCACATCTACCTCGGCTCGTGGACCCGGATCACGCTACGAGCCCGCTGACCGGCCCCGCCCACCGACCTGCCCGCCAGGCGGCCCCGCCCACGAGGCTGCGCCGCCCGCGGGCGGGCCAGGCCGTGTGCCGTGGCGAGGGCGGCGACCCGCCGAAACCGGTACCGGGTGGCTGAAACGGCCAGAGCGGGACCGAGGGCCACATCACCACCGGCGTTTGTCAGGGGCGACGACGGGTACGCGGACTCAACGTCCGACCCACGTCAGCAGCGGCCTGCCAACACCAAGAACCCTCAATACCGGCAGGCCAGCGCCGCGTGTGTGGCGCCGGTGGCGTCCCGGTACCACGACCATTTCGGGCAGCGGCGTCCCGACATACGCAAAGGAGCGCGCGCGTGACCACCCAGGAACGCCCTTGGACGACGACCGACGCCGGCGCGCCGGCCCCCAGTGACGAGCACTCGCTTTCCGTCGGACCGAACGGTCCCCTGCTGCTGCAGGACCACTATCTGATCGAGCAGATGGCGAACTTCAACCGGGAGCGCATCCCGGAGCGCCAGCCACATGCCAAGGGAGGTGGCGCGTTCGGCACCTTCGAGGTCACCCAGGACGTGAGTGCCTACACCCGGGCGGCGATGTTCCAGCCCGGCGCCAGGACGGAGGCCATCGCCCGGTTCTCCACGGTGGCCGGGGAGCGCGGCAGCCCCGACACCTGGCGCGACCCGCGCGGCTTCGCGCTGAAGTTCTACACGAGCGAGGGCAATTTCGACCTCGTCTGCAACAACACCCCGGTGTTCTTCATGCGTGACCCGATGAAGTTCCAGCACTTCATCCGCTCGCAGAAGCGGCGGGCCGACAACAACATGCGCGACAACGACATGCAGTGGGATTTCTGGACACTGTCCCCCGAGTCCGCCCACCAGGTCACCTGGCTGATGGGCGACCGCGGCATCCCGAAGACCTGGCGCTACATGAACGGCTACTCGAGCCACACCTACATGTGGATCAACGCCGCCGGCGAGAAGTTCTGGGTGAAGTACCACTTCAAGACCGACCAGGGCGTCGACTTCCTCACCCAGGAGGACGCCGACCGGCTCGCCGGGTCGGACGGCGACTACCACCAGCGCGACCTGTACGCGGCGATCAAGGCCGGCGACTTCCCAAGCTGGACCCTGAAGATGCAGATCATGCCGTTCGAGGAGGCCAAGACCTACCGGTTCAACCCCTTCGACCTGACCAAGGTGTGGCCGCACGGCGACTACCCGCTGCACGAGGTCGGCCGGCTGACCCTCGACCGCAACGTCACCGACTACCACACCGAGATCGAGCAGCTCGCGTTCGAGCCGAACAACCTCGTCCCCGGCACCGGCCTCTCGCCCGACAAGATGCTGCTCGCGCGCGGGTTCAGCTACTCCGACGCCCACCGCGCCCGCCTCGGCGTCAACTACAAGCAGATCCCGGTGAACGCGCCGCACGTGCCCGTCCACAGCTATGCCAAGGACGGCGCGATGCGCATCCAGAACGCCACCGACCCGGTGTACGCGCCGAACTCCTACGGCGGCCCGAAGGCCGACCCGGCGCTGACCGGCGACGACGGCCTCTGGTACTCCGACGGCGAGATGATGCGCACCGCGTACACCCTGCGCCCGGACGACGACGACTGGGGCCAGGCCGGCACGATGGTCCACGAGGTCCTGGACGACGCGGCCCGGGCCCGCCTGGTCAGCAACATCGTCGGCCACTTGCTCAAGGGCGTGAGCGAGCCGGTCCTCGTCCGCGCCTTCGAGTACTGGCGCAACGTCGACAAGAACCTCGGCGACGCGGTCGAGGCCGGCGTCCGCGCCCAGCGGCAGGCGTAGGCGGGTACCACGGGCCGCCGACGGGCGGCTGGCCCGCACCCGCCTGATCATCCCTGGCCTGGCCACCACCCGGTGGCCAGGCCAGGGTCCTACGGGACACGGTCACCCCCCGATGCAAAGGCCGGAACCGGTCTCCGGAGACCGGCCTGGGCCACCCGCACATCTCGCGATAGCGTCTGAAAACGCACACCGCTCAGGATGGGGCAGGGGACCGCCGGGCGTGGAACCGCTCGACGACAGCGACCCGACAAGGCTCGCGCGGCGCACCCGTTTGGGCCAGGCGAACTCGGGCCGAGGTGGCCGCGGCGGTCAGCTGGTCGGGTCCAGAGCCACCTTGAGCCAGCCGGGGCGGCGCAGGTCGAACTCCTCGTAGGCGGCGAGCACGTCCCGCATCGGCTCGTGCTGGGTGACCAGCCTCTCCGGGCTCACCACGCCGGACTCCACCATGGCCAACAGCTTCGGGATGTACCGCGGGTGGTTGCCGACTCCCGTCTTGACGGTCAGGTTCTTGTTCATCGCGGTGCCGATCGGGAAGAACCGGTCGGTCGGCGGATACACACCGATGATGCCGAGCGTGCCCGCCTTGGCCAGGCTCTCGACCGCCCAGAAGTGAGCCTGCGTCGGCGCGTCGCCGGGCTTCCAGTGCCCGTCGTGCTCGTTCGTCTCGGGGGCGATCTGCCGCAGCTCCTCGCGGTGCTGGTCATCCTGCTCGCGGGCCCTGGCGGCGGCCGGGCCGGACTTCGGGCTTTCCGCGTCCACCCCCACGGCGTCGATGGCCCGGTCGGGACCGATACCGCGCGTAAGGTCCAGGATCGCCTCGACCGGGTCTTCTTCGTTGAAGTTGACCACCTCGGCTCCCAGCGTCTGGGCGCGTTCCAGTCGATCGGCATGGCCATCGATCGCGATCACCCTCGCCGCGCCGCACTGGAACGACGACAGGATCGCGAACTGTCCCACCGGCCCGCAGCCCCAGACCGCCACCACGTCGCCGTCGGACACTTCAGCGATGACCGCACCGAAGTATCCGGTGGGGTAGATGTCCGACAGCGGGATCGCCTGATCATCGGAGATCGAGTCCGGCAGCCGGAACAGATTGGTGTGGGCATAGGGCACGCGAGCGTACTCGGCCTGCAACCCGTCGAACGAGCCGTTGTCCATCGGAGCGCCGTAGAAGGCCGATCCGGCCCTGCGGCCGCGCGGGTTTATGTCGTCGCACTGAGCGAAATAGCCGCTGCGGCAGTAGGAGCAGGAGCCGCAACCGAGCACGGCGGACAGCAATACCCGATCACCGCGCCTGAAGTTGCGGACGCCGTGGCCGACCTCTTCGACTACGCCGACGCCCTCGTGCCCGACGATGACGCCCGGCTTCATCCCCGGTACCGTGCCCCGGACAAAATGCAGGTCCGTGCCACAGATCGCCGCGGTGGTGACACGAACGACGGCGTCGGTCGGCTGCTCGATCTTCGGTTCGGTGACGGTGTCAAGGCGGATGTCGCCGACGCCGTGCCATACGACTGCTCTCATCACCTTCCGCTCCTTCCCTGCCCGGCGGTTCGCGATATCGACCGCGAGCGCCCGCCGGTCCGATTCACGGCGGACCTCCAGTCCGCTGTCCGATGCGCCAACATCTACGACACGACGGGCTCATCCCATCGCTACAGGTAACTATCACCCGGGCGAGGCGCCGGCGCCTGGCGAGGCGAATGGGTGGGAGAGGAAAAGAGCGGCATTCCTGAAATAGATATCGGCACCCGACCGGTTCCGCGCCCCGGGCCGGGTCGACACAGAACGACGCACACCCGTCAGGTCAGGCTCACCACCGGGACCACCTCGACGGTTGGCTGGGTCGGGGTGGCCTCGGGGAGGAACCAGCGCAACCAGATGCGGCCCCTGCGGTGGCCGGCCGTGGAGACCCAGTTCGGATGGGCGTTGGGCGTGGGAGCGACGACGATCTCCCAGGAGCCGTCGGGCTCGTGGGCGACCTGGGCGCCGTTGATCGTCACCCGCTCGTAGTCGTAGTTGTAGGTGTGCAGGAACGGGTTCCACAGGCACAGGTTCCAGAAGGCGCAGCGCGGCGACCGGCCGCGGATGACGAGTGCCTGGTCGTCGTCGAGGTCGAACGAACCCATCGCGTAGGCGGCGTCGCCGGCGGCCCAGCCGAAGGTGGCCGTCGGCACCGGGTAGGGCGGGTCGATCGTGTTCGGCGCGCCGAGCCCGAGCGGGACCATCGCCGCCTGCTCGCGCAGCCAGGTGAGCGCGGCCCGCAGCCGCCGGGACAGATCCTCGTCCGACTCGCGGAACGTGGCCGGCGGGTCGTCGGCGCTGATGTCCCAGCGAGCCTGGCGGCCGCGCACCGGGTCCTCCAGGTAGTCGCGGGTGATCGCGGCGACGGCGTCGGGCTCCAGCCTGATCCAGACCGCGCCGGGCTCGTCCGGCTCCTCGGCGGACAGGACGATCCGTATGACCCCGTCCGCGTCCGGCCCGGCGGTGGTGCTGTTCACCGTGCCGACGATGCGCTCGGAGTAGCGCCCGTCGCGCGGACCGCCGTAGACGGTGAGGGAAAGATAGACGGCGTCCCCGGGCTCGACCGTGACCCGGTAGGTGCGGGCCGGGTCGATGGGGGCGTACTTGTAGAACGCGTCCGCGTTGTCGCCGCCCCACTTCTTGTAGGAGCCGACGATGTCGATGAAACGCGGGCGGGCCGGGTCGGCCCAGACGTTGACGTCGGACGCGACCTGCAGGATCGACAGGATCCACTTGTGCGCTTCTAACACTGTCTGTTCGTCGCCGAAATCCGCGAGCTGCTCGACGAACCGTTTCTGGAGCACGCCGAGCTCCGCCAACAGCTCCGCGAACACCAGCTCCGTCTGTGTGGCCATGGGCTCTCCCGCGTCCGGTCCGCCGCGCGGCGAGCGACCGCCGCCGCGCCGCGGCGAACGCTACTGGTAGGTACTGCTCGGACGCCAGGGGCAGGAAGGACACCGACAATGTTCGGGCAACGCGGCCGGGTCGACATTCCAGCGCCGCGGCGGAGACCGGGCCGGGCCGCTCGTCTCCGCCGCGACGCGGACCACCCCGCCGCCCGCCGTTCGCCGCGTCGGCGAACGGGCCGGGGCCGGCGCACTCGCCCAATGCTCCAGCGCGGTGCCGAGTTTCATGATCTGGTGGGATTTTCGGAGCTGTAGCGCCGAAAATCCCACCAGATCATGAACGGCTCGCGCGTTCGAGCCAAGGGGCACGGCGCGGACGTCCGGCCGGCCAGCCATTCGGCCGACCAGTCGACCAGTCGGCCCAAAACAAGGCAAAGCGCGAATATGCCGGAGCCCGACGCCCTTACCCGGCCTTACGCGCGAGACCGCGGGCGATGTCGAGGATCCAGGGGTGGCGGCCGGCCACGGTGTTCACGAAGTCGTCGACGTCGTGGGCACCCAGCAGGAGGCGGCCGACAGCGCCGACGGGGACGGTCGGCTGGGCCCCGCAGGGACGGACACCGGCCTGCCGGAGGTAGCCCGCGCGCAGGGCCTCGTTGAGTTCACGGTGGCGCCCGGTCTCGAGGACGGCCCGCAGGTCGGTGGCGAGCTGGTCGTGCTCACGGCGCCGGCGGGCGTCCTGTTCGGCCCGGTAGGAGCGCCAGTAGCCGGGGCGCGCGCGGTACTCCAGCGCGAACTCGATGTGCTGGACGGCGTGCCGGCCGATCAGGTTGTCGGGCAGCAGGCGGGCGAAGTACTGGATCTGCTCGTCGACCGACGCCTCCCGCAGGCTGTCGTCGCGGTCGACCCGGCTGCCCGCCCAGCGGACCAGCGAGCCGGTCTTGTCGGCGCCCCGGCGGTCCCACACCATCTGGGAGATGTCCCGACGACGGAACACCTCACGAAAGTCGGCGTCGCCGTCGTCATGTTCCGCGCTGCCACGGACGACCACCATAAGGTTCCGCTCACGGGCGCGCTGACGCTGATGAATCCGACGCCGCTCCTGCCGGGCCGACCGGCGCGCGGTCGAGGGCAGCACGGACTCGGCCATGTCCTTCGTCTTCTCGCCGTGGTTGCGCACGACGCACACTCCTCCTGGCCGCCAGCGCCGGGCACCGTATGGCCCGGCTGGCTGACTGGCGGCTATCTCATTCGCTTCGTCATGGCTTCACCTCCTCCATGCGAACACTCGAGAATTTCACCGGATAGGCCCGCCGTTCGCAACGCAATTTCTAAGGGAATCCGCGCCGTCGGGCACCGTCGCGAGGTCAGACCGGCGACGGCATTCCCGCGCGCAGCATGAGCAGCGCTCCAACCCCGATGACCATCAGAGCGCTCACGACCGGCCCCGCGGCCAGGGCCGACGCGGCAAGCCGTGGCGCCCTGCGCGACAGCCGGAGCAGCAGCGGGCGCAGCGACCGATCAAGCAGGTACCCGACACCGACGAGGGTGAAAGCCATGCCCAGGCCGTAGGCGATGACCAGCAGCACCCCGAACGACGCCCGCCCGAGGCTGATCGCGCCCAGCAACACAACGACCGCCGATGGCGTCGGCACCATGCCGCCGGCGAGGCCGGTCAGCAGCAGCGAGCGCAGACGCGGTGGAGTCCCGTCGGCCGCCAGCAGCGGTGCGTGGCTGTGCCACCGGCCACCGTGCCGATGCCCGTGCGGGTGGTCGTGCCCGCGGCCGTCCGCGTGATCGTGGTGCCCGTGCGCATCGCCACCATCGCCGGCATCGGCATCGCTGTGGCTGTGGCCAGGCGTTCCAGCGTGGTCGTGCGCATGGCCGTGGCCGTGGCCGTCGCCGTGGTCGGGCGTGTGGCTGTGGCTGTGGCTGTGCGCGTGGTCGTGGTCGTGCGCGTGCCCGTGGTCGTGGCCGTGCGGGTGGTCATCACCGCGGTGGTCGAGATCCAGGACGCCCGTGAGGCGGGGGGCGCCCCGGCCGAACCGCGAGCGCAGGAGCCCGAGCCCGAGGCCGATCATGAGCAGGCCGCTGGCGGCACCGAGCCACGGGTAGAGGCGTTCGGGCGCGAGGCCGGCCGATGCGGACAGTGCCAGGGCCAGCACGAAGACCCCGACAGTGTGGGTCAGCGTGACGGCGCCCGCCATTCCGGCGAGCTGCCGGCGGGTCGCCCGTCGCCCGATGATCATGGCTGCCATCAGGGTCTTGCCGTGGCCGGGCGCGAACGCGTGCGCCGCGCCGAGGCCGAGCGCCACGACGAGGGCGACGGCGGCGGCGCCGACGGTCAGCGCCGAGTCCGGGCCGACGAGTCCGGTGAACCGTGCGGTCAGCCCGCCGTTCCCTGGCCGGGAGACGGACTGGCCGCCGCGGGACGCCTCGCCCGCCGGGCCGGCGGTGCCGTCGTCGGGGACGTCCGGGAACGCGTCGGTGGCCACCGGGCCACCGGGCCGGGCGCGCAGCGACGCATGGGTGACGTCGGACCGGCCGGCGAGCGGGTCGGTCGGGTAGGCGGTGAGCAGGGCGCTCGGCGACTGGTCGGGGACATCGCCGCGGACGAGTGTGGCCGCGTCGCCAGCCGCGATCGTCTCCCGCCAGCCGGAACGGTCGGTGTAGGCGCTCAGCGTGTACTCGACGTCGGTGCCGCCCGGGTCCAGCAGCCCCCGCGTCGTGGCGGTGCTGTATCGGCAGACCAGCCGCATCGTGGACAGGCCGCCCTGGCCCGGGGGGAAGGTCAGTGCTCCCCCGGTGGGGGACAGCCTGGCCGGTGCGCCAGCCACGGCCACCCTCAGGTCGCTGGTGATCCTGGCGCACTCCGCGTCCCGCCACGCCGCCGGGCCGGCCGCGTCGACGTCGGGCCGCAGCTGGGTCGTCGGGATCTCGGCGAAGTCGACGACCACATCGACACGGACCCGGTCGGGCGCCACCCGCAACACGCTCGCGGTGTTCACGGTGAAGCTGCCGAGGGGGTGGGCGGAGGCCACCCCGGCCGCGAGCGACAGGAAGAGGGCCACCAGGCAGACGAGCATTGCCGGGCGGCGCAGGCGACCGCGTGCGCGCCACCGCGGCCGCGGGGCGCCGGCC
>NZ_KI912266.1:6726552-6863934 GCF_000235425.2 Pseudofrankia saprophytica
ACCGGCGGGCGGTCATCGGTCGCCGCCCGTCGGGCGCGGGTCGTCGAGCGAGGCCAGCAGCGCGGTGGCCCGCGGCGCCTGCAGCGGGGAGAAGTGCGGGTCGAGGTCGAGCGCGGCCCGCAGGTCGACGACGGCGGCGTCACGCTGGCCGAGGGCCGCCTCGATGACGCCGACGTGGTAGCGGAACAGCGCTCGTGGCGTGCCGAGCGCGACGGCGGAGCGCGCATAGCCGAGCGCTTCGCCGTCGCGGCCGAGCCGGTGCAGAGCCCAGGCGTGGGCGTCGTCGACGAACACGCCGGCGCGGCGCGGCTGGGCGGGAGTGAGCGCGGCCAGCGCCGCCGCCGGGTCGCCGTGGTCGGCCTCGAACAACGCGAGCTCCACGTCGACGTCGACGCCCTGCGCGCGGAACAGGGCCGCGGTCGCCCGGGCGAGCGTGTACTGCTCCTGGGCCTCGGGCAGCCGGCCCAGCGACTCGAGCAGTTCGCCGTACTCGATGACGAGCGCCGGCTGCGGCGAGCGGCCGACGGCCGCCCGGTAGTCGGCCAACGCCGCGTCGGTCTGCCCGCGGGCGGCGGCGACGCGCGCCCGGCCGGCGAGCAGCGGGGCCGACACCGGGTCGGCGGCGAGGCCTCGGCGGTAGGCGTCATCGGCGCCGGCCAGATCACCGGTGTCGCGGGCGAGCTCGCCAAGGTGCAGCCAGGCGAAGGCGGCGTCGGCCGGCGAGGTGGCGTCGACCAGCAACCGCCGCAGCGTCTGCCTGGCGGGTTCGACCTCGCCGCGCAGCTCGAAGGCATAGGACGCCCTGGCCAGCGACGACACGTCCGGGCGTAGGTCGACCATCCGCTGCACCGCCTGCCAGGCCTCGGGGTAGCGGCCCAGCTCGACGAGCGCGTCGGCGCGCACGCCCTGGGCGGGTGCGCTGAACTCGTTGACGGCGATCGCGGCGTCGGCGAGGCGCAGCGCCGCCGGGAAGTCGTGCCGGGCGGCGGCCAGCGATGCCTGTCCGGCGAGCGCGAGGTCGTTGCCGCCGGGGTGGACCCGCAACGACTGGGCGAAGGCGTTCTCGGCCCGCGGGTAGGAGGTCGGGTCCCCGGTGACCCTCGCCTGCTCCACGTAGGCGGCGCCGAGCGCCGCCCAGCCCGGCCAGTCTCCGGGCAGGGTGCGCAGCCGCGCGGTCAGCGCGTCGATCTGACGGCCGACCTGGGCCGCCGGATCGGCGCTTCGCCCGCTGGCGGCGGCGCTGTCCCCTGCCGCCCGCCGGCCATCGCCGCCGGTCGGGCCCCAGCCCACCAGCACCGCGGCGGTTGCCGCCCCGGCCAGCACGGCCACGGTGAGCGCGGCGCCGACTGCGGCGCGGCCTGCTCGTCGTCTCATCGTTCGCCCCTTGACGTCCGCGACGGTGGCCGTCGGGCGCGAGTTGGCCCGGCCGGCCAGCCGACGGTTGCCGACGGTCTGCCGATTGCTTCTTCGGCGCCGAGCCGGTCGTGGACCGGTCACCTGACGTGTCAGCCACGCGACACGGCGCATCCACCGACGCGCACCCATCCGCGCCATGACCGGCCTCGAACAGCCCTTGCGAGGCCGGCGAAGAGCCGGCCCGGCGACCCTTCGAGGTGATCCGTGAACCGACAGGCAACCGACCGCGATGTTTCCCCCGATCCACGCCCCCGTTCTCGCCCGCGGCGCGACCCGCGGCGCCGCCTGGCGGGTGTCGCCGCGCTCGCCCTGGGCGTGGCGTCCGCCGTCGTCGCGACCCCGCTCGCCGGCCAGGCGTCCAGCCACCGGGAGGCGCCGCTGATCGCCGCCGACCCGACCGTGGACAACACGGACACCTATGCGTTCGTGAGCCCGGACGCGCCGGACACGGTGACCCTGGTGGCCAACTGGTCACCGTTCTCCGAGCCGGCCGGCGGCCCGAACTTCTTCCCGTTCGCGACCGACGCCCGTTACAACCTGCACGTCGACGCGGACGGCGACGCGAAGGCGGACTCGACCTACCGGTGGACGTTCACGTCCCACTACAAGAACCCGAACACGTTCCTGTACAACACCGGCTCGGTCACGGCGTTGAACGATCCGGACCTGAACTTCACCCAGACGTACAAGCTGGAGCTGGTCCGAGGCGGGAAGACCACGGTGCTGGCCGACAACGTGCCAGTGGCGCCGTCGAACGTCGGTGTCGCCTCGATGCCGGACTACGCGAAGCTGCGGTCCGACGCGGTACGCACCCTGCCCGGCGGCCTGAAGACCTTCGCTGGCCAGGCCGACGACCCGTTCTTCCTGGACCTGCGGGTGTTCGACCTGCTCTACGGCGGTAACGCGACGGAGATCGGGAAGGACACCCTCGCCGGATACAACGTGAACTCGATCGTGCTGCAGGTGCCGAAGAAGGACCTGGCGCTGAAGGGTGACCCGGCCCGAAACCCGGTGATCGGGGCCTGGAGCACCACCGACCGGCGCAGCCTGCGCGTCCTGCCCGGCACAGGCGGGAACGGCCAGCCGGCGAGCGGTGGCGGCTGGTCGCAGGTGTCCCGGCTCGGCTCGCCGCTCGTCAACGAGGTGGTCGTCCCGGTCGGGCAGAAGGACCGGTTCAACAACTCCAACCCGGACCGCGACGCACAGTTCCTGCGCTACGTCACCAACCCGGAGCTACCCAAGCTGATCGAGGCCATCTACCACGTCCCCGCGCCGAAGGAGCCGCGCAATGACCTGGTCGCGGCCTTCCTGACCGGGGTGAGCAAGGCGAACCTCGGCGTCGACCTGAACGCGCACACGCTGAACAAGGACGCCACCCCAAGCAGGATCGTCCCCTATGAGGCGCTGCGGCTGAACATGTCGGTCCCGCCGACGGCGCACCCGCATCGGCTTGGCGTGGTCGGCGGTGACACCGCCGGGTTCCCGAACGGGCGGCGGCTGACCGACGACGTCGTCGACATCGAGCTGCAGGCCGTCCAGGGCGTCCTGCTGCCGAACCCGCCGGCGGCGGCCAAGGCTCTCGGCGACGCGGTGAACGCCAACAACGTGCCCTTCGCCGCCGCGTTCCCCTACGTCGCCCTGCCCACTCCCGGCTCCCGCTGACCCGCGGCTGAGCCACCGCGGGCCTCATCGCGACACCGGACAGGGCCGCGACGCCACAGCGTCGCGGCCCTCGTTCCGGTCATGGACCGAAGGTGTGACCTGGTCGTCGTTCGTCGTTCGTCACGCGTCGCGGAAACGGAGGAGCAGCGCGCCGGTGAGGAGGGCCGCGGCGGCCCAGGCAGCGAGCACTCCCAGGCCGGACCACGGCGCGATGGGCAGGGCACTCAGGTTTGTGGTGGCCTGGATCTCCAGGCCGGCGGTCATGGGGCTGAGCTGCTCGATACGGCGTTGCCAGTGGGGGTTGGCGGTGGCCGCCGCGATGATCGGGAACAGGTACAGCAGGCCGAGGACGACGCCGATCGCGACGGCGGAGTCCCGGACGGCCGCTGCGACACCCAGAGCCAGCAGCGCAACCAGCTCCAGGTAGAGGATCGATCCGCCAGCGGCTCGCAGGACCGACCCGTCCGTCAGGGTCAGCGCCGTGAAACCGTGCGACGGGCCCAGGCCATGGCCGGGCAGCAGCAGCCCGCCGGCCAGCACCGAGCCGAGGACCCCCGCGGTCGCGGCGACCAGGACCGGGACCGTGACCGTGACGGCCTTCGCGGCCAGCAGCGTCAGCCGGCCGGGAACCGCCGTCAGGGTCACCCGGATCAGGCCGGTGCCGTACTCGGCACCGACGGCCGTCGTGGCGAGGACGGCGACCACCGCCTGGCCGAGCTGGACACCCGTGAGGCTCAGCTTCGCGGTGTCGACGGGGCATTCGCCGCCCGGCCTGCAGTGGGTGGCGGCCGCCGCCGCCACGCTGACCGCGATGGTCAGCACGGCGGCGGCGACGAGCAACCAGCCGGGCCCGGCTACGGTCCGCTGCTTGGTCCACTCCGCGCGCAACGCGCGCCGGCCGGTGAGCCAGGCATCTCGCGGCGATGGCCGCTGGTCCTGAGCCGTCAGGACCGGTGCCGTCGCCGTCATGCGTCGCGCCGGCGCAGCAGGACGTACGCGACGGCCAACGCGGCCACGGCGTAGCCACACAGAACGGCGAAGCCGGCCCACGGCGAGAGCGGGAAATAGGCCGGCGGCGAGTACTCGGCCGTGACCTGGGCATAGCGCGGGATGCTCTGCTCGATCGCGAAGCCGGCGGCCGGGGTGACCCGCAGAACCCATTCGCGGGCCTCGACGGGCAGCGCGGGTACCACGCCCAGCAGGTAGGGCAGCACGATCCCGACGACGACGGCGGCGACCGCGCCGGCGCCGCGCCGCAGGATCACCCCGACGGCGAGGGCGAGGACCGCGCAGACGGCGACGAGCAGCGCGGTCCCGACGATCACCCGTACCTCGGTCGGTCCGCTGACGGGCAGCACGTACGACCCCTCGTCGCGGGAGATCCGCGTGCCCATCAGGACCGCGATGGCGACCGCCACCAGCGCGGCGGCGAACGTGGCCGCGCCGATCACGACCGCCTTCGCGGCCAGCACCCGGCCCCGGTTCGGCATCGCGGCCAGGGTGACGCGGACCAGGCCGCGCCGGTACTCGGCGGTCGCGAACATCGCGGCGACGACGACCAGCGTGATCAGCCCGAGGAAGACGCCCGCGAGATGGTCCTCGACCGCCGCGGTCGGGGCGGGGCTGCTGCTCATGCCGGGCACCGCCGGCGCGATGTCGCCGGCCCCGGTGACCGTGATCTGGTCGCCGGCCCGCTCGTAGGAGCCCCGCTGATCGCCGCCCGGCCCCGCCCTCGGTGTGCCGGCGCCGATGCCGGCCCCAGCGCCGTCGCCAGTCCCAGCGCCGTCGCGGTCGCCGGCGATGGCCTGGCCGGTCCAGTCCGTGCCTGGCGTCGCGCCGGACAGGGAGACGTGGTCGAACGTGCCGGTCGCCGTGCTCGAGGTGCCGATCGCGGACGAACCGCCGAAGGACTCGGTGACGACCAGGACGCCGGGTGAGGTGGCGAACAGCCCGACCTGGACCGTCGCCGGCAGGCCGGCCAGGTGGGCGGTGGCCACCTTGGTCCAGGTGACGCCGTCGGCCGAGTCGTAGCCGGTGACCGTGTCGCCGGTGCGGGTGAGCCGCAGCCAGTGCGGTGACGCGGCGGCGACCTCGCCGGGCAGGCCGGCGGCGTCGTGGGTGTAGTTCCACTGCATCCGGGTGCCGTGGCCGCCGGTGGCCGTCATCGCGGCGTAGGCCGACCCGGGGGTCGTGCTCGCCTTGATGATGATGCCGGCCTTGGACCAGGGCTGGGTCGCGTCGACCTCGTCGGCCTGCTGCCCCGGGCTCGCCGGGGCGGTGGGAGGCGCCGAGTACTGGCCGGTCAGTGCGGTCATCCGGACGGTGATCCCGCCGTCTCCGGCGAGCGGCTGGCGCACGAAGTAGAAGGAGTCGGTGACCGCCTGGCCGCCCGGCCCGGTGGGCAGCGGCTGGTAGCAGTCCCGGCCGGATCCCTGTTCGCAGGAGATCGTGCTGTGGACGGCGAACAGCCCGATCACGTCGATGAGCGCGGCGCCGATCAGGAGGGCGAGGACCCAGCCGCGCAGCGTTCGGAACTTGGTCCATTCGGCCCGCAGTAGCCAGCCGAACGTGGACCGCCCATGCGGCCTGGCCGGCGTGGCGACGGGCGGCGACAGCGTGTCGGTCATCGGGTCAGGTCCCTTTCCGTCGCGTCCGCCGGGACGGCCGGCGTCGGGACTGCGGACGTTGGGACGACGGACGTTGGGACGACGGGCGTTGGGGACGCGGGCCGCGCGGCGTACTCGACGGACTCGCGGGTGAGGTCCAGGTAGGCCCGTTCGAGGCTGGCCTGCTCGGCGGCGACCTCGGCGAACGGGACACCGGCCGCGCTCAGCGCCGCGACGACCTCGGCGGCCCGAAGACCGGCGATGGTCAGCGTCTCCGCGCCCGTGGGCATCACCGACGCGCCCGCGCGTTCGAGCGCCACCGCCGCCGCCGGCGGGGCGCTCGTGCGCAGCCGGACCCTGTTTCCGGCCGCGGCCGCGAGCAGCGCCGCCGTGGACGTGTCCGCGATCAGCCGGCCGCGCCCGACGATGAGCAGGTGGTCGGCGGTGTCCTGCAGCTCGCCCATCAGATGGCTGGAGACCAGCACGGTCCGGCCGTCGGCCGCGAGCCCCCGCAGGAAGCCGCGCATCCACACGATCCCCTCGGGATCCATCCCGTTGAACGGCTCGTCGAACATCAGCACCGGCGGGTCGCCGAGCAGCGCCGCGGCGATCCCGAGCCGCTGGCGCATCCCCAGCGAGTAGCCCCCGGCCTTGCGCCGCGCCGCGCTGGCGAGGCCGACGAGGTCGAGCACCTCGTCGACGCGGCGACCGGTGAGGCCCTGCGAGTGGGCCAGCCAGAGCAGGTGGTTGCGGGCGCTGCGCCCCGGCTGCGGCGCCGCGGCGTCCAGCAGCGACCCGACGTGGCTCAGCGGGCGCGGCAGGGTCGCGTACCGCCGGCCGCCGACCAGCGCGGTGCCGGCGTCGGGTGCGTCCAGGCCGACGATCACCCGCATCGTCGTGGACTTGCCGGCCCCGTTGGGGCCGACGAACCCGGTGACCCGGCCGGGCGACACCGTGAACGTCATCCCGTCCAACGCTGTCGTCGACCCGAACCGTTTACGCAGGCTGTCGACCTCAATGCTTGTTCCCATCCGAGTAGCCCTCCCATGCCGTATGCCGTCGGTGGCATGACGGGGTTCTATGGAGCGGGCACTGACATGGGCCGAACGGCGACCGTTATCTCGCTGTTAGGGCCGGTCGGCCATCGTGGGCGGTCGGGGCCGCAGGCGGCGCAGGAGGCGACGATGATCCGGGTACGCCGCACCGTGCGGCTGCGGCTGACGGCGCTGTACAGCGGGCTGTTCGTGGTCTCGGCGATCGTGCTGCTGGCGATCACCAACGGCGTCGGTTCCTCGTCGTCGGCCACGGTCGCCGTGTCGATCTCCCCTGACAGATCCGTCCCGCCGACACAGGAGGCTGCCACCCAGGCCGTTTCCCACGGCTACCTGCTCGGGTCGGCTGTCGCCCTGGCGGTGATGGCGGTCGCGTCGCTCGTGGTCGGCTGGGTCGCCGCCGGTCGGGTGCTGCGCCCGCTGCGGGTGATCACGGCGGCCACCCGGCGGATCTCCGCCGACAGCCTGCACGAGCGGCTCGCCATGACCCGCCCAGATGGCGAGCTCAAGGACCTCTCCGACACCATCGACGCCCTGCTGGAACGCCTTGACGGCGCGTTCACCGCGCAGCGCCGCTTCGTGGCCAACGCCTCTCACGAGCTGCGCACCCCGCTGGCGACCGTCCGCGCGCTCGTCGACGTCGCCGCGGCCAAACCGGGCCCGGTCCCAGCCGAGACGCTCCTGCTCGCCGACCGGGTACGCGTCGAGCTCGACCGGGTCGACGAGCTGCTCGACGGGCTGCTCGCGCTCGCCCGCGGCCAGCACGGGGAGCTGCCCGACCGGGCGACCGTCTCCCTCGACGCGGCCGTCTCGGCGCGACTCGCCCCGCGCGCCGACGCGATTGGCGGCGCCGGCCTGGTGCTGCATCGCGTCCACAGCCTCGACGACGCCTGGGTCGTCGCCAGCCAGCCGCTGCTGTGCCGAATGATCGACAACCTGCTCGACAACGCGATCCGGCACAACCATGACGGAGGCTGGATCGGCGTCACCACCGCCGTGTCCGGCACGACTGCCCGGCTGGTCGTCGAGAACGGCGGCGACGTGCTGGACCAGGCGCAGGTAGCCGAGCTGGCCCAGCCGTTCCGCCGGCTCGGCGTCGAACGGACCGGTTCGGACGCCGCCGGCGCCGGGCTCGGCCTGTCGATCGTCGCCGCGATCACGGCGGCGCACGGCGGCACGCTCGAGCTGCGTGCCCGGGGCGACGGCGGCCTGCTGGTCATCGTCGCGCTGCCGCGGGTGGCCGCGCCAGGCCCGGCGGCCGCGGCGTGAGGGTCCTGGTCGTCGAGGACGCGCGCCGGCTCGCCGCCGTGCTCGTCGAAGGGCTGCGCGACCAGGCGATCGCCGCCGACGTCGCGCACGACGGCCTGGAGGCCGCCGCCAAGCTCGCCGCCACCAGCTACGACGTGGTCGTCCTCGACCGGGACCTGCCCGGCATCCACGGTGACACCCTCTGCCAGCTGATCCTGCAACGCGCCGAGCGGGCGATGGTGCTGATGCTCACCGCCGCGGACTCGCCCGTCGACCGGGTCAGCGGCCTGTCGATCGGTGCCGACGACTACCTCACCAAGCCGTTCCACTTCCCCGAGCTGGTGCTGCGCATCCGCGCGCTCGCGCGCCGCCGGCCCACCGTCCAGCCGGCGACGCTGCGAGCCGCCGGCCTCGAGCTCGACACGATCCGCCGGACCGTCACCCGCGACGGCCGCCCCCTCGACCTGTCCGTCAAGGAGTTCGCGGTCCTGGAGGCGCTGCTACGGGCCAGCCCCGCGTATCTGAGCGCCGAGGACCTCCTCGAACAGGTCTGGGACGAGCACGCCGACCCGTTCACCAACACCGTCCTCGTCACGATCGGCCGCCTGCGCCGCAAGCTCGGCGACCCCCCGGTCATCACCACCACCCCCCGCGTCGGCTACCGGATCGCCGCCGGGGACGGGGCCGGTGACTGACGACAGCGACCACACGGCGGTCATCGCCGGATCGTGCCGGCTCGTGATCAGCTGCGATGCCGGGCCTTCGCCGGCCCGGACAGGTCTGCGCGGGAGGCTCCGTCGTCTCCTCCGCCCAGACCCACTGGACGCACGGGTCGGATGGCAGACCACTAGTGGTGGTGCCCCGGATGGCGCCCGGTGGCCGAGGTCCGCGCGCGGGCTACGCGAAACGATCGCCGCCGAGCTCGGCGCCGACCAGGTTCCCGCCGAGCCAGCCCGCTTCAAGCCCCACGTCAGCGTCACCTACGGCAATGCCACCCCGCCGCCACCGAGGTCATCCGCAGGTTGACCGACCTTCTCCAGCTCCCGTCCATCGAGGTCCCGGTAGCCAGCGTGAGCCTGCTCGAACTCCGCCGCGAACGCCACACCTGCCGCTGGACCACCCGCCACGCTGCCACCTTCACCAACCGGTAGAAGGTCCGCCGCCACCCGAGGCCCGCACGTTGCCGAAAATCTCGTTCTGAGATCAGGTGGCTTCGCCGCGCCGCGTGCCGGCTGCGCGGCGCCGGCACGCTGTGCTCGCCGGCGCGTCGCAGACCCCGATTCGATGGAGCTAGTATTGCGTCCATTCGTGCCAGGGGAGCCCGGGGAACAGACTGTTGGAAGACACGAGAGAGCCCGACCAGGTTGGACCAGTGGATCTAACCTCAGCAAACTCCACAGAAACACGGTGGGACTATTTTGTCTCGTATACAAAAGAGGATCTGGCGTGGGCCGAGTGGATCGCCTGGAATATTGAGTCGACCGACAACAGCGTCCTACTTCAAGCATGGGATGTAGTTCCCGGCAGTCACTGGGCCACGGCGATGCAAGAGGCAATGGCAAAGTCGGATAGAACTATTGCCGTTGTGTCGAGGAACTACCTTGCGTCGGCCTACGGGCGCGTCGAGTGGCAGGCGGCCTTCAGCAAGGATCCCGCCGGGTTCAATCGCAAACTTGTTCCAATTCGGATAGATCGGTGCGATCTCCCCGGCGTACTAGGACAGGTCGTTCACCTTGACCTGTGCGGACTTACCGAAGAAAGTGCTCGAAGTACACTTATTACCAAACTTCGCGCGATTCGAACCGGTCGGGCGAAGCCTAGCGATCCGCCGATATTCCCGGGGCTCTCAAGTTCCCATGAAAGCAGTGAGAATACGAGCATCCTCGCTGCCGCAGGATCAGTATCCGCGAACCAGGTCCACACCATTGGATTCACATCCGACGGTCGGCGGCTAGTTGCCGGCTACCGCGATGGCACGTTCGCATCATGGGTGAGGGGTTACCGAAAAGACAAAGTCGCATGGCTGGAGAAGACCGGAGTTCAGATACCCTCCTTCGACTACACGTCCGATATTGTCGCGATTGCCGGTACGCAAAAATTTGTCGCCAACAGTGAAGAAAACGATGTCTGCCTGATCGACTTTGAGGGCGTTGGAGCTCCGAGGGTGCAGCGCAGTTTCATCCCTGTGACGTGGGCTCAAAACATATCGATCTCCGCCGACGGCACGCTGCTTGGCGCATCAGGGGAAAGGCCTTCTCTCTGGAACATAGAAGATCTCTCCAAACCCAGGCTAATTTTCCAGCTGGCGGAAGCGCCGGAGGTAGAATCCAGGGCCAGGTACATCGACGCGGCCGTGTCCCCGAGTGGCCGGCTATTTTGCTACGCCGACCACGAGGGCGCCATCAATGTGTCAAATATTGCATATAATTCAGTGCACAGCGCACGATGCTTCCGCCCAGCCCGGCCGGATGACGACGTTCCACACATTGTTTTTTCGGCCGACTCGGATAGGTATCTTTTTATCGCGAACTGCAAGGAACTTGAGATCTGGGCGTCCCATGGTCAAAATCCTCAGAGCGTGGGTGCTCTAAAATCCACCGTCGGCGACATTCTCCATGTCGCCTCCTCCCCGAGATCACCTCTGCTGGCAATCTCAGGATACAACGGATTTCAGATATGGGAATTTCGTAACCCCGCATCTCCCGTTCTTCGGTTTACCTTCGATTCTGACGATATGGTATGGTGCACCAGTTTCAGCCCCGATGGCACCCTTCTCGCAACATCCGACGTAGGTGTTGTGAGAAGTTGGAAAATCAATGAATGATCCAGCCGACGCAGGCTGACGGCGGTAAACAGGGCAGGGCTGTGACGGGAACGACGGGAGCAACCCGTTCAAGGGCGCCGGACTGGACCTGTCGAGACAGTGTCGACCCAGCGGGCAGCGGTCGCGGGCGGAGCGCGTCAGCGCAGGCCGCGGGCGAAGACGGGCGGACGGCGCTCGGTGAACGCCTTCACGGCCTCGAGATGGTCCGCGCTGCGGAAGGTGACCGCCTCCATGGCCAGCGCCATCTCGTAGATCCGGTCGACGCGGTCCTCCAGGTCCTTGTTGACCAGCCGCTTGGTGAAGCGCAGCGCGAGGGCGGCGCCCTTGGCGAGCCGGCGCGCGGTCGCGGTCGCCGCCGCCAGGACCTCGCCGGCCGGCACGGCGTGGTTGACCAGGCCGATGCGCTCCGCCTCGACGCCGGTGAGCAGGTCGCCGGTGAGCAGGTACTCCTTCGCCCGGTTCGCGCCGATCAGCATCGGCCACAGCACGACCCCGCCGTCGGCGGCCACGAGGCCCGCCTGCACGTGTGGGTCGCCGATCCGCGCCGTCTCGGAGATGTAGACGATGTCGCAGAACAGCGCGAGCGTCGCGCCGAGGCCGATCGCGTCGCCGTTCACGGCGGCGATCAGCGGCTGGCGCACGGCGAGGATGTTGCGGGCCATCGCGACCGCGTCGACGAACAGCTGGGAGAACCCGTCGTCATAGCCGGCGTCGTTGTTCGCAGCCATCTGGGTGAAGTCGCCGCCGGCGCAGAACCCGCGGCCCTCTCCGGTCAGCACGACGACCTCCGCCTCGGAGTCCGCGGCGATGCGCGCGTACAGCTCGATGAGCTCGCGGTGCATGACGTCGTTGATGGCGTTCCTGCGCTCGGGCCGCGCGAGCGTGACCAGCAGGACGCCGTCCGCCAGCTCGGTCCGGATCGTCGTCAGGCCGTACCTGTCCACCCCAGCCCCATCCCGGCGCCGGCCGCCCGCGCCACGCGGCGGCGGACCCTGGCGCCTGGTCGTCGTAACCCTCGGTCGTGACTCTGGCCGCGCGGCACCGTGCGGCACGGCACCGTGCGGTCCGGCGCGGGAGCGCCGTCAGCCGGCGGCGGCCACCGCCGGCGCGTCGTCGCCGTGCCCGAACAGCCCGCGCCTCTCGAACAGCTCGACGACGAGATCGCCCTGGCGGCCCATCATGTCGGCGTAGGCGGCGGCCGCGCCCTCGCCGTCCTGGCGCTCCACGCACCGCAGGATCGCCGCGGTGCCTACCAGCTCGACGTCGATCGATCCGGGCACGAGCTCGAAGAAGTTGCCCGGGATGATCCCCGACATCGCGCGCAGCAGCGGCGCCAGCCGCGGCGAGCGGGCCAGCTCGACGATCGTGGTGTGGAACTGCCGGTTGTGCCGCCAGACGGCGTAGGGGCGCGGGTCGGCGAGCAGCTCCCGGCGCTGGTCCACCAGCCTCGCGATGATCTCGGGCGTCTGGCGGGCGGCGGCGCGGCGGGCGGCGAAGCCGTAGAGCAGGCCGTACAGCTCGTAGTGGTCGCGGACGATGCTCTCGTCGATGGCGGCGATGAAGGTGCCGCGACGCGGCCGGACCGTCACCCAGCCCTCGTGCTTGAGGGTCAGCAGCGCCTCGCGCACCGGGATCCGGCTGATCCCGAGCGCCGCGGCGATGTCGTCCTGGGGCACGCGGTCTCCCTGGCGCAGCACGCCGTCGAAGACGAGCCGGCGCAGGTAGAGCACGGCCTCCTCGGCGACGGTCCGCTGGCCGCCGACGTCGTCCGGCGGCGGCAGGGCGATCCCGTCGGGGTCCCGCGTCGAAGGTGTCATCGCGCCGCCGTCCTCACCCGTGCCGCCCGCCGCACTCGACCGGTGAACCCGACGGCGACCATAAACGCATCATATATATTTGATCCGGTCGTGCCCAGTCCGACCGGGCACCTTCACCACCGACCGCCCGACCGACGGAGATCCCGACATGCGCCTGGACGACGTCGGCGAGGCCCGCCAGCCCACCCTCGGCAGACCGCTCGACGGCGTCCGGGTGCTCGCGCTGGAGCAGATGCAGGCGGTGCCGTCGGCCACGCTGCTGCTCGCCCGGCTCGGCGCGGACGTCGTCAAGGTCGAGCCGCTCGCGGGCGAGTCGGGCCGCGGGGCGCAGCCGGCCGTGACCGACCCGGCCGGGCGGCCGGCGGGCGCGACGTTCCTGCGCTACAACCTGGGCAAACGCGCCATCGCGCTCGACCTCAAGCGCGAGCGGGGTCGCGACCTGCTGCTGGAGCTGGCCGGGTCGTTCGACGTCGTCGCCGAGAACCTCGGGCCCGGCCGGGCGGACCGCCTCGGCGTCGGCTACGAGGCGATGGCGGCGCGCGACCCGCGGCTGATCTACCTGTCGGTGACCGGCTTCGGCGCGCGGGGAGACTCCCCGTACGCGTCCTGGCCGGCCTACGCCGCGGTGGCCGAGGCGATGTCGGGGATCTACGAGTACTCCCGCCGGCCACACCAGCCACCGGTGATCAACCCGGTGGGTGGCCTCGGCGACAACGGCTCGGGCCTGTACGGCGTCATCGGCGTCCTCGCCGCGCTGCGCCACCGGGACCGGACCGGCCTCGGCCAGCTCGTCGACGTGGCCATGTTCGACGCCATGGTGGCGATCTGCGACGTCGTCGCCAACTACTGGTCGCTGGGCATCCGCCCTGAGCCGGACACGGAGCGCCGCGCCCCCTACCTGGTCAACTCCTTCCGCGCCCGGGATGGCTGGTGCGTGGTCCAGCTGCTGCGCGACCACCAGTTCCCGCGCCTCGCCGAGCTGCTGGGGCACCCGGAGTGGCTGACGGACGACCGCTTCGCCACCCGCTGGGGCTGGCACGACCACTGGGCGGACGTGCTGTGCCCGGCGCTGGAGTCCTGGGCGGCGGACCGGTCCATGTTGTCCGCGGCCGGCGAGCTCGCCGCCGTCGGCGTCACCGCCGCGCCCTGCTTCGGTCCCGAGGACGTGGTGTCCGACCCGCACGTCACCGCGCGGCGCATGCTCGTCGAGATCCCCCGGACGGACGGGGTGGCCCAGCCGGTCCTGGTGGCCGGCAACCCGGTGAAGCTCTCCCGCGTGCCCGACGAGCCCGAGCCGGCGCCGCCGACGCTCGGCCAGCACACCGCCGAGCTGCTCACCGAGGTCCTGGGCCTCGACGCCGCCGCCATCGCCAGCCTCCACGAGGACGGCGTCATCGGCCTCGGCTGATCACGGCCGCAACGGCAGGTCGAAGAGGCGGATGGCGTTACCGCGGGCGATCTTGTGAATGTCGGCGGGGTCGAGGTGGCCGAACTGGGTGGCGGCGGCCTGGCGGCTGTGGGGCCAGGTGCCGTCCTGGTGGGGGTAGTCGGTCTCGAAGAGGATGTTGTCGACGCCGACGCGGTCGAGCAGCTCGATGCCGACCGAGTCCTTGAAGAAGCAGGCGTGGATCTGCCGGTAGTAGTAGGTCGACGGGCGTTCGGGGCACTTCAGCTGGGAGTTGCTCCAGCCGCGGTGGGTCTCCCAGACGTCGTCGATCCGCTCCAGCAGGTACGGGATCCAGCCGATCTGGCACTCCGCGTAGAGGAGCTTCAGGTCCGGCAGGCGGTCGAGGACGCCGGAGAAGGCGAAGTCGGTCAGGCTCGCGGCCGAGTTGCCGAAGATGATCGTCGCCGGGACGGCGTCGGGCGCGTCCGGTGAGGCCTGCGGCGTCTTCGTGCCCGAGCCGATGTGCATGCACAGCACGGTGCCGGTCTCGGCGCAGGCGCGGAAGAACGGGTCCCAGTAGCCGGTGTGGATGCTCGGCAGGCCCAGGTACGTGGGCAGCTCGGTGAACGCGACCGCCCGCACGCCACGGGCCGCGTTGCGTCGCACCTCGGCGGCGGCGAGCTCGGCGTCCCACAGCGGCACCAGGCACAGCGGCACCAGCCGGCCGCAGCCTCCACTACCGCTACTGCCGCCGCCGCACCACTCCTCCACCATCCAGTCGTTGTAGGCGCGCACGGACAGCAGCGCGAGATCGCGGTCCTTGCCCCACAGGAAGATCTGGCCGGCGAACCGCGGGTAGTTCGGGTAGCACAGCTGCGCCTCGACGCCGTTGAGCTCGTTGTCCGCGACCCGCGCGGCCGGGTCCCAGCAGCCGCGCCGCATCTCGTCGAAGGTCACGCCCGCCAGGCTGATCTCGTCGGCCGGGTAGCCGGCGGCCGCGATCAGTCGCTTCACCGAGTACCGGTGGTCCTCGTAGAACCACCAGGCGACCGGCGGGCCCTCCGTGCCCGGCTCCTCGATGTAGCTGCCGCCGTCGAGCTTCGGGCGCCCGGACGGGAGGTACCGGACGTGGGGCCCCGTCTCCCGGTAGCGCGCCGGCAGCCGCGAGGTCCACAGGTCCGGCGGCTCGACGACGTGCGCGTCCACGTCGATGATCATCGGGATCGCAGCGGCCCCCCGGCCGTCGCCGCCGGGATCGTCACGTCCGTCGGTCATCCGGGCTCCTCCCAGCACGCGACCAGCCAGCCGGCGACCAGGACCAGCCACGACCCGATCAGCCCACGATCTTGATCAGGCCATAGGCCTGGTCTGGTCGCGAGCTCGACCGCGAGCAATGATCGTATGTTTGATACATGATATTAGCGAGAGTGGTGAGCTCGCAATGGAGGAAGGCCGACCATGCTTGACCGACGGCTGCTCGCGCCGCATGCCCTGGCCACCTGGGCGGCGAGAACCCCGGACGCGCCAGCGCTGATCCACGTGGACGGCGCACGCCTGACCTACGCCGAGTTACTCGCCGAAAGCCACCGCTGGGCCACCTGCTTACGCGGGCTCGGAGTCGGCGCGGGCACCCACGTGGCGACGATGCTCCCCGACGGGTTCGATCCGCACCTGGCGATGCTCGGCCTGTCGTGGCTGCGCGCGGTCGAGGTCCCGCTCAACACCGCCTACGTCGGCCCGATGCTGCGGCACGCGCTGGCGGTGTCCGAGTCGACGGTCCTGATCACGACCAGCGCGATGCTGCCCCGGGTCGCGGCAGCCGCGGGCGCGGGCCCACGGGCGCTGCCGCTGCTCGCCACCGTGCTCCTCGCTGACGGCGCGGACGGTCTCGCTGACGACGCAGCCGGTCTCGATCGGGGCAGCGCCGGGTCGCTGCCATCCACTGTGGCGGTCGTCGACCTCGGCGCGGCGCTCGCCACCACCGAATCGGCGGCCGGTTTCGAGGGCCCAGCCGTGTCCGACGTCAGCAGCCTGCTGTTCACGTCCGGCACGACCGGCCCATCCAAGGCGGTGATCACTCCCTGGGGCCTGACCTACCAGATGTGGTCCTGGGTACCGGAGGACACGCTCGCCGCCGGGGAGGCGCTGTTCTCGGCCATGGCGCTGTTCCACAACTCCGGCCGGTCCGGCTTCAACTACGTGCTCGGCCGCGGCGGCTGCCTGGTGACGCGGCAGAAGTTCAGCGCCGCGCGGGTGTGGGACGACGTGCGCCGTCACGGCTGCGTCGCGCTCGCCCTCGTCGGCCCGCTGACCGCGCTGCTGCGCGCCGCGCCGCCCCGCCCGGATGACGCCGACAACCCGGTGCGCGGCGTCATCCTCGGCCCGATGATCCCGCGGATGGCCGACTTCGAGCGCCGCTTCGGCGTCCGGGTGGCGACCTGCTACGGCCAGACGGAGGTGGGCGCGCCGCTGGCCACCGGCTGGGACCACGGCCCGTGGGAGAACACCGGCACCCGCCGCGCGAGCTGGCCGGACTTCGAGGCGCGCGTCGTGGACGAGCGCGACGAGCCGGTCCCCGCCGGCCGGGTGGGCGAGCTCGTCGTGCGTGCCCGGGAGCCGTGGTCGCTGTGCCTCGGCTACCACGGGATGCCCGAGGCGACGGCCGAGGCCTGGCGCGGCGGCTGGTTCCACACCGGCGACGCGTTCCGCGCCGACGAGGCCGGCCACTACTACTTCGTCGACCGGCTGCGCGACACCATCCGCCGCCGCGGCGAGAACATCTCCTCGTTCGAGGTCGAGGCCGCGGTGGCGGCGCACCCCGGGGTGCGCGAGTGCGCCGCGGTGGCCGTGCGCACCGAGCTCGGCGACGACGAGGTCCTCGTCGCCGTCATCCCGACAGGCCCGGCGGACGCGGCAGGCCCAACGAACTCGACGGACCCGACAGACTTGGCGGACCCGGCGGCCGAGGGCTTCGACCCGGCCGGTCTGCTGGCGTTCCTCGACGGCCGGCTGCCCGCGTTCATGCTGCCGCGCTACGTCGACGTGGTCGCCGACCTGCCCCGCACCGAGACGACCGGCCGGGTCCGCAAGCACGAGCTGCGCGCCCGCGGCCTGCCCCCGACGGCCTGGGACCGGCTCGCCACCTCCCCCGCGTGACCCCGGCGGCGCCGCCTCGACGGCTACGACGGGCTACATCGGCAGGTAGACGTTCTTGGCGCGGACGAACTCGTCGAGGCCGGCGCGGCCGCCCTCCTTGCCGTACCCGCTGCGACCGAAGCCGCCGAACGGGGCGCTGGCGGGCAGCGCGGCGAAGCCACCCAGCGAGATGTAGCCGGCGTCGAGCCGGGCCGCGACCCGGTGGGCGCGGCGCAGGTCGGTGGTGTGGACGTAGCCGGCGAGGCCGTAGGGCGTGCCGTTGGCGAGCGCGACCGCCTCGTCCTCGTCGCGGAACGTCAGCACCGACAGGACCGGCCCGAAGACCTCCTCCTGGGCGATCTGGGCGGCCGGGTCGACGCGGTCGAGAATGGTCGGCGCGAGGAAGAAGCCATCGGCCAGCGCCGGGTCCGCCGACGCGTCCGCCGGGCCGCCGCCGAGCAGCAGCTCGCCGGCCGGCGTCGGCCCGGCGAGCGCCCGCCCGAGCATGCCGAGGATGCGGTCGCGCGCGGCGGCGCTGACAACCGGCCCGACGGCGGTCGCCGGGTCGAGCGGGTCGCCGACGGGCAGGGCGGCCGCGGTCACGACGGCCGTCGCCACCACCTGGTCGTGGACGGACTCGTGGACGATGAGCCGGGTCGGGAACACGCAGCCCTGACCGGCCATCCCCATGCACACCGTGCCGGCGAACCGGCCGGCCGCCGCGAGGTCCGCGTCGGGAAAGACGATGTTGCCGGACTTTCCGCCGAGCTCCAGGACGACCGGCTTGATGCTCTGGGCGGCGTCGGTGAGGATCGCGCGGGCGGCCCGCTGCCCACCGGTGAAGCTGATCTTGTCGACGCCCGGGTGGCGCACGAGCGCGGCTCCGGCCACCTCGTCGCCGGGGACGACGTTGACGACGCCGGCGGGCAGGCCGGCCTCCAGCGCCAGCTCACCGAACAGCAGGGACGAGAACGGCGCCAGCTCCATCGGCTTGACGACGACCGTGTTCCCGGCGGCCAGCGCCGCGCCCGCCTTGCGGGCGACCGACGAGATGCCGCCGTTCCAGGTCGAGATGATCCCGATGACGCCGTACGGCTCGGTGAGCGTGTAGTCGAACGCGTTCTCCGGGAAGATCGGGATGACCCGCCCCTCGAGCTTGTCCGCGTACCCGGCGTAGTACTCCAGGTAGTCCGCGGCCCGGCGGGGCAGCGCGGCCGCGGTCGCCGCCGGGACGGCGCACTCCAGGGTGAGCACGCCGCCGATCCGCTCGGCGTCTCGGCGCACCAGGGCCGCGAGCCGCAGCAGCGCGCCGCGCCGCCCGTCCGGCCGAAGGTCTCGCCAGCGCACGGCCGCGGCTCTCGCGGCGTCGACGGCGGCGCCGACCTGGCCGGGCCCGGCGAGGGTGACGGCCGCCTGCTCGCGGCCGGTCGCCGGGTTGACGTGCGCGTACGTCCCGGCGTCGCCGTCCGGGCGGTCGTCGCCGACGAGCAGCCGCCCCGGCGGCAGCAGTTCCTTCGCGAGAGCGGCGTGACGGTCCACGTCGACCGGCATCCATGCCTCCAGCAGAGCTCGATTCTGGTGGGAGTGCCGTCGATCCCGGTCAGAACGGGGACGGCAGGCGCTCCATCGGGACGGCGATGACGGTCGAGCAGTCGGCGGCGCAGGCGGCGCGCAGCACGGCGGGCAGGTCGGCGACGTCGTCTACCTGGACGCCCTCGGCGCCGAACGCCCGGGCGAGCGCCACCCAGTCGGGGTTGCGCAGCACGGTGCCGAGCTCGCGGCCCGCGTACTTCTCCCGCTGGTCGCGGTTGGAGTTGCCGTACGCGCCGTCGTCGAAGACCACGGTGACGGTGTGGATGCCGTGCTGGACGGCCGTCGCGAGCTCGTTGGACGTGAACAGGAACCCACCGTCGCCGACCACGGTGACGACGGGCCGGTCCGGCGCGGCGACCTTCGCGCCGAGCGCCGCCGGGTAGGCGAACCCGAGTGTGCCCATGTAGGAGGTGCTCAGGTACGTCCGCGGCTCGTACACCGGATACGCCAGGTGGCAGGCGTAGGCCACGGTCGTCGTGTCGGCGACGAGGATGCCGTCCGCCGGGATCCCGGCGCGCAGCGCGTCGACCAGCGCGAACTGCGGCCCGATCGCGTCGAGCTGGGCGCGCACCGCGCGCCGCGCCTCACCAGCCGCCGCCGCGCGGGCCGGGTCCAGCGGCCGGGCCGGGAGCAGCTCGGCGAGCGCGGCGAGCGCGAGCCGGGCGTCACCCGGCACCGCCATGGTCTGCTGGGCCGGCACGTTGCGCCCGAACGCCGCCGGGTCGGCATCCACGTGGACGACCTTCTGCCCGGGACGCGGGTTGATCCCCTGGACGCGGCTGCCCACGGCGAGGATCACGTCGGCGGACTCCAGCACCGGCCGCAGCCGCCGGTTCACCCAGGCCGTGCCGACGGACAGCGGGTGACGGTCGTCGATCGCGCCCTTGCCCTCCCGGGTCGTGACGACGGGGGCGGACAGCAGCTCGGCGACCCGGCGCAGCTCCTCGGCCGCCCCGGCGCCGACGACCCCGCCGCCGGCGAGCACCAGCGGCGCCGACGCGGCGGCGAGCACCGCTGCCGCCGCCTCCAGGTCCGCGGGATCCGGGACGACGGGCGCGGGGACGGCCGGCGCCAACGGCGGCGCCGCGGCGGTCGGCTCGGCGAACGCCTCCGGAGGGATCTCCACCTCGACCGGCCGCGGCACCCCGGCCAGCAGCTGGGTGAACGCCTCGTGCAGCGCGGGGGCGACGGCGTCCGCCTCGATCGCCCTGGCGGCCCACTTCGTCACCGGCCGGACGATGTCGAGCTGGTCGTGCACGTCGTGGAGCAGGCTCAGGCCGCGGCCGATGCCATGCCGGTTGATCTGCCCGGCCAGCAGGAGCACCGGCGAGCAGCAGGCGTAGGCGGTGGCCAGGCCCGAGGCGGCGTTGTAGACGCCGACGCCCGGGACCACCATCGCGACCCCGGGGCGCCCGGCCGTGCGGGCGTAGCCGTCGGCCATGTAGGTCGTCGCCTGCTCGTGCCGGGTGACGACGTAGCGGATCTCGGGGACGTCGACGAGCGCGTCGAGCGCCGCCATCAGCTGGTCGCCCGGCAGGCCGAAGATCACCTCGACGCCCTCGGCGCGCAGCTGCGCCGCCATCGCCGCGCCGCCGGTCATCGTCGCCGCGGGCGCCGCCGCCCGGTCGGTCACCGTCACGCCGCCCGTCACCGCCCCGCCAGTACCGATGTCGCCGCCGCCAGCGGCGGCCGCGGCGCCGGCGGATCGATTCCGGGCGGGCTCGCCTCTAGCGATCACCTCATGAATCATATATCTAATATGCAAAATGCGCGACCAGCCGGGGAGGGCACGACCTCATGACCACGACAGCCTCGAAGGTCGCGGTCGAGCGGCGGGCGGGCGCGCTGGGCGCGCTGGTCACCGGCGTCGACCTCGCCGCCGGCATCGACGACGAGACGTTCTCCGTCGTCCGCCAGGCGTTCCTCGACCACCAGGTGATCTGCCTGCGCGGCCAGGAGAACCTCACCCCCGCCGGCCAGCTGGAGTTCGCCGCCCGCTGGGGCACCATCTCGATCCACCCCTACGTGGCGTCGCTGGAAGGCCACCCCGGCCTGATGCGGATCTACGACCCGAACCCGGTCACCCAGACCTGGCACGCCGACACCACGCACACCGCCCGCCCGCCGGGGATCACCCTGCTGCTCGCGCGGACGATCCCGCCGTACGGCGGCGACACCATGTGGTCGAACATCCAGCGGGTCTACGAGGACCTCTCCCCCGGCCTGCGGGGGACCCTCGACGGCCTGCGCGCCGTGCACCGCGGCACCGAGCTCGCCGCGTCCGCGGGCCTGTCCGAGCAGGACGTCACCGTCACCCATCCGGTCGTCATCCACCACCCGGTGACCGGCCGCCCGGGCCTGTACGTCAACGGCAACTACACCGCCCGCATCGACGGCTGGACCGACGAGGAGTCCGCCCCGCTGCTGAGCTTCCTGTACGCCCGGGTCGGCCGGCCCGAGTACGTCTACCGGCACCACTGGCGGGTCGGCGATCTCGTCATCTGGGACAACCGGGCCACCCAGCACGCCGTCGTCGGCGACACCGCCGGCGCCGAGCGCACCCTGCACCGCGTCACCATCGAGGGCGGCGAGCCGGCGTGACCGGGACGAGGACGGGGACGGGGACGGGGACGGTCCTGATCACCGCCGCCGACCTGCGGGCGGCGCTCGCCGCGATCCTCGCCGGCTGGCGGGTCCCCGCCGAGCAGGCGGACGCCGTCGCCGAGCTGCTGGTCGAGGCGGACCTGCGCGGCGTCGACTCGCACGGCGCGCACCTGATGCCGATGTACGCGGCGCGGCTCGCGTCCGGGCACCTCACACCGCGCACCACGGTCACGGCCATCGCCGACGACGGGACGACGGCGATCCTCGACGGCGGCCTCGGCTTCGGGCAGCTCGCCGGGCTCGAGGCTGCCCGGCTGGTGTCGGCCCGGGCGGCCGAGCACGGCGTGGCGGCGGTCGCCGTCCGCGAGACCACCCACCTGGGGGCGCTCGGCGCCTACACCGCCCGGGTGGCGGCCGAGGGCCTGATCTGCCTGTGCGTGCAGAACGGGCCGACCTTCGTGCCGCCGTTCGGTGGCGTGACGCCGCTGCTGTCGACCAACCCGCTGTCGTACGCCGTCCCGGCCGGCGAGGAGCCGGCGATCGTCTACGACGTGGCGACGACCGCCGTGGCCGGCAACAAGCTGCTGCTCGCGAAGAAACGCGGCGACGCGGCCATCCCCACCGGCTGGGCGAACGACGAGCACGGCCGGCCGACGACGGACCCGGCGGCGGCGTCCGTGCGCCACCTGCAGTGGTTCGGCGGGCACAAGGGCTTCGGGCTCGCGCTGCTCGTCGAGCTGCTCGCCGGCGTGCTGGCCGGCAGCTCGTTCGGGACGACCGAACGCACCGCCTCCCCGCTGCACGGCGACGCCCGCGTCGCCAAGGGCGTCGTGTTCATCGCCATCGACCCGGCCAGGTTCGCCCCCCGGGCCGTGTTCACCGCCGCCGTCGACACCCTCGTCCGCGAGATCCGCGGGAGCGAGCGGGCCACCGGCGTCGAACGCATCTGGCTGCCCGGCGAGCCGGAGCACGAACGGGCTCGGCAGCGAGCCCGTGACGGCATCCCGCTGCCGGCGCCGCTGGTCGCGGAGCTGGACGAGCTCGCCGCCAAGGTCGGCGCGGCGCCCCCGCGGGTCCGCCCGGCGGGCCACGAGCAGCCAGGGGACCACGAGCAGGAGGAGGCCTAGATGGACCTCGCGCTGGACGAGACGGCGCTCGCGGCACGCGACCTGGTCAGGGCGGTGCTCGCCAGGCATCCGGGCCTCGCGCCGGCCCGGGCCGCGCAGCCGCTCGGGCATGACCCCGGGCTGTGGGACGACCTGCGCGCGGCCGGGTTACCCGGGCTCGCCGTCGGCGCCGAGCATGGCGGCGGTGGCGCCGGCCTGCACGCCGCGGCCGCCGCCGCCCTGGAACTCGGCCGGGTGCTCGCGCCCGTCCCCTTCGCCGAGCACACCGCCGCCGCACGGCTGCTGGCCGCGACCGCCCCGGACCATCCGCACCTGGCGGCCGTCGTCTCCGGCGAACTGGTGGCGACGCTCGCGCCACGGGTGCGCTGCGGCGTCGGCACCGCCGTGCCGGCGGGCGCCGTCGCCGGCGTGGTCCTCGCGATCGTCGACGAGACGCTGACAGCGACGCGGACCGACCCGCCAGGCGTCGCGACGCCGAACCAGGGCGACCTGCCGCTCGCCGACCGACCGCTGGGCCTGGGGTCGCCGGCCGCCGTGGTGCTCGGACAGGGGCCGGCGGCCGTCGCCGCCTTCGGCCGGGCCCGGCGGGAGTGGCTGACGCTCGCCGCGGCGTGGCTGGCCGGGCTGGGTGACGGCGCGCTCGACCTCGCGACCCGATGGGTGCGTGAACGCGTCCAGTTCGGCGTCCCGATCGGTTCCTTCCAGGGCGTCCAGCACGGGCTCGCCGACCTGCCGGGGCTCGTTGACGGCGCCGCGCTGCTCGCCCGCGAGGCAGCCTGGTGCCAGGACGCGGGGCGCCGGTCGTTGACGGGCGCGTCCGGTCCCGAGCTGGCGCTCATGGCCCTGCACTTCGCCACCGACGCGGCCAGGGCCACCGCCGGCCGGCTGGTGCAGTACCACGGCGGCCTCGGGGTCGCCGTCGAGCACGACGCGCAGCTGTTCTACCGCCGCGCCAGCGCCTATCCCCTGCTCGCAGGCGCCCCGCGCCACCTGCTGCGCGAGCTCGGCCAGCGCCTCCTCGGCGCCGCGGCCACCGACGGTTCCGTCGGGACGGTGGACGGCTCGATCGACGCCGGCGAGGGCGCCGGCGAGGGCGAGGGGTTCGGGCACCGGCCGGAGGTCGGCGCGTTCGCGGCCGAGGTGCGCGCGTTCCTCGCCACCTGGCTGACCGACGAGATCCGCCAGCGGATGCGCCGGACCGGGACCATGCACGTCCCCGCGCTGCACCGGGCCATGGCGGCCCGCGGCTGGCTCGCCGCGCCCACGCCCGGCGGGCGCGCCACCAGGAGCGTCTGGGAGCTCTCGGCCCTGTTCCGCGAGCTGGAGATCGCCGACGCGCCCTACCACGGCATCGCGACCACCATGATCGTGGCCGGGGTGCTCGACCAGCTCGCGGGCCCGGCGCTGCGCACAGGGGCACTGCCCCGGCTGCTGGCCGGCGAGGCGATCGCCGTGCTCGGCTACTCCGAGCCCGGCTCGGGCTCCGACGTCGCCGCCGCCCGCACCCGCGCCGAGCCGGTCGGCGACCCACCCACCGCCTGGCGGATCAACGGCCAGAAGATGTGGACCACCCTCGCCCACGAGGCCGCGTACTGCTTCCTGCTGGCCCGCACCAACCAGGACGTCCCCAAGCACCGCGGCCTCACGATGTTCCTGGTGCCGCTCGACACCCCGGGCATCACCATCCAGCCGATCCACACGATCGGCGACGAGCGCACCAACATCGTCTTCTATGACGACGTCGTCATCCCCGACGAGAACCGGATCGGCGAGGTCGACGGGGGCTGGCGGGTGATGGCCGTCGGGCTGAGCATGGAGCGGGGCGTGATGGGCGGCACCGGGATGCTCGAACCGCTCGTCCACGACGCGGTCGCCTGGGCGGCCCGGACCGGACCGGACGGGAGCCGGCCCGGCGACGACCCGGCCGTCCTGGAGACGGTCGCGCGGGCCCGCGTCGACGCGGAGGTCGCCTTCCTGCTCACCCGGCATACCGCGTTCCTGAGCGCGTCCGGCCAGTCCCCCGCCGTGGCGGGGACCGTGGCGAAGCTGTTCGCCTCGACGGCCTACCAGCGCGCCGCCGGCGAGCTGCGCGACGTCGCCGGGACGACGGGCATCCTGCGCGGCCTGGATCACGACGCCCTGGCCACCCCCGGCCCGGCGGACGCGGGCGGCACGGGCGGCGCGCTGGAACCAGCGGCCGGCGGGCAGATCGAGCGGGCGGCCCGGCACAGCGCCATGGTCACCATCCAGGGCGGCACCACCGAGATCGCGCGCAACCTCGTCGCCGAACAGCGCCTCGGCCTGCCGAAGGCCCGCGGCGGCACCCGCGCTGCCGGCGCCGTGGCTAACAGCGCGCCGGCGGCGACCGTGACGCCGGCCGGCGTGACGACGGCGTGAGCTGGCACGAGGGGCCGGGGCTCGGCCCGGACGCCGAGGCGTTCCGCGGCCAGGTCTGCGGCTGGCTCACCGACAGCCTCGCGCCGGCGCGCACCGCGGCGCATGCCGACCCCCGGGACCGGACCGGGCTCGACGAACAGTTCGAACGCCGCCTGCAGCGCGCGGCCGGCGCGCGTGGCTGGCTCGGGATCAGCGTGCCGACCGAGCTGGGCGGCGGGGGACGGCCCGCGTCGTTCGCGGCCGTCTTCGACTACGAGGCCGCGTACCACGACGCCCCGCTGGTCGACACCGCGTTGACGCTGGCCGGACCGCCCGTCCTCGCCTTCGCGAGCCCCGACCAGCGCGACCGGCTCGTCGGGCCGATGCTGCGCGGCGAGATCGAGATGTGCATCGCCTACTCCGAGCCTGGGGCCGGCAACGACCTGGCGTCCCTGACGAGCACCGCGCTCGCTCTCCCCGGCGGCGGCTACCGCCTGTCGGGGCACAAGACGCTCGTCACCGGCGGTGGCAAGGCGGACGTCTGCCTGACCGTCGCGCGCACGAACCCGGCGGTGCCCGCGCGTCGCGGCGTCAGCATGTTCCTCGTCGACACGGCACTGCCCGGAGTGACGCTGGTACCGCGGCGCACCATGGCCGGCTACGACCTGTGGGACGTGCTCTTCGACGACGTGGAGCTGCCCGCCGACGCCCTGCTGGGCACCCGTGACGACGGGTGGCGCCAGCTCAGCTACGCCGTCGAGCGGGAGCGCACCGGCATGTTCAGCCTCGGCTGGTGCCAGCGCCTGTTCGACGAGGTCCACCGCTACCTTGCGACCCCGGTCGACGGGGAGACCCCGGCCTGTGTGGGGACTCCAGCCTGTGTGGGGGCTCCGGCCGATGTGGGGACTCCGGCTGACGGGCACCGCCCGCTGGACGACCTGCGCCTGGCGGACGGGCTCGCCGCGCAGTGGACGCAGCTGCGCGACGCCCGGCACGCGGCGGCCCGCCTCATCCGCGAGGAGCTGGCGGGCCAGCGCAGCGGCGCGTCGGCGTCGGCCGCGAAGGTGCTGCTCACCGAGTACGCCCAGCGGCTGGCCCAGTTCGCGACGGAGGCCGCCGGCCCGGCGGGCACGATCGGGGGCACCCTGTTCGGCCCCGCCGCGCCGGGGGCGCCGGCGGCCGGCCGGTTCGCCTTCGAGTACCTCTTCCGTTTCGACGGCACCGTCTCCGTGGGCGCGAACGAGCTGCACCGCGACGGCATCGCCGCCTCGGCCCTCGGCCTGCGCGCCCCCCGCCCGAGCGCCGAAGCCAGGCAACCGGACCGCGTGCCGACGCGCCCCGGTCCGGCGGCACAGCGCCCGGGCGCCGGCTCGCTCGGCGACGCGGGCGCTCCAGGCGACGCACCCACGCTGCGCGCCCCGATCCGGGAACTGCTCGGCTCGTGGCGTCTCGGCCGGCTGGCCGGCGTCCAGTCCACGTCGCGGGGCTATGACGAGCGGCTCTGGTCGGCGCTGCTGCGCGAGGCGTGGCCGGCCGCCGCCGCGACCTCCGACGCCTGGCTGACGACGGCCCGGGTGGTGGCCGAGGAGCTCGGGTACGCGCGCTGCCCGCTGCCGGTCCATTCCGGGCTCGCGCAGGTCGACGCCGCCCTGTGGGCCCTCGGCGACGCCGGCGCCAAGCACCGGGAGGAGCTGCGCCGCGGTACGACCCGGTACGCGCTGTGCGCGCACGACGGGCTGGGATCGCCGGCCTGGGAGCGCGCCGGGGTGATCGCGCGGGCGGCGCCGGACGGCTCCTGGCGCCTGTCGGGCCGGGCACGGTTCGTGCCCTACGCCGACAGCGCGGACGTCTTCCTCCTGCCCGCCCGGCTCACCACCGGCCCCGGACGGCGTGGCCTTCTCCTCGCGGCCGTACCGGCGACCGCCGCCGGCCTGCGGCTTACGACGCACCGCACCCTCAGCGAGGACCACCTCGGCGACGTCGACCTGGCCGAGGTGGTACTCCGCCCCGACCAGGTCCTGGCCCAGGACGACACGGGGGGTCGCGACAGCGACCGCGCTGGCGATCGGAACGGCGGGGATGACGGGGATGGCGGTGGCGACGGGGCCGCCAGCCGGGCACTCGCCGCGGCACTCGCGATGGGGACCATGGCGCTGTCCGCGGAGCTGACCGGTCTGGCGGCGGGCCTGCTGCGCGCCGCCATCGACCATGCCCGCGCCCGGACGGCCTTCGGCCAGCCGCTGGCCGCGTTCCAGGCCGTCCGTCACCGGGCCGCGGACATGTACCTCGACGTGCTCTGCGCCCGCGACGCCACCGCCGCCGCCTGCGACGTGCTGACCACGACGGCGCCGGAGCCACTGGACGACCATGCCCGGGCCGTCGTCGCCGCCGCGAAGGTCACGGCCACGGCGGCGGCGCTACGCGCGGCCACCGGCGCCCACCAGCTGTGCGGCGGCTGGGGCCACCTCGACGACGCCGGCCTGCACCACTACACGAGGGCGGTCAAGGCCGCCGAGGGCCAGCTCGGCTCCCCGTCCTTCCATCGCGCCACCATCGCCCACCACCTGCGTGGATGCCACCCCGCGCCGGCGCCGAGATGATGGCGACCCGTCAACGGGCCGGGTCAGGCCACCCCCGGCCGGGCGCCGGCGCCGGCGCCCGCCGCCTCGGGCGTCTCGTCGGGCTCGGTCGCCGAGACGCGGGCGGGCAGCCGCAGCGCGAGCAGAACGGTCGCGACGGCGGCTCCGGCCGCGGCGATGAACGCCCACCGCATCCCGGCGACGAACGCGTCGGACTCGGCCGCGCCCGCGTTCGTGAGCTGGTCGGACCTGGTCTCCAGGATGACGACCATCAGGGCCGTACCGAGCGCGCCGGCCACCTGCATGATCGTGCCGAACAGCGAGCTGCCGTGCGAGTAGAGCTGCGGCGGCAGGGCACCCAGGCCGATGGTGAACACCGGGGTGAGCACCGCGGCCAACGAGGCCATCAGCACGACGTGCGCCGCGAGCAGCAGCAGATACGGAGTGTCGGTGCCGGTCCGGCTGAGCACACCGAGCGCGATGGCGGAACCGGTGGCGCCCGGAACGACGAGGGGACGGGCCCCGAACTGGTCGAAGAGACGGCCGACCACCGGCCCCAGCAGGCCCATCGCCAGGCCACCCGGCATCACCAGCAGCCCGGTCCTGAGGGAGCTGAGATCGCGCACGTCCTGCAGATACAGCGGCAGCAGGAACATCGAGCCGAGGAAGGCCATGTTCACGGCCGCCATCAGCAGCAGCGAGACCCGGAACGGGCGGTAGGTGAGCGTGCGCAGGTTCAGCAGCGGGCTGCCTGCCCGCTGCAGGCGTATCTGCAGCGCCGCGAAGGACCCGATCAGCGCCACGCCACCGCCGACGATCAGTGCCACGATGATCCCGTTGCGGGCGCCGACCTCGCTGAGCCCGAACAACAGACCGCCGAAGCCGAGCGCGGCCAGGGCGACGCTGGTCCAGCTCACGGAGCTTCGCTGGGTCTCGCCCACGTTCTCAAGCTGGCGCAGCCCGGCCACCGCGACGATGAGTGCCGCCGGGAGAACGAACACGAAGATCAGCCGCCACGACCCCAGCTGGAGGATGGCCCCGGACACGGCGGGGCCCAGCGCCGGCGCGCAGGACATCGCCATCGTGACGTTCCCCATCACCCGGCCGCGGTCCTGCTCGGGGACGACGGTCATCAGCGTCGTCATCAGCAGCGGCATCATCACGGCCGTCCCGGCGGCCTGCACGACCCGGCCGGCGAGCAGGACCGCGAAGACCGGCGCCACGGCGCCGATGACCGTGCCGACGCAGAAGGTCGCCATCGCGATCCCGTACGCCGTCCGGGTCGTCACCCGCTGCAGGAACCAGCCGGTCACCGGGATCACCGCGGCCATCGTGAGCATGAAGACGGTCGAGAGCCACTGCGCGGACCGCGGGGTGATGCCGAAGTCGGTCATCAGCCGCGGCACCGCATTGATCATGATGGTCTCGTTGAGGATCGCGACGAACGTCGCCCCGACCAGCAGCTTGATCACCAGCGGGGTCCGGCGCCGTGCCTCGCCGTCGGAGCCGGCCACCGTCCCGAGCCCGACGCCGGCCCTGCCCTCGCCCTCCCCGTCTCCCAGGGAGGTGGGGCCGCTCCCGCCGTCCCAGCGGGACGTCTCGTCCGATTGGAGGATCGCGGTCATCTCGGTCCTTCGGGTCGCAGGTGCTGGGGTCGGGCCGCCACGTGCTCGCTCCCGCCGGTCCGACACGTACGACAGATACGACCGGGCGTGGCCGGGGAACTCATCGGCGCGGCGGTGGCGGGCGGCCCCCGCCCGAGCCGGGCGGGTCCTGACAACCTTCGCCCGAACCTCCGACATTTTTCGGGTTGGCGGGCCGGCGGGCCGCGCGTTGGCGGACCGACGACGCTCACGTCCCGGCTGGCCGTGCGCGGTTCTGTCCGACCAGGTGGGCCAGCCGCAACCCGCCCTGGCGAGGTGGCCGGGCGGGAGCCGCCGACCTAGGGAGCATGGACGAGGCCAGGCGGGCTCGCAACGAAATTTGTGGCCGCGGAGTTCGGCGGCCAGCAGGCGGCGCACGGCCACTGCCACGGCGATCGGGCTGGGAATGCGCCCGCCACGTGGCTACGGTGAGGTCATGGCGAGCTGGGAGGATGTGCGCAGAATCGCGCTCGCGCTGCCGGAAACCGTCGAGGCCACCTCGCACGGCCAGTACGCCTGGAAGGTGAAGACGAAGGGATTCGTCTGGGAACGGCCGCTGGGCCGCGCCGACCTGAAGGCGCTCGGCGGCGCCGCGCCGGCCGGCCCGGTTCTCGGCGCCCACGTCGCCGACCTGGGCGTCAAGGCGGCGCTGATCGCCGACAACCCGGACGTCTACTTCACGATTCCGCACTTCGACGGCTATCCGGCGGTTCTGGTCCGCCTCGACCGGATCGAGGTGGGCGAGCTGGCGGAGCTCGCCGAGGAGGCGTGGCTCGCCCGCGCCCCCAAACGCCTCGCCCAGCAGTTCCTCGCGGGCCGCGGCTGACCGGGCGGACTGACTTCCGCCGAGGCCAATGATGGTGCCGCCGGCGGGGTGGGCATTCGCTCGAGCGGCACTAACCGAGGTCGGCGTCGGGGACGTAGCGGTCGGTGTCGAGAGGGCTGCCCGGGGTGGCCATGAACGTGTCCTGGTCGGTGATGCGGAACCCGGCCCCGACGAGGACCGCGGCGAGCGAGTGGGCGGCGAAGACGGCCAGGTGCACGGAGCGGGCGGCGCGGACGGAGCCCGCGGCTTCTCGGGCGGCGGCCAGCACGGCCCGGACCGTGGCGTCGGCGTCGTGACCGCCCGCCGGCCCGACGGCGCATCGGTCGCCGTGAACACGGGTGACGGCGTACCCGCCGGGCGTCCTCCAGGCGGCGACGCCCGGCTGGTCCAGGTACCAGGCGAGGTGCTCGACGCGGTGGCCGCCGCTGACCTCGGCGTCGAGCTCGGCGATGTCGTCGGCGGTGGCGGGGCGGATCTCGGCCGGGGCGTCGGGCAGCGCCGCGGCGCCGCCGCCCAGGTACCAGAGTGGCTGCCTGGGTCGCAGGCCCTGGCGTAGGTAGAGCGAGAGTGCCCGCGGGTCGGAGGATGCGAACGTCACCACGGGATGGCCGGGGCCGGGAAGCACTGCCTCCAGCAGCCGCCGGCCGAGGCCGGCGGACTGCGTCCCGGGGTCGATGAACAGGTCGCCCAGGTGGGTGAGGCCACCGCGGGTCAGTGCGCCCGCGAACCCGACCACACGGGCCACGCCGCCCGCGACGTCCGCGACGTCCGCGACGACGAGCCTGCCGGTCTCCCGTTCCAGGTCGAGGAAGTCCGGCTGGCTTGGCCAGGCGCCCAACAGGTCGAAGCCGGCGGCGATGCCCCGGACCGCGGCCATGTCCGCCGGGCGCGCCGCCCGTATGAGGGTCACACCACCATCCTGGCCACCGGACCGTCTCAGGTGCCCTTCTGGCCGCGGTTGCCGGTGACGGGTGAGCCGTTCGGCTGGCCGGGCGGGGGCGGCGCGGCACCCTCCGGTGACGTGGGCCTGGCCTGGCCCGGCGTGCTGCCGCTGAGCATGGTGCGGGCCATCTGGAGGGCGCTCGTTCCCTGGGAGAGCGCCTGGGCCAGAGCCTCGGAGAGGCCGGTCGCCCCGTTCAGGACGATCAGCTGGTCGATCGCGCCGAACGGCTTGGCCGCGGCCTCCACGATGGCCGGCCACTGCTGGGCGAGCTCCTGACCGATGACGGCGTCCTGGTTGACGGCGAGCGCGTCGGCACGTGCCTTGATCGCCTCCGCCTCGGCCAGGCCGTGGGCGCGCAGCGCGTCCGCCTCGGCCATGCCGACCGACCGCTTGGCGTGGGCGCTCGCCTCGCCGGCCTTGCGGGTCGACTCGGCGTCGGCGGTCGCCAGCAGCTCGATCTGCTGCGCCCTCGCTCCCGCCTCGGCGCGGACCCTGGTCGCGTTGGCCTCGGCGGCCAGCTGGATCTGGCGGGCGTCGGCCTCGGACGAGCTGATCTTGGCGTCGCGGTCGGCGCGGGCCAGGGTGGCCTTCTCGTACGCGCGGGCGTCGGCCGGCTTGCGGACGACGGCCTGCAGCCGCTGCTCCTCCCTGTTGGCCTCCAGCTCGGCGACCTTGGTCTGCTCGACGACGACCTGCTGGTTGGCGACGGCCTCGGCCAGCGGACCGGCCTGGGTGGCCCGGGCGGCGGCCTCGTCGACCTCGGCCTGGAAGCCGGACCGCTTGATCGAGCTGTTCCGGCTCGCCTCCGCCTTGAGCGCCAGGGCGATCTGCTCCTGCTCGGCGGCCTGCCGGTCGGCCTCGGCCTCGGCGATCCTGGCCTGGGCGGCCACGGCGGCGACATGCGGGCGGCCGAGGTTGTGGATGTAGCCGGTCGGGTCGTCGATCTCCTGGATCTGCAGCGAGTCGACGATCAGCCCCAGCTTCTCCATCTCGGTGCCGGAGCTCGCCCGGGTCAGCTGGGTCAGCTTCTCGCGGTCGCGGATGAGGTCCTCGACGGTGAGCTGGCCGACGATGGCCCGCAGGTGGCCGGCGAAGACGTTGTGCACCCGGGTGTCCATCTTGTCCTGCTGGTCGAGGAAACGGCGGGCCGCGTTCGCGATCGAGACGAAGTCGTCGCCCACCTTGAAGATGACGACACCGCGGATGCCGACCGGAATGCCCTGCTGGGTGACGCAGTCGATGCCGAGCTGGGCGGCCCGCAGGTCGAGGGACATCTTGCGGACCGTCTGGACCCCGGGCAGGACGAGCACACCCTTGCCCGTCACGATCTTGAATCCCAGGCTTTCTACCACCGAGTCGGCCGGACTCTTGCGCGCCCGCAGACCGGAGATAATCAGCGCCTCGTTCGGCTCGGCGACCCGCCACATCAGTCTGAACAGCCCCACCGCCAGCAGGACGCCAACCACGACCGCGACGATGGCAATGAGCAGCACGACGCCTCCAGGTTTCCCACGCGCCAGCCGAGCCCGGGCTCGGTGGCCGGACTTCCCGCCCGCCCGGGTCGGTTTCTCCTTCTACACGGAAGTGCGATCCGGACTGGCCGGGCGGAGCTTTGCGACCTTTCCGACCAGGAGCCGCGGGGCGCTTCCGGAGCGGAATTGTTACAGATGTCCGCCCGATTACAAGAGGATTCAGCCACGACGCCGCAAACGGGCGGCGCGGACCGTCACAGCCGGACGACGAGCACTGTCCGCGGCGGGAAATACTCGACGACGAGCACCCGTGAGCCGACCGTGATCGTGGCCTCGCCGTCCTCGGCATAGGCGTGGAAGGCCTCCGAGCCGCCGCGCACCGCCAGCATGACCTCGCCGACGGCCCCCGGCGCGATCTTCCCGGTGACCCGTCCCGACTTGCCGATCACCACGTGGTCAGCCATACCGCCCTCCGGATGACTACCGCTGGGCACGCACCGGTCAGGCCGCCTCGCCGCGCGCGGCTGGCCGGGCGGCGGTCTCCTTACGGGCGACGACACGGTAGACGTTCGACCGCCGGCCTGTCAGCAGCAACGGCAGCATCATCGCGTCCACGGCCGCGGCGAGCGGATAGAGCGGAACGGTCACCGCCTGGGCGGCGAGCCGGCGGGTGCGCCGCCAGCCGGTCGCCTCGTAGGGCAGCCAGGGCAGGGTCGGGTCCGGCTGCAGCTTCTGGGCCAGGTAGAAGACCGCGCCGACGGCGTCGCCGAACATGTGCGCCGGGCCGAACTCGGTCTTCAGGACCCGCAGCCCGCGTTCGGCGAGCGCCTTGACGAGCTCGTCGGGCGGGATGAGGTGCAGGTGCTGGGGCGGACACAGGCCGACCCAGAAACCGCGGAACAGGCGGAACGACAGCCCCTGCGCGTGTGGGACCTCGATGATCAGATGCCCGCCGGCGGGCAGGGCCGTGGCCGCCGTGTCGAGCTCGGCCCGCGGGTCGGGCGTGTGCTCCAGGTAGTGGAACATGCTGATCACGTCATAGCGGCCGGTGATGTCGTCGACGAGGTCGGGAAACATCTTGCGGTACGCGTGGCCCACCCAGCCGCGCCGTTCCGCCTCGTCGATCCCGTGGCCCATGTCGACCGCGTCGAACGTGACGCCCGGCAGCAGCCCGGCCGCGACGAGGCAGAAATGCCCGTACCCGGCGCCCACATCCAGCCAGCTGGTGGGCTTCGCCGCCGACGGCAGCAGCTTGGCCCGCGCCCGGTAGCCAAGGTCGGACGCGGCGAACATGCCCTCGATCTTCTCCGCCTGCAGCCCGTCGTAGAAGTCGCGGTAGTAGAAGTCGAGACCGGCGGGCGCGAGCCGCGGGTTCAGGAAGACGTGCCCGCAGGCGCGGCACTGGTCGTACCGGAACCGGCCGGGCTTGCGCAGGGTGATGTCGACGGTCTGGACGCGCGCCGCGAGCGCCGCCGACCCGCACCACGGGCAGGACTCACGCCGTTCCTCGAGCATCTCCGCCACCCCGGCGGTGATCTCCTCCTGGTAGAGCGCCCGGCGGCGGCGCTTCTCGGGGTCGGGCACCGCCAGCTCCCGACGCGCGCGGGCCGCCTCCTGCGCCGTCGCGCGGGCGGCCTGGGCGGCGAACACCGGCCAGCCGGCGAGCCTGCGGGCCGAGATGGCGACCGGGTTGCCGACCGCTGGGGAGAAACGGCCTGCGGCGACCGCGGCGGGCTGCGCCGCGGTCGCCGCCAGCGCCGCGAGGCCCCACGCCGGGCTCGCCAGGCACGAGGCCGCCACCGCGGCGGTGCGCGCCAGCGGCAGGAACGCCATCGACTGGTAGGGGTGCTGGCAGGCATCCACGCGCAGCCGGACGCGTTCCGCCGCGCCGGTCACGCCGCCCGCGCCGGTCACGCCGGTCGCCCCACCGCCGCGGGCGGCCGTCAGGCCCGGCACGATCGCCAGATCGGTCGTCGACGGCGCGTACTGCTTGAGTCGTCGCGTCAGCCTCGCCAGGTCAGGCGCACGGTAGTCGTCTCGTTCCTCGACGCCCGCGCGGGCGAGGATCTCGCGGTCGACGAGCAGTGCCTGGTTCGCTCCCCTGCCGGGCACGAAGCGGTTCGCACGGTACCGGGACGTGTCCACCAGCCGGGCGAGGTCGAGCACCAGCTCCGGCGCGAGATCCGCCGGCACGAGGTCGAGCACCTCGAGCCCGTGGCGCAGGGCGTGCGCGCTCGCGGCCCGGCGAGCGCCCTCCGACAGCCGCACCCCGGCCGCGATGAGAAAGACGTGTGCCCCGTCGACCGGGTCGGCGCTGTCGGCGGCCCTGGCGAGCCCCTTCAGGCGCCCGCGCAGCCGTGCCCCGTTCGCCAACACCAGGGCACATGTCGTCATCGCGAATAACCGGCGCATGAGGCACTCCTACTCGCAAGGTAGTCATGACCTTACAGATGCCCCCCGAAGCCGCCCCGGCCACCACCCCCCGCGATCTCGCCGCCCGACCTCCGTCGTCGGCACGCCCCAACCCCGTCTCTCACCCGGCCGGTTCGGCGCCGCCGGTCAGCCCTCCTCGATCACCCGCCGAACCGGCCCAGCGGGCCCTCGCCGGGGCTACCGACCCGCGACGGTGGGGCGCAGGGTGCCGAAGCCCGGGACCAGCGGGAGGTCGAGCGGCGAGAGGAGGCCGGGATCGGCGGCGACCACGGCGGGGATGGTGTTGACCGCGCGCATCCCGTTCGCCAGGCAGCCGCCCTCGTTGGGGTCGCCGGAGTCGAAGGCGCGGAACGCCGTCTCCTGCTCGATGTTCGGGCTGCCCTGCACCGTGACCCGGTAGGCGTCGTTGTCGACCATCTTCGGCCGGGGCCACTCGGGCGCCGCCGCGTGGGTGATGCGGTTGCAGTGCTCGACGACGATGCGGGGCTCGCCGTCGACCCATCCCCGGATCTCGAAACGCACGGCCGCGGTGTGGCCGACCTCGATCCGCCCGTTCGGGAAGTCGATGGGCTCGGGCGCCGCCCACTTCTCCCAGATCGTGTCGATCTTCTCCAGCTTCGCCCCGACGGCGTCGGCGATCATCGGGATCGTGTGGCCCCAGCCGAAGATGAGGAGCTCCGGGATCTCCAGGAGCGCCTGCGTCTCCACCGGGTCGCCGAGCCCCATCGGGCTGTAGTCGCCGGTATAGGTGGAATAGTCAAGGATCTCCTGGATCCGCACCGAGTCGACCCGCCCCGTCAGGCCCATCAGCGTCATCGGGAAGAGGTCGTTCGCGAATCCCGGGTCGATGCCGGTCGTGAAGCAGCTGGCCACGCCCTCGGCGCAGGCCTGGGACAGCTCGCTGGTGAGCTCTTCCGAGCAGGCGGGCGGGTAGACGAGCGGCGTCATGGCCGTGGAGACGACGTTGACGCCGGCGCGCAGCGCCAGTGACATGTTCGCGATGTTCTCGGCGGCGTACGCCGCGGTCGGGCCGAAATAGGCGACGGCGTCCGCGCCGCGGCCCAGAACCGACCGCGCGTCGCGCGTGGCCGTGACCCCGATGGGCCCGATGCCGGCGATCTCGCCGGCATCGACCCCGTCCTTTGCCGGGTCCGCGACGATGACTCCGACCAGTTCGAAGACCGGGTGTTCGACGAGCTCCCGGATGACCCGCTTGCCGACGAATCCAGTTCCCCACACGATGACCTGGTACTTCATGACGCACTCCTGGGTGGTCGGGATACCAGTTGGCGGTGCGTCGGCTAGCGCATCAGTTCGCCGCTGTTGACCAGGAGGTACTGGCCGGTGACGGCCCTGGAGAGGTCCGAGCAGAAGAACACCGCGGTGTCGGCCACCTCGCGGTCCTCCGTCATGCGGCGCAGCGGGAACCGCCCGGTGATCTCCTCGAGGATCTCGTCGGTCGACTTTCCCTCCGCCTGGGCGCGGAAGTCGACGTAGAGCTGGACGTTGGGGCCCCACATCCAGCTGGGCACGACGGTGTTCACCCGGATCCCGTCGGGGCCGAGCTCGTCGGCGAGGTAGTACATCGCCGACAGCAGGGCGCCCTTGGACGCCGCGTAACCCGCCTGGGGCATAGCGACCTTGAACGCCGACTGGCTGCCGACCAGGACGACCGAGCCGCCGCCCCGCTCCTTCATGACCGGGACGACGGCCCGCAGCAGCCGAAGACTGCCGAGGACATTCGTGTCGAAGGCCCGGCTCCATTTCGTGAGGTCCGCGTCGAACAGGCCGCCGAACGCGTCCTCGTAGGCGGCGACCTGGACCACGGCGTCGACCGAGCCGAAACGGTCCACGGCCGCGGCGACAAGCGACTGGCAGCTCTCCTCGTCGCAGATGTCCGCGGGGTGCGGGAGAATCCGCTCACCCGTCGGGTCTAACTCCTTCGCGGTCTGGCGTAAACCGTCGGCCGACCGGGCGGCGACGACCACGTTCGCGCCGGCGGCGAGCATGGAGGTGGCCATCTCCCGGCCCAGGCCACTTCCCACCCCGGTGACGACAGTGGTCTTGTTCCGCAGCAGCATTCTCGTTCCTCTCCCCTGGCCTCGACCCCGGCGGGCGAAACCGGATTTCACATAGTGACGCCGGTAACGCCTCGCCACCAGTCCCGCCAGCGGCTTTCGGGTTGGCTAGCGTCGGCGGGCGAGCTGGGACGCGGACGAGCCGGGAGGCCAGATGGAGCGGAGGGTGCCGTGACCGGCGGGCGGGTCGTGATCGTCGGTGGCGGGCTGATCGGCCTTTCGATCGCCCGCGCCCTGACCACCCGCGGGGTGCGCGACGTGCTCGTGCTCGAACGGGCGACGCTGGCGAGCGGCGGGACCGGGAAGTCCAGCGGCATCGTGCGGTGCCACTACGGCGTGCCGTCCCTCGCCGCGATGGCCTGGCGCAGCCTGCCGGTGTTCGAGGAGCTGGGCGCGGCCGTCGGGTTCCGGCAGGTCGGCTACCTGGTCGCCGTGGGCGCCGGGAACGCGGAACCTCTGCGCGCCAACACCGAGATCCACCAGCGGCTCGGGATCGACGTCGAGATGATCTCCCACGACCGGGCGGCCGGGCTGTGGCCGTACCTGCGCCTCGACGACCTCGCCGCCTTCTCCTACGAACCCCGTGGTGGGTACGCCGACGCCTCGCAGCTCGCGAACCACTTCGGCCGCGAAGCCCGCGACGGCGGCGCCCGCATCCGGCAGGGAACGCCGGTGGCCCGCGTCCTGACCCGCGGCGACGCGGTGACCGGCGTCGAGCTGGCCGGCGGCGACGTGGTCGACGCGGACGTCGTCGTCGTGGCCGCGGGCTGGTGGTCAGGCGGGCTGATGGCCGGCGTCGGCGTCGACCTGCCCGTCCAGTCGGTTCGCTCGGAGCTGCTGGTCGTCGACGCCGGCGAGCCGCTGCGGGACCTGCCGGTGCTCTCCGACCTGGTCAGCCTGCAGTACGCGCGGATCGAGGGCTCGGGCGAACTGCTGGTCGGCAACAGCGACCACAGCCAGCCGTCGTTCGCCGACCCGGACGACTACTCCAACCAGGCCAGCGAGGCCGGCCTGGAGCGGGCGGCCGAGAAGGTGCTGCACCGCTTCGACGGGTTCCCCGAGCCGTCGGTGGCCCATACATACGCCGGCTGCTACGACGTCACGCCCGACTGGAACCCCGTTGTCGCGCCGGCCGGCGCGGCCGGGCTGTTCCTCGCGGCCGGCTTCTCCGGCCACGGCTTCAAGATCAGCCCAGCGGTCGGCGTGCTGATGGCCGACCTGGTCCTCGACGGCGACAGCCACGACCCGGACATCCCGGGGGCCGACTTCCGCCTGGAGCGCTTCGCCGAGGGGAATCCGCTGACGAGCCGATTCCCGTACGTGGGCGCCGGCGAGATGCGCTGAGCGAGGCGCGCCGGATGATGAACGGCGCGCGACGAGCGACGCGACGAGCGATGAGCGATGAGCGATGAGCGACGGCCGAACGAGCGTTGGAGGAGCCTGATGTCCGTCGAGAGCATGCTGGGCGATCTCGACGACGTCGGGCGCGCCCCGACCGGGGGCTACCGCCGCTTCGCCTGGACGGACGAGGACCTCACGCTGCGGGAGTGGTTCCGCGCAGCGGCCGAGGCCGTGGGACTCACCGTCACCGAGGACCGGGTGGGAAACCAGTGGGCCTGGTGGGGCGACCCCGACGCGTCCCTGGCCGCCGGGCGCCCCGGTGTGGTGACCGGGTCGCACCTCGACTCGGTGCCCGGCGGGGGCAACTTCGACGGCCCGCTCGGCGTGGTCTCGGCCCTGCGCGCCGTCGAGGCGCTGCGCCGCGACGGGTTCACCCCGGCTCGCGCGATCGGCGTCGCGAACTTCGTCGACGAGGAGGGCGCCCGCTTCGGCGTCGCCTGCACCGGTTCGCGGGTGCTGACCGGCGCGATGCCGCGCGACCGCGCCCTCGCCCTCACGGACGGCGACGGCGTCACGCTCGCCGAGGCGCTCGCCCGCGCGGGCCGGGACCCCAACGAGCTCGACCGCGACGACGCCGCCCTCGCGCGGGTCGGGACCTTCGTCGAGCTGCACATCGAGCAGGGCCGCTGGCTCGTCGACGAGGGCTCGCCCGTCGCGGTGGCCTCCTCGATCTGGCCGCACGGGCGCTGGCGCTTCGACTTCGCCGGCGAGGCCAACCACGCCGGCACGACCCGGCTGGCCGATCGTGACGACCCGTCGCTGAAGCTCGCGGCGCTGATCCTGACGGCCCGTGAGGTGGCCACCGGGCTGGGCTGCTTCGCGACCGTGGGCAAGGTACGCATGATCCCGAACGGGGTCAACGCGATCCCCTCGGCGGCGACCGGCTGGCTCGACGGCCGCGGGGCCGACGAGGAGGCCGTCCGCCGCCTGGTCCCGTCGATCGAGGACGCCCTGGGCATCCGCGCCGTCGAGGAGTCGTTCACCGCCACCACCCGGTTCGATCCGGCCCTGGCGGCCGATCTCGCGGAGCTGCTCGGCGGGGCTCCGATCATCGGTACCGGCGCGGGGCACGACGCCGGCGTGCTCGCCGCGCACGGCATCCGCTCGGCGATGCTGTTCGTGCGCAACCCGACGGGTGTCTCGCATTCCCCCGCCGAGTACGCCGAGCCGGCCGACTGCGAGGCCGGCGCCGTGGCGCTGGCGACGGTGCTGCGCTCGCTGGCGGCAAGCTGACCGGACCGCCTGATGGGACCTATTCGACGCCCCGCGGCACGGTTCCGATGACGCCGGCCGCCGCGAGCTCGGCGAGCCGCGCCTCGTCCAGGCCCAGCTCGGCGCCCAGCACCTCGATGTTGTGCTCGCCGAGCGTCGGCGGGCGGCGGCGATGCGCCCAGCCGCCGGAGGCGGCGCGGACCGGCAGCGACGGCAGCGGGACGGTCCCCGCCCACGGCAGCTCGACGGGCCGGTAGGAACCACGCGCCGCCAGGTGCGGGTGGTCGTGGACGAACCGGCCGTCCCTGACTTCGCCCGCCGGAATGCCCGCCGCGACCAGCCGCTCGACGAGCGCCCCGCGTTCCTGCCCGGCCGTCCACGCGGCGATCCGCCTCTCGAGCTCGTCGGCCCGCGCCCGCCGGCCCTCGGCGGTGGCGAGTTCCGGGTCGTCGGCCCAGGGGCCGGAGTCCATCAGCCTGGCGAGCGCCCGCCACTGCTCGTCGGCCGCGACGGTGAGGGCGACCCATCGGTCGGGCTCGGCCGTCGGGAAGACGCCCTGCGGAGCGGCGACGGCGTCCCGGTTGCCCAGCCGTTCCAACAGGACACCCTCGGACGTCCAGGTGATGACCTGTTCGCTCGCCATCACCAGCGCGGCCTCGGCCAACGGCGACTCGACGAGCGTCCCCGTCCGCATGCCCGTGCTCGTGCCCGTCCGGCGGGCGGCGAGCAGCGCCGAGGAGAGCGCGAAGAACGAGTTCGCGGCGGCCATCGGGTCGGCGGGGCCGCTGGGGTTGTGCGGGGCGACGTCCGGGTAGCCGGTCCGCCAGCACAGGCCGGAGAACTGTTCGACGGTCTGCGCGTAGCCGACCATCGATCGGCGCGGCCCCGTCAGGCCGAACGCGGGCATCCGGAGCATGACCAGCCGCGGGTTGATCTCGTGCACCGTGTCCCAGTCGAACCCGGCCGACTCCAGCACCCGCGGCGCGTAGTTCTCGATCAGCACGTCGGCCTCCGCGATCAACCGCGTCAGCAGCTCCCGGCCGGCGGGCGCGGAGAAGTCGACGGTGATGGAGCGCTTGTCGCTGTTCGCGCCCAGGTAGAAGGCGCCCAGCTCCCACCAGTGGTCCTGGGTCGCCGGGGCGGGGCCGACCAGGCGGGCGCCGTCGACGCGCCGGGTGCTCTCCACCTTGAGCACATCCGCGCCGAGCGCGCCGAGCGCCGTACCGACGAAGCCGCCAACCCACCAGGTGCCGAGGTCGAGCACGCGCAGGCCCTCGAAGGGCAGGGCGTCGTCCGGCGAGTCGGCCCCAACACCAACACCAGTCCCAGTCCCAGTACCGGCACCGGCACCGGCACCGGCACCGGCACCGGCCCACGTTGCCGCCCGCGCCACGGGACGTGGCTCCTTGTCGCGTCGCGGCCGGACCCCGTCGAACAGGAACGGCGGCGCCGGCTCCAGGAAGCCGGGGTCGTGCGCGTTCGGCTGGTAGAAGCCACGGTCGACGACGTGCGGGTCCGTCAGGATCGTCTGGCCGTTGTGCACCGGCGCGCACGGGATCCGGAAGGCGGACGCCTGCTCGACCACCTCGGCGACGGTGTGCCGCCGGGTCCAGGCCCGCACCGCGGCGGTGAACTCGTCAAACCGCTGGTAACGACCGAGGTGCGTGGTCATCTGCGGGTCGCCGAGCCAGTCGGGGCGCTCGATCAGGACGACGAAGTCCTCGTGGTTCTGGGCCGAGGCCAGGTTGAAGCCGACCCAGCCGTCCGAGGCCGGCTCGACCGACGGGTTCAGCCGGTTGCGGGACGGCGGCGTCGCCGGCGAGGCGGCGGTGATGGAGGCGCCGACGTCCTGGAAGAGGTTCGTGGCGTACGCGGTGACCTCGAGCAGCGGGGCGTCGACCAGCCGGTGGGCGCGGCCACCCTGGAGGGCGGCGACGGCGGCCGCCGCGGCCATCGTGCCCGTGACCCAGAGGCCCTCGGAGCTGCCGGTCATGAGCGGGGGTCGGCCCGGCAGCCCACGCATGGACAGCGAGCCGGACTCCGCCTGGATCGTCAGCTCGCTCCAGGGTCGGCCGGTACCCGCCCAGGGCCCACGCAGGCCCCAGGGGGTGATCACCACCACGGCCGCGTCGCCGAAGCCGGCGAGGAGCTCCTCGCCGGGGGCGTCGGGAAGCTCGAGGATGACGATGTCGGCGCCGAGCGCGGCGACGTCGGCCAGAACGCCTGGCTGGTCGACCTTGCCGAAGTGCAGATAGCCGCTGAGCGCCGGTCGGAGCGACGGGGCGCCCGGGGCACCGAGGCGGGTCACGTGCGCGCCGGCGTCGTGGAGGAGGCGGCCGGCATAGCCGCCAGCGATGGATCGGGACCACTCGGCCACCCGCAGGCCCGTCAGCGGGCCGCCAGGTGGCGGGCCGTCAGGCGGCGGACCGCCGGTCGGCGGGGCATCAGCCGGCGGTCCGCCGGCCGGCGCCTCGCCCATCGCTAAGTGGTCGGGGTCCGGGTCGGGCCGCGCAGTCACGCCAGCTCACCGCCATCAGGTCGCGCAGGACGGCCCGCCGCTCGTCCGGTCGCCACCTTCATACGACCGCCGACGCCCAGACGCCAGGCAAACAGGTGGACGGTCCGCCGCGACGCCGGGAACGCCAGGAACGCCGGCGGCGAGGCGGTGACGGCGCGTCACTGCAGCAGGCCGGACCTCCGGGCCACGTTGACGGCCGCGGTCCGGTTGCGCACGCCGAGCTTGCTCCGGATGGTGCGCAGGTAGGCCTTGACCGTCTCCGGGCTCACCACCAGCCGCTCCGCGGTCTCGGCGTTGGAGAGCCCTTCGGCCACCAGCCCGAGAACGTCCAGCTCCCGGCGGGTGAGCGCGACCGCGACCTCCGCCGCGGCCTCATCCCCGGCCTCATCCCCGGCGATCGACTTCAGGACGCTGTCCTCGAGCAGGTTGCGGATGGCGGCGATCCTCGCCCGGGCGGGCGGCGCGGAGACCTCGTCGGTCAGTCGTTCCAGTTCGCCGTCGATCTGGAGCAGCGCCCGCGCGTCCACGTTCCACTGCCGCGGGGCGGCGATCCCGTGCCTCCTGGCGGCCTGGGCGGCGAAGGCCTCCACCTCCCGGACGAACGACAGCGCGGACCTGGTCGTCGTGGCACCCGTCGACTTGTCGGACCGCCAGGCCAGGTAGAAGACGAACACCACGCGGCCGTCCAATCGCAGTGGGACGGCGAGCATGGAACAGATGTCCTCCTGGCAGTCCGCCAGACCCGGGCAGGCGGCGGTGGCCTGCGCGCGCCCGTCTCTGGTCGCGGTCGTCACGTGCCGGCCCAGGGCGACGACCCGACCGCCAATACCCTGATCCGGAGCCGCTGTCGCCCCCAGATATTGGTCCATTCGCGCACCGTCGGCGCATCGTATGGTCAGCGCCCTGGTGCGGGGATGGACGCGGCCGGCAAGGGCGATATCGGCGTCGAAACGTTCCCTCAACCGGGACGTCACCTTGGTGAGAAACTCGTCGACCTCGACGCGGTCAGACGACTCAGATGTCATTGTTGCTCTCCTCAACAACCCCCCAAGCCACCAACCTACGGGATCTCGACGATCGAGGCGACCAGGTGTTCCTCCATTTCCTGAACCTGGCCGGCGACCCGTGCCGGAAGAATACGGCCGGTGTCTCGTCCCGGACAACCAATAGACCGGGCCGGCCAATAAGCCGAGCCGGCCAGGAGGTTGCTTACCGGCCAAATGACCGTGCATATACACACCCACCAGGGCACCGCACGAGGGCACCGGTGGAAGACCGACCCGAGTCCTGGGCCACCGAAGTGAGCGGCCCGGCCTCGGGTATCACCCCTTGGGGCGTCATCCGTCAGGGTGTAGCTCCTCAGGCGGTCGTCACCGAGCGCGGAGACCGTCGAGGATGAGCGCCAGGATCCGGTCGATGCGCGCGTCACCGTTCTTCGGGTCGATCCGCCACAGCACGCTGAGCTGCAGAAGCACGTCCTCGGGATCGAGTCCGGGCTTGAGAACGCCGGCCTTCTCCCCCGCCGTCAGCAGGGTCGCGATAGCCGCGACAAACGGCTCGTACGCCGGATCGTCGAGGCCGCCGTTCGTCGCGGCGTGCACGACCTCGGAGACGCCGAACTTGAGCCGGGCGTAGCGGGCGACCTCATCGAACCAGCGCCCGAGCGCCTCCAGCGGCGGATACTCCGTCAGCAACGCGGGCGCCAGGTCGATGAGCTGGCCGATGTCGTTGCGGTAGAGCTCCATCACCAGCGCCTCCCGGGTGGGGAAGCGCCGGTACAGGGTCGCGATCCCGACCCCCGCGCGCCGGGCGATCGCGCTCAGCGAGGCCGCGCCGTCCTCGCTGAGCGCGGCCCGCGCGGCGGCCAGGATCCGCTCCCGGTTCTGGAGCGCGTCGGCGCGGGTCGGCTGCGAGCTCATGTGCGCGGTCCTTCGAGGCTTGGCAGATCTCGGGTTTGGCGGATCTCGGGTTCGGCAAAGTGGAGCGCCCTCCACTACAGTCGACCCATCAACGGAGACCACTCCACTTATATTGCCACCCCGCCTCGAAGGAGCCGACCATGACCGGACCAATCCTCGTCACCGGCGGTAGCGGCTACGTCGGCGGCTGGGTCATCGCCGAGCTGCTGCGCCGCGGCCTCGACGTTCGCGCGACCCTGCGCGATCAGGCCCGGGCGGCCGAGGTCGCCAAGACCACGGCCCCCGCCACCGGCTCGTCCGGCCGCCTCAGCTTCACCACGGCCGACCTGTCCGCGGACGACGGCTGGGCAGAGGCGATGGTCGGGGTCGAGCACGTCCTGCACGTCGCGTCCCCGATGGGAATCAGCTCGGACGCGGGCCCCGAGTCGCTCATCCGCCCGGCGGTGGACGGCACCCTGCGGGTCCTGCACGCCGCCGCGGACGCGGGCGTGCGTCGCGTGGTGCTGACCTCGGCGGCGAACGCGGCCAGCCCGTCGTCGTACACGACCGAGGGCGTCACCGACGAGACGCTGTGGACCGACCCCGACGACCTCACCCTGATCCCCTACCGGCGCGCCAAGACACTCGCCGAGAAGGCGGCCTGGGAATTCACGGCCTCGCGGGCGAGCGCACCGGAGCTCGTCACGGTCCTGCCCGGCGCCGTCTTCGGCCCGATCCTGTCCACCGCGACGATCGGCTCGGTCGGGATCATCGCCCGCATGCTCAGTGGCACGATGCCTCGCGTCCCCCGCATCGGGCTCGAGGTCGTCGACGTCCGCGACCTCGTCGACCTCCACCTGCGCGCCCTGGAGAGCTCGGCGGGGGCCGGGCAGCGCTTCCTCGGCACCGGAGAGTTCATCTGGATGCGGGAGATCGCACAGCTGCTGCGCTCGTGCCTCGGCCCGGCGGCCGCGCGGGTGTCCACCAGGGGGGTGCCCGACTTCGCCGTCCGGCTGGCGGCGCGGCGCGACCCGGCGTTGCGCGAGATCGCCCCGGCGCTCGGCCGCCGGAGCAGGCACAGCACCGCCAAGGCTCACGAGCTGCTGGGCTGGCGGCCGCGCCCGGCCGCCGACGCCGTCCTCGACTGCGCTCGCAGCCTGCGCGAGCACGGCGTCGTCTGACCACCTCGCCCAGCTCAGCCCGGTCTCTCAGGCCTGTCTCTCACGCCGGCCGCTCAGGCCTGTCGCTCAGCGCGCGAAGTTGAGCCGAAGGCCCGGCCAGGGCCACTGGAGCGAGTAGAGAACGCCGCGCCCCGCCGAGCAGATGAACGCGGTGTCGCCGTCCGGGCCACCGAAGCAGATGTTGGTCACGTAGGGGTCGTGCTCGGGCGTCACGAACTCCCGGAGAACCTCGCCGCCCGGGCTGATCACCGTGATCCCCGACTTCTCCAGATTCGAGGCGCAGACGTTGCCGGCCCCGTCGATCGCCAGGCCGTCCCAGTGATGCTCGCCGCCGGTGGAGTACAGCTCGGTGGTGGCGCCGAGGGAGCCGGGTGCCTTCACGTCCCAGGCGAGCACCCGCCCCGAGTAGGTCTCCGAGGCGTAGAGCTTCGCGCCGTCCGGCGACAGCCCCATACCGTTGGGATACTCGAGGCCTTCCATAGCGATCCGGATCGTGCCCGCCGCGGGATCGGCGTAGTACAGCACGCCGCGGGTGGTGTCGACGATGTAGCACGAGCCGTGCTCGTCGAACACGATGTCGTTGAGATTGCCGATAGGCGTGCCGTCTACCTGGGTGAACACGACCTCGACGCTGCCCGTGGACAGGTCGACTCGTTGGACGTATCCGCCCTCGTTGCCCTCGGCCATCCAGTACGGAAACCGGATCTGGTCCTCGGTCTTGAAGGCCAGCCCACCGTTGTTGCAGACGTAGACGGCGCCGTCGGGGCCGAGGGCCGCGCCGTTGGGACCACCGCCGCAGTGGATGGGGGACAGCGCGCCGTCCGCCGCGACGCGGGTCAGCGCGCCACCCTCGATCTCGACCACGAGCACCGAACCGTCATCGAGCGCGATCGGTCCTTCGGGGAACCGCAAGCCGCTGGCCAGGACCTTCATGCGTGGACCTCCATGCCGCACCGGGCGTACCGAATCGAGCACCCGGATCGAATCGGGCACACGGTCCGACATTGTGCTCAACCGGACGAACCCGGTCGAGCACTGGTCCACGGCCCGGTCGGCGGCGTCGGTGTCCTGTGACATCCCTCCGTCGACGGCGAGGGTGTCGCCGGAGACGTACGGCGACGCCGGACCGCGGCCGCCGCCTAGTCGGTGACGAACCAGATGGCACGGACGAGCTGGCTGGTCTCGTTGCGCAGCCGGTGGGGGACGTCGCCGCTGATCCTGATCGCCTCGCCCGGCCCTACCTGGCGGGTCTGGCCGTCGATGATGATGGTCAGCGTTCCTTCGAGGATGTAGCCGTAGTCGGTGCCCCGATGCCGTTGCGGCTGGTCGGCCGGCGCCGAGTCCGCCCCCGGCTCGTAGTCCGTCAGCAGGAAGTCGACGTGCTCGTCGACCGGCTCGACCAGGCGGCGCCAGCGGACACCGGTCTGGAAGGCGAGGTACTCCGGCACCGGGGTCGGCTCCGGCGCGGGGCCCGTCGGCGCGGCGCCGTTCGCCCCTCGCCCATCGCCGACGCCGTCGGCGTTCGCCGCCGGGGCGGCCGGCGGCGCGGCCCGCGGCGGCACGCTGTGGCCCAGCAGCTCGTCGAGGGAGACGCCGAGCTCCGTCGCGATGGCGAACAGCGTGTTCACCGCCGCCTGGCTCTGGCCCAGCTCGAACTGGGACAGGAAGCTCGCGGAGACCCCGAGGCGGCGCGCCAGCTCCCGCACGGACAGGCCAGCGCGTTCCCGCGCGTGCCGAACGTTAGACCCAACGGACACGCTCATACCCCCAGGGCCAGATCGATCGGCCTTGCGTGACCCGGCCACGTGGGGCTCCTCCGTGTGACGACCACAAAATCGTCACCGAGCGTACGCGGCGCGCACCGGGATGCCCCGCTCTTCGTCAGTCCCACGCGGGTCAGTTCCCTCCCGCCTCGGGCCGGTCCTCGCCGGCGCCGACCGACGCGGGTGGTGAGGAGCCGGCCGCCGCGCGACGCCGCAGCACGAACTTCTGCACCTTCCCACTCGGGGTGCGTGGCAGGTCGTCGACCACGACCAGCAGCTCCGGGGCCTTCTGGATGGCGAGGCCCGCCCCGGTCAGGTGGTCGCGCAGGTCGGCCAGCGTCGGCGGGGTCCGGCCCGGCGCCGGCACGACGAACGCGCAGGCACGCTCCACCAGCGTCGGGTCGGGGCTGGCGACGACGGCGACGTCCTGGACGGCGGGGTGGGTGAGCAGCACCGCCTCCACCTCGGCGGCGCTGAACTTCTCGCCGCCGCGGTTGATGATGTCCTTGATCCGCCCGGAGATGACCAGGGTGCCGTCGGGGCCGATCCGGGCCACGTCCCCGGTACGGAAGAAGCCGTCCGGGGTGAACGCGTCCCGGTTCAGCTCCCGGTCGAGGTAGCCCAGGAACAGCTCCGGGCCGCGCACCAGCAGCTCCCCCTCGCGTCCGGCACCGACGGCGGCAGCCGAGCCGGCGGCTCCAGCTCCAGCTCCAGCCCCGGCCCCGGCCCCAGCTCCAGCCCCGGCCCCGGCCCCGGCCCCGGCTGAGCTCTCCGGCCCGCCGGACAGGGCGTCGGGGTCGCAACGCAGCTCGTTGTCACCCATCGGCGGTCCTTCCCCGGCAGCGGCGGCGTCCAGGTCCCCGTACGGGTCGGCCATCGAGGAGGTCGGCAGCTCGGTCGAGCCGTAGGTGCGCACCACCCGCGTGCCCATCGCCGCGTGGGCCCGGCGGACCAGCGCGGCCGGGATGTCCGCGCCGCCGCAGACGAACACCCGCAGCGCGCTGCGACGCCCCCGCTCGGCGTAGACGTCGGCCAGCCCGCGCAGGAACGGCGTGGCGCTGACGGTGAAGGCGCAGCGGTACTCCTCGATCAGGTCGAGGGCGGCCGCGGCGTCCCACCGGCTCTGCAGGACGACCGGGCAGCCGAGGTCCGCCGGCAGCAGCAACCCGTACGACAGACCGGTGATGTGGCTGAGCGGGGAGGCCATGAACACCCGGTCGGCCGGGCCGAGCCGGGCGGCGCTCGCCATGGCGCGGGTCTCGGCGAGCAGCGTCTGGTGGCTGTGCAGCACGCCCTTCGGCGCTGAGGTGGTGCCCGAGGTGTAGAGCACGACCGCGATGTCACCCGGATCGGCCCGTGCCTGTCCCCGTGCGGCGGCGGGCTCCGGCGCGCCGGCGGGCGGGTCGGCCAGCCAGTCGGACAGCGACTCGACACCCGCGGCACCCGCGATGCCCTCGACACCCACGCGCACGGCGACCACCGTCGCCTCCGGCCGGTCGTCCGCCGGCGATGATCCGCTCCGGGCGGGCCGCGCCGCGCGCAGCGCCTCCCGCAGCACCTCGGCGTGCCGGTAGGAGCGGTACTGCTCGGGCACGAACGCCGCGGCCGGCCGGGTCTGGCGGACGATGTGGCCCAGCTCCCGTTCCCGGTAGATGGGCACCACCGGCACCAGCACCGCGCCGGCGAGGAAGACGCCCCAGGAGACCACCATCGTCTCCCACCAGTTGGGGAGCTGGATCAGCACGGCGTCGCCGGTGCCGACGTGGCGAGCCCGCAGCCCGGCGGCGACCCGCTCGGCCGCCGCGGCGAGCTCGGCGTAGGTCAGCCGGCGCTCCCCCTCGACCACCGCGAGCTCGTCGCCGCGCGCGGCCACGGTCTCGCGCAGCCGGTCGGTGAACGTCGCCTGGGGAAGAACGTAGTGGTCCACCGCGTGCGGCCTGGTCGGGCTCAGCATGCCGTCACCTCCCGGACGGCCTGGACGATGTCGGCGGCGCCCGCCTCCCAGCGGCGTTCCAGCGACGGGGCGTACGGCGCCGGCGTGTAGCCGGCCCCGACCCGGCGCACCGGCGCGTCGAGCGACCAGAACCCCTCGTTCACGGCTAGCGCGGCGATCTCCGCGCCGACCCCGAAGTCGACCACCGCCTCGTGCGCGATGACCAGCCGGTTCGTCCGGGCGAGTGAGGCGAGCACCGCCTCCCGGTCCAGTGGGACGATCGTGCGCAGGTCCAGGACCTCCGCGTCGATGCCTTCCGTCGACAGTGTCTCGGCGGCGGCGAGCGCCTCGAACACCATTCGCGACCAGGACACGATCGTGACGTCGGTGCCCGGACGGACCACCCGGGCCTGGCCCAGCGGAACGCGGTGGTCGGGGGTGGGCATCGCCCACTTCCGCTCGTACAACAGCCGGTTCTCGATGAACACCACCGGGTTGTCGTCCTCGATGGCGGTCCGCAGCAGGCCGTAGGCGTCGTCGCCGAAGCTGGGCATCACCACGGTCAGGCCCGGGATGTGCGCGAAGAGCGTCTCCAGGCTCTGCGAGTGCTGGCTGCCCGACGAGCGGCCCGACCCGAACTGGGTGCGCACGACCATCGGAACGGTGACCGCGCCGCCGGTCATGAACCGCAGCTTGGCCGCCTGGTTCATGATCTGATCGAGACAGACCCCCAGGAAGTCCAGGTACATCAGCTCGACGACGGGACGCAGGCCCGCCATGGCCGCGCCCACCCCCAGGCCCATGATCGCGGTCTCCGCGATCGGCGTGTCCAGCACGCGGTCGGGGAACTCGCCGGCGAGGCCGCGGGTGAGACCGAAGACGTTGCCGCCGGCGACGTCGATGCCGGCGAGGAAGACCGACGGGTCCGCGGCGAGGGCGTCGCGCATCGCCTGCCGCAGGATGCGCGAGCCCGACGACGGGCGGCTGCCGGCCTCGTCGGCGGACACCGCCGCCGGGGACGGCCCGCCAGCCGGGGACAGCCCCGCCGCCGAGACGGCGCTCCCACCGACGGCCGTCGACGTGGCCGGGATTGCCGCGACGGCCGACGCGGCCCGGCGAGCCGGTCGCCCCGCATAGACATGGTCGGCGGCTCCGGCCGGATCCGGTTCGGGAGACTCCCGGGCGAACTTCTCGGCGTCCTCGACGTCCGCCTCAGCCCGCCGCTCGGCGCGCTCGACGTCCGCCGCCGGCACGCCCAGGTCGAGCAGCCGCGCCCGGGTCAGCAGCAGCGGGTCCCGGGCCGTCGCGTCGGCGAGGTCCGCCCGCTCCCGGTAGCGCTGCTCGTCGCCCTCGTAGTGGCCGCGCACCCGGGTGGTGACGCTCTCGACCAGCACCGGGCCATTCCCGGCCCGGACCTGGTCCAGCACCAGGCGCATCCCGTCGGCGACCGCCTCCACGTCGTTGCCGGCCAGCTCCACGAACGCCATGCCGTAGGCGCCGGCCCGCGCGCGCAACGGCACCGGATGCTGGTCCTCGGCCCGGGAGAACTCGGAGAAGCGGTTGTTCTCGCAGAAGAACACCAGCGGCAGCCGCCAGAGCGCGGCCATGTTCATCGCCTCGTGGAAGGCCCCGGTCGCGACGGCGCCGTCGCCGAAGAAGGCGATGACGGCATCTCCGCCGCCGCGGCGGCGCAGGGCGTGCGCGGCGCCGAGCGCGATCGGCAGCCCGGCGCCGACGATGCCGTTCGCGCCGAAGATGCCGAGCCCGGGGTCGGCGACGTGCATGGAGCCGCCGCGGCCGCGGCAGGCGCCGGTCTCCTTGGCCATCAGCTCGGCCATCATCTGTCGTGGGGGCAGGCCCTTGGCGAGGACGTGACCGTGCCCGCGGTGCGTCGACGTGATCACGTCGCTGGTGCGGGCGTGGGCGAGGGCGCCGACCGCGCAGGCCTCCTGGCCGACCGACGTGTGGACGAATCCCGGCACCAGCCCGTCGCGGTACAGCACGGCGACCCGCTCCTCCACACGGCGGATCAGCACCATGCGTTCGTAGGCGTCGAGTAAGCGCGCGCAATCCATCTGGCTCTCCCGTCCGGGGGCACGACGACCGCCGGCTGCTCGCCGGGGCGTGACGGCTCGACCCGCCGAGGCTCCGCTGCCCCGCCGGCCGCGCGCGACGGGCGGCGACGAGCGGCGATGGTCCGTCCGTGGGGTCGGCCGAGGGGGTCGGGCCGGTCGACTCGGCCGTGGCGGCCAACGTAGCCCCAACCGAACAGGAGTGTCCAGTGGGACTTGACACCCCCGTTCGTCAACACCGAGAGTAACCAGGGTCGGCCACGCAGACCGACTGTCAAGTGCCACTTGACAACGTGACGGACGCCATCCACGATGGTCGACACGCCCACGGGTAACGCACCCGTAATAAGCAGGACGCCGCGAAACCGAGAAGTCGCCGCGACCGCTTCCTATACCAGCCCCAAGACCATGGGCCGGGGCGGGCGAACGCCTGACCAAAGGCATTCCACACGCTCCTGCCCACGCCGGAGGACTTCCGATGCGCCGAGAAGACGTCGAGTTCAGCAGCGACGGCACGACCGTACGCGGCTGGCTCTACCGCCCGGATGTCGACGCGAGCACCGAGAAGGTTCCCGCCGTCGTGCTGGCCGGTGGCTGGTGCTATGTGCGAGAACTCGTCATGCCCTACTACGCGGAGGCGTTCGCATCCCTGGGAATCGCGGCGCTGGTGTTCGACTACCGCAATCTCGGGGTCTCCGACGGTGAGCCGCGCCAGCACCTCGACCCGTGGGCACAGATCCGCGACTACCAGAACGCGCTGAGCTTCCTGGAACGCGCCGACGGCATCGACCCGGACCGGCTCGGCGCCTGGGGCATCTCCTACTCCGGCGGCCACGTGCTCGTCCTGGCGGCCACCGACCCGCGGGTGAAGGCGATCGTCAGCCAGATCCCGGTGGTCGACGGCTACCGGAACATGCGCCGGGTCCACGGCGGCCTCGGCTACCGCAAGCTGTGGGACGCCGTCCTCGAGGACCGCCGGCTGCGCTACGAGGACCCGGCAAAACGCCTGTACATCCCGCATGCCAGCGAGACACCCGACAGCGAGCTGTCGTCCTGGCCGTTCCCCGAGACGCGCACCACCTTCGCCGCGCTGCAGGCCACCGAGGCGCCGCTGTACGAGAACCGCAGCACGATGGAGTCGGTCGACCTGCTGCTGAACTACGACGTCACGCCGTTCGCCGACCGGATCTACGACACCCCGGCGATGGTCATCGTGGCCGAGGGCGACGACATCACCCTGTGGGACCTCGAGATCGGCGTGTACAACCGCCTCCCGACCGCGAAGAAGGAACTCGTGGTCCTTCCGCACACGACGCACATGACCCTATACAGCGACCGGTCGAAGCTCGACCAGGCCGCCGCGCACGCGTCGCGCTGGTTCGCCGCCCAGCTGCTCGTTACGACCTCGCGCAGGCCGGGCTGACCCGCACCAACCGCATTCATCGCTATTCCCCGAGCGCCCTCGCCCGGCTTGTGACGCAGCTTCCCCCTCCACCTTCCGCGCCATCACGCGATGGCATCACCCGGCCGGCGGGAACGTTTCGGGCAGACGATATACCGACTGATTCACGGGCTCCGGCGGTGCGACCGCCACCGCGGTTCCGCGCGCCCCGACCGGTCCGTCACCCGCCGCGCCGAGGCGGAAAACCGGCTCATCAAGGAGACAGCACGATGGCATCGAACGAGTCACGCATCGTCGATTTCGCAAGGAACGCAAGATTCTCGCACCCGACCTCACGGCGCTCGTTCCTCGCCGCCATGGGCGCCGCGGGCATCGCTCTGGGTATCGGTGCCTGCGGCTCGGACTCCGGCTCGTCGACCGCCGCGGCCGGGGCGAGCGGCGCGGCCGGCGGCGGCAAGCTGGTCCGGAAGCGCACCTTCTCCCAGGTCACCACGCTGTCCAACGACTACTTCGTCGCCTTCAACGACGGCGGCAAGCAGGCGATGGCCGCGTTAGGCGTGCCGATGTCCAGCCTGGAGGACCAGGGAAACGTCAACACCGCCATCGGGCAGGTGGGCAACGTCCGGACCTCCGGCGGCGCGTCGATCTTCGGCACCCCGGCGACCGAGGCCCAGGCCGCGGCCGTCACCAAGGCCTGCCAGGCCGCCGGCATCCTCTACGCCAGCTCGTACACCGCCCCGGCCTGGTACACCCCGGCGGACGCCGACAAGTGGGTCCGGTTCATCACGCCGCCGTCGGTGAAGATCGCGGAGGCCACCGCGCGCGCCATGTTCCAGAAGGTCGGCGGCTCCGGCACGATCATCCACGTCCCGGGCCAGAAGGGCTCGTCGGCCGACGACCAGCGCACCGCCGGCCTGAACACGGCGCTGAAGGACTTCCCGAACATCAAGATCGTCACCGCGTCGCCCGGCAACTGGACCTCCGAGGACGCCCGGACCTCGCTGACGAACATCCTGCCGTCGGTCAAGGACTTCGTCGGCGTCTTCGCCCAGAACGACAGCGAGGCCGCCGGCGTCATCGCGGCGCTGGACGCCCAGCGCATCACCGGCAAGATCGTCGTCGGCTTCGACGGCAACAAGCAGAACATCCAGTACATCGCCGACGGCAAGCAGTACCTGACCAGCGCGACCGTCGGCGGCCTGACCGCCGGCCTGCTCGGGATCACCGTCTTCGACGTGCTGAACGACGTCGAGTTCTCCCTCCCGGAGAAGTTCATCTCCCAGGGCGCGCTGCTGGTCACCCCCGAGACCGCCGACAAGGTGCTCTCCACCGTCTACGCGGACAAGCTGCCGTTCGAGTGGGAGCGGATGAGCAAGGCCCTGCACCCGAACGACTGGGACCCGCAGACCCTGCTGAACCCGATCGACCCCAACGAGTACTACAAGGGCGTCCCCCAGGACGAGTACAAGCTGAACTCCGCCTGGGCGTCCGCCGACATCGCCTCGGTGCGGACCACCTACGCCAGCGCCTTCAAGTCCGGCCCGCTGCTCGAGTTCAAGGACAGCCTCGTCGCCTAGCCGGACCCAGGCAGCACGCCTGGGCAGCGGACCCAGGCAGCACGCCCAGGCACACAGAAAGTGGGGTGGATCCAGCCCGTGCCTACCCAATCGACCGTCGCCCTCACGGGAATCTCCAAGCGCTACGGTCCAGTCCACGCGCTGCGCGACGTGTCCATGACGGTGGGTACGGGCGAGGTGCTGGGCCTCGTCGGCGAGAACGGCGCCGGCAAGTCGACCCTGATCGGGGTGCTCAGCGGCACCGTCCGCCCGGACACCGGAACGATGACGGTGGGCGGCCAGGACGCGCCGCTGGGCAGCCCACGCGCGCTGGCCGCCCTGGGTGTCGCGGTCGTCGTGCAGGAGCAGGCGCTCGTCGAGTCGCTGCGCGTCTACGAGAACATCTACCTCGGCCGGGAGATCCGGACCGGCGGCCGGGGGCCGGGGCGGAAACGGCGGCTGCGGGCCGCCGCGGCGGCGCTGCTGCGGGACATGCACGTCGACGACATCAGGGCCGACGCCGTCGTCGCCGACCTGACCTATCCGCAGCGCCAGTTCGTCGAGATCGCCAAGGCGTTCGCGGACGCCCGCATCGCGGACACCCCGCCGCTCATCCTGCTCGACGAGCCGACCAGTGCCCTGAGCGAGCATGAGGCCGAGCTGCTGTTCTCGCTGATCGAGCGGTGGCGGGACCGGGCGTCGTTCATCTACGTCTCGCACATCCTGCCCGACGTGCTGCGCCTTGCCACCCGGCTACTGGTGCTGCGGGACGGGAAGGTGGTCGACGACCTGCGCAACGAGGGCGTCACCGACCGGCGGCTGCACGAGCTGATGGTCGGCCGGGAACGCAGCGTCGACTACTACCGGGAGACCGAGCAGACCGGCGCCGCGGCGGCCGCCGAGCCGATCCTGGAGATCACGGGCGGCTCGGTGGCCGGCGCGTTCACGGACGTGAACCTGGCGATCCGGCCGGGCGAGATCGTCGGCGTGGCGGGTGTCATCGGGTCGGGCAAGTCGGAGCTGGCCGCCGCCGTGGCCGGCGCGACCCGGCTCGGCGGCGGCTCGCTCACCGTCGACGGGCGCCGGCGGGACCGCTGGTCGGTCCGCCGCGCGGTGCGGGCCGGGGTCTGCTATGTCCCGCCAGAGCGGGCGAACGACTCCCTGTTCAGCGCGATGTCGGTGCGCGGCAACATCTCCATCGGCTTCCTCGACCTGCTCACCTCCCGCTGGTCCGGGCTGCTGCGGCTGCGGGACGAGCGCGGCCGCGCGGCCAGCCTGTCGTCGCGGCTGCGCATCAAGACGGACTCGCTGGCCACCCCCATCCGCGAGCTCTCCGGCGGGAACCAGCAGAAGGCGGTGTTCGCCCGCTGGCTGGCCCGCAGGGTCCGGGTGTTCGTGCTCGACGACCCCACCCGCGGCATCGACGTGGGTACCCGCGAGGAGATCTACACGATGATCCGCGACCTGACCCGGGACGGCGTCGGCGTGCTGCTGTGCGCCGAGTCCCTGGAGGAGGTCATCGGCCTGGCTGACCGGATCGTCGTGCTGCGGGACGGCCGGGTGACGGCCGAGATCCCGTCGCCCGCGACCGGCAAACCCACCGACGTCGACGTCATCAGCCACATGATGTGAGGACCACCGTGACCCACAACTCGACCGATCTGGCCGCGCCGCAGGTCGCCGGCTCCGGGGGTGACCCTTCGACGCCGGCCGGCCGTTCCGGGCTCAGCGGGCTCACCGCGGTCACCGCCACGCTGTCGCGGAGCCGGACGATCGCCGTCCCGCTTGTCGCGCTGCTGGCGCTCATCATCTACTTCGGCAGCCGGAACTCGGCGTTCCTGTCGACCGACTCGGCGCAGAACATCCTGCGGCAGATGGCGTTCCTGACCGTCATCGCGCTGGCCGGGACGTTCGTCATCCTCATCGGCGGCATCGACCTGTCGGTGGCGGCGAACGCGACGCTCGCCGGCATCCTCATCGCCAAGTGGATCGACTCGTTCGGCGGCCCGTTGGCGATCATCATGGTGCTCGCCGTCGGTGGGCTGGTCGGCCTGGTCAACGGGCTCGTCACCACCGTGTTGCGCGTTCCGTCGTTCCTGGTGACGCTGGGAATGATGTCGGTGCTGGACGGGATCTCGAACACGATCTCCCACGGCGGCCCGGTGGCCTTCAGCTCCGGGCTGCTGCACACGCTCGTCAACGACTCGTCGATCCCGGGCATCCCGAACGGCGCGCTCACCGCGCTGATCCTGACCGGCCTGCTCACCGTGCTCGCGTTCGCCACCTCCTTCGGCCGGCACCTCTACGCGGTGGGCGGCAACGAGCGCGCGGCGCGCCTGTCCGGGGTGCGGGTGCAGGTCGTGAAGCTGCTGGTCTTCGCGCTCGCCGGGGTCATCGCGGCGGTCGCGGGCATCATCTTCACCGGCCAGGCGAGCACCGGCGTGCCGCTCGGCGCCGATCCCAGCCTGCTGAACTCGATCGCGGCCATCGTCGTCGGTGGCACCGCCCTGTCCGGCGGCGTCGGCGGCCCGCACCGCACCCTGCTCGGCGCGCTGGTCATCGTCATCCTCGGTGCGGGCATGGACATCACCGCCGTCGACCCGTACACGCAGCTCATCGTCAAGGGCACGGTGGTCATCGCCGCTGTCGCGATCACCATCGACCGGCGGCGCTACGGGGTGATCAAGTGAGCGTGCCGAACGAGTCGGGGGCGAACGGACCGGGGCCGAACAGACCGGGACGCGTGGCCGGCAAGGTCGCCCTGATCACCGGCGCCGCCCGCGGGCAGGGCCGCGCCCACGCCGTCCGGCTGGCCCAGGAGGGCGCCGACATCATCGCGCTCGACGCCTGCGCGCCGATGACCACCGTGCCCTACCCGCTGGCCGGCGAGGCGGAGCTGGCCGAGACGGCCGCGCTGGTCGAGGCGCTGGGGCGCCGCGTCGTCGCCCGCCGGGCCGACGTGCGTGACCTGGCGGCGGTGACGGCCGCCGTCGACGAGGGGGTCGCCGAGCTCGGCCGGCTCGACATCGTCTGCGCCAACGCCGGTGTCAACACGCCCGCGCCCATGATGGAGATGACCGAGGAGATCTGGACCGAGATCATCGACGTCGACCTGAGCGGGGCCTGGCGCACCTGCCGGGCGGCGATCCCGCACCTCATCGCGGGCGGCCGTGGCGGCGCGATCATCCTCACCAGCTCCGCGGCCGGTCTGAAGGCGTACGCCAACATCGCCCACTACACGGCGGCCAAGCACGGCGTCGTCGGGCTGATGAAGACGCTGGCCCAGGAGCTGGCCCCACACCGGATCAGGGTCACCACGGTGAACCCGACCCAGGTCGACACACCAATGATCATGAACGAGCCGATGTACCGGCTGTTCTGCCCGGATGTCGACAACCCCACCCGGGCGGACTTCGCACCGGTGTCGCAGGCGATGAACGCGCTCCCGATCCCCTGGGTCGAGCCCGAGGACGTCAGCAACGCGGTCCTCTTCCTCGCCTCGGACGAGGCCCGCTACATCACCGGGATCGCCCTGCCGGTGGATGCCGGCGTACTGGTCAAGTGATCAAGTGACGTCACGACGCAAGGAGACGGACATGGCGGGACGAGTCGAAGGCAAGGTCGCGTTCATCACCGGGGCCGCCCGGGGGCAGGGCCGCAGCCACGCGGTGCGGCTGGCCGAGGAGGGCGCCGACATCATCGCGGTCGACCTCTGCGCCGAGATCGACACCACCGACTACGCGGGGGCGACCCCCGAGGACCTCGCCGAGACCGTCGCGATGGTCGAGAAGCTGGGCCGCAGGATCGTCGCGGCCGAAGGGGACGTGCGCGACACCGACTCGCTGCGCGCCGCGGTCGACCGCGGGGTCGCCGAGCTCGGCCGGCTCGACATCGTCGTCGCCAACGCCGGCATCCTCTCGAACGGCCCCTCCCACGAACTGACCGAGCAGACGTGGGGCGACATGATCGACATCAACCTGAGCGGAGTGTGGCGCACCTGCAAGGTCGCCATCCCGCACCTGCTGGCCACCGGCGACGGCGGCTCGCTCATCCTGGTCAGCTCGGTCGCCGGACTGCGCTCCTACTCGGGCGTGAGCCACTACGTCTCGGCCAAGCACGGGGTCGTCGGCCTGATGAAGACCCTGGCCCAGGAGCTGGCCCCGAACCGCATCCGGGTGAACACCGTGAACCCGACCCAGGTCGACACTCCCATGATCCAGAACGAGAGCATGTACCACCTGTTCTGCCCGGACATCCCCAACCCCACCCGGGAGGACTTCGGCAAGGCGTCGTCGGAGACGATCCTGCTGCCCATCGACTGGGTCGAGTCGATCGACGTGAGCAACGCCGTCCTCTTCCTCGCGTCGCAGGAGGCCCGCTACATCACCGGGGTCGCCCTGCCGATCGACGCCGGCGCCCTGGTCATCTGACCGGCGCGCCTCGGAGCGAGGCCGCTCAGCGGCGGGTTCGCGCCGGGGCAACGCGCCGGGGCAAGAGGTCAGGACAGGCTGGCGGGCAGGCGGCTCCAGCCGCGCAGGACGCGGTTCGCGCGGCGGCGGGCGCCCGGGAGCAGCGTCGCGTCCGGGTAGCGGTCGAAGAACGCGCGCAGGCCGACCTCGCCTTCCATCCGGGCCAGCGAGGCTCCCAGGCAGAAGTGCCGGCCGGCGGAGAAGGAGACGTGGTCACGGGCGTTCGCGCGGGCGACGTCGAACGTCGCCGGCTCGGCGAACACCTTCGGGTCCCGGTTGGCGCCGGCGAGGACGGTCACGACGTAGGTCCCGGCCGGAACGGTGACGCCGCGAAGGTCTAGCTCGCGGGTGCTGATGCGCCCGGTAAGGAGCACCGGCGGATCGATCCGGAGGATCTCCTCGACCGCGCCCGGCCACAGTTCCGGCTGGCCGCGCAGCCGCCCGAGCTGCTCCGGGTGCCGGCTCAGCAGGGTGATGCCGTTGCCGAGCAGGTTCACCGTGGTCTCGAAGCCGGCCGCGAGCACCAGCCCGGCGATCGACTTCAGCTCGCTCTCGTCGAGCCCGCCGTCCTGGTCGCGGGCCACGATGAGCTGGCTGAGCAGGTCATCGCCCGGCTCGTGCCGCAGCCAGGCGAGATGCCCGGTCAGCCACGACTCGAAGTCACGCATGGCGGCGGTGACGGACCGGAACTGCCGGAGACCCAGCCCGAAGTCGAGGCTCGGCGCGACGGCGGATCCCAGCGCCAGCACTCGGGGCCGTTCGCCGGGCGGGACCCCGAGAATCTCGGAGATCACGGTGACCGGCAACAGGGCGCAGTAGGTGGCGACCAGGTCAACGGGCTCGGCCGTGGCGAGGCCGTCGAGGAGCTCGGACGCTATCTGTTCGGTGCGCGCCCGCAGGTTCTGGACCGCCCGCGCGGTGAACACCCGGCTGACCAGCTGGCGGTGCCGGGTGTGCGTGGGTGGCTCCGTGACCAGCAGCGACGGCGGCTCCATGGGATGCAGCACGTCGGGCGCGGTCCGGGCCATCAGAGCACCGAGGAGGCCACCGGCCCGGGCCGGGCTGCCGGCCCGGAAGTCACCGCTGGCGAGAACCTCCCGTGTGACGGCATGGTCCACGGTCAGGAACGCGAACCGACCGCGGTACAGCGGCCCGGCGGCGCGCACCTGTTCGACGGCCTCCCAGACCTCTCCCCCGCCGGCACCCGCGACGATCAGCCGGCCCTGCAGGTCCCCCCGCCGCGCCGCCGCCCGCACGGCGACCCGGGGAAGCCCGTGGGCCGCGCCCCAGTACACGGCCGACCGGGCGTCATCACGCACCCGTCCCAACGGCCGCGGACACCGCTCGGCCGGCGGCGTCACCGCATGATCCTCGGTGGGAGTCGGTCGAATGCCCTGGTCCGTGGACATATGACCAAACTAGCCGGCACCCGCGGCTACGGGGAGGAATCGGGGCTGTCGGCGCCGGCGATCAGCGAGAACGCGCGCTCACGTCGTCTGCCCCACCGCGCGGCCCGCTCCCCGGCTCGCGCCATCTTCCCCTGGTCGTAGTGGCGCCGCGCCCACGGGCTTCCCGGGGCGGCGAGCCGCAGGACGCCCCAGATCCCGACAACGGTCACGAAGACACTGAACATCGCCACCCAGGGTTTTCCCTTGATCGCGGTCAGCACGGTAAGGGACAGATTGAACAGCACAAGTGCCACAAGGGTCCAGCGGGCGGAGCGTTCGTCGTCACTGATGTCATCCAGCCCGAAGGGTGCGGCGCGGACCAGGAGGAGCCCGGTCAAAGCCGTGGCAACGATGACGGCATCGACGGAGGAGCGGCCTTCCTTCGTCCAGTAGACGTCCTTCAGGTGGAGCAGGAGCGCGAATTCGTCGAGAACGAGGCCGGCCCCGATCCCGAAGACGAGCGCAAGGATGTCACGCCACGGGTGGACGGCGCTGGGAGCGAAGCCGATGGTGCCGGCCGCGAGCATCATGAGAACACCGAAGAACTCGTGGTGCACGTGCACCCCGCCGGCCGAAATGTTTCCCGGCCACCATCGAACGTTCGCCCGGATGAGGCGGGCGGAGGTCCTGATGAACAGGAACCCGCCGACCAAGCCCACGAGAAGAAGCAGCAACGGCTGACGGCCGGTTCTGATGAACTGCTCGTGATATGAGCCGGTGAGCCAGGACCACTCCATGCCCGGAGTCTGTCAGCACACGGCGATACCGCCGCTCGTCCCGCGCCGGGTCCGCGGACGCATCGCCGCCGCCGGCGGAGCGGAGCGGTCGCGCTCCTGCGCAGCAGCGGCTCGGCCGCCGGGCCACCCGGCTACCTGCCAGCTCCCGGGGGTTGGGTACGGGCGTCTTCGGAACCGATGCTGGCCAGCAGCGCCGGGAGCTGGCCAAGCGCCACCGCCATGCCAAGGACGTTCTGATACTCGCGCAGGTGAACGATCCGACCGTCACGAACCCTGAGGACGAGGACGAACGACGCCGAGGCCTGACGGTTGATGGTGGTTATCGTTCCGGCGAGGTCGTACTCCACGATGATCACTTGCGGGTCCGCCGTGTCGTGGATGACCACATTGCGGAATCCCTCGAACCGCACCGGCAGAGAGGCCCGGCCCGCCGCGGCGAAGGCGCCGAACACCGCTCGCCCCTCGAAGCGGCTCGGCATGCCCGGCCGGGCGAACGGGAGCTCGATGATGACGTCCTCGGCGTACAGCTCGTCCGCGCGTTCGGGGGCGTTCCCGAGAAGTGCCTCCTGGAAACGGGCAAAGGCCTCGCGTGGGGTCATCTCGGCGCTGGCGGACGGTGACACCATTCGGTTCCCTCCAGACTGGGCGCGCGACCGACCGGTCTAGGCCGTCCCGCGGAGCTAACATGAGTCGCGACTCAGAATATGATGAGTCTTGACTCATGTTGTCAATCCCAGGAGGACGCCACCCATGTCGGAAGGCAGGTCCTCAGCGGCCGATCGGGGCGTCGTGCCAGCAAGCCAGGGTCTGCGCGCCGACGCACGGCGCAACCGAGCGCGGATCCTGGATGCCGCCGAGGCGGTCTTCGCCGAGAAGGGCGCCTCGGCGTCGACGGAGGAGGTCGCCCGGCGGGCCGGGCTCGCGATCGGCACCGTCTTCCGGCACTTCCCGACCAAGGAAGCCCTGCTGCGGGCGCTGGTCAGCGACCTCGTGGTTCGGCTGGACGACGAGATCAAGACCTTGGTCGACGATGGCGATCCGGCGACCGGTCTGTTCGTCTTCTTCGCGAGCATGGTCGAGCAGGCGGCGGCCAAGAAGACGGTCGTCGATCTCCTGGCCGCCTCGGGGATCAACCTCCCGGTGGCCAAACCGATCCACACGCTGCGAGAGTCGATCGACGCGCTGCTCACCCACGCTCAGGACGCCGGCGCCGTACGCGACGACGTCCGCGTTCCGGAGGTGCTCGCGCTCCTCACGGCCGCCTGTCAGGCAGCGCTGCAGGCAGGCTGGGACGACGAGCTGCAGGCCCGGACACTCACCATCGTCTTCGACGGGCTACGTCCACCCGCACGCAGATGACGCGGGCCCCGGCCGTCCCCGCGAACAGGCGGCGACCGGTACCCGGCCCGGCAGGAACCGGCGAGCGGCCCGCCCGACGAGCGACGCGGGCTCAGGACAGGCCGGCGGCGGCGGCGGCCTCGGCCAACGTCGGCCAACCGGAGCCGATCAACACCCAACCATCGTGGCCCGCGCGCGGGCTCTTGGGGTCGTGGACCTTGACCTGCCAGTTACCAGGGCTGGTCTCCCTGGCGAACGCGGACTTGCCGTCGCAGGTGCCGTAGCGGCTACCGAGCACGCCTACGGCCGTGGATGACCCGGAGGCGGAACCGTACTGAGCGGACATGAGGTGCCTCTCCAAGGGAGTTCACCGACGTGCCCGGGCTGAGCCTGAGGCTCGTAGAGCCGCGACGCTGATGCGCGGCAGGCCGGATTGTTTCCCAGTGACCTAAGCTTACGCCGCCTCTGCCCAACTGCCGACCCGGGACCGTACTGAACCGCGACCGCCAGAGCCAGCGCCATTGGCGTGATCGCCGGTAACGCCCCGCGGCGGTCGTGAAACGGCAACGGTTACCGCCACCGGAGGACCTAAATCGCGATCAAAGGGCCGCCAATCGACCGCGGCAAAATCGGCCAGGTGCAGATCGGAATGCTTGGGCCATTCGAGGTTCGTACGGACGAAGGCGTCCTCGCTGACCTGCCGGGCGCCCGGTCGCGCGCGCGGTTGATCGCTCTCGCGCTCGATCCAGGTCACGAGGTCCCGAAGGCGACGCCCGTCGACCGGATTTGGGGTGAACGTCCGCCGTCAGAGGCGGCGAATGCCCTGCAACGCCTGGTTTCCCGGCTGTGGAGGGCGCTGCCGGAAGGGGCGGTCGAGGGCAGACGGACGGCTCCCTGCTGAGGGTGGAACCCGGCGCCGTCGACGCCGTGCGGTTCGAACGCCTCGTCGACCAGGCCCACGATGACGGGGACCCGCGGTGGGTACGACTGCTGCGTGAGGCCCTTGCCCTGTGGCGCGGTACGGCCATACAGGACGCCGGGCTGCAGGACAGCGCGGCGTTTGACGCGGCGCGCAGGTGTAGCCCGCCGACGACCGCCTGATCGGCCGAGCCCGCCGGTCACCGCACTACCGCTCCTTCGTCACCTGCCACGCCATTTGCCGGCCTCCTCCCCGTCGATCAGGAGCGAAGCGGGGTGTCGACGTGACCGGCTGACGCGGTCCGGGGAGGCTCACCCGGTATGAACGGTCGAGCAGGGAGAAGAGGCACCAATGGTACAGGTGGCGGCCGGTCTAGCAAGATCATGGTGGATCGGTCGGAGGGATTCGGTGAGCGACTGCTGGGTGTGCTGCTGGACCGCGCTCACGAGATGCCGCCACAGCTGATTGCCCCACTGGTGGCGGAAGAGATCGGCAGGATCGGCGGGCGAGACATCTCGATCCTTCTGCAGGACTATGAGCAGCTGATACTCACGCCGCTGCCGGGCAGGAGCCTCGCGGTCGGGAAGCCCGAGCCGATCGACGACTCCCCCGCCGGCACGGCATTCCTCCGCGCGATGACTGTCGAGCAGCCACAGGCTGACGGTACGCGAATGTACCTGCCGCTGCTGGACGGTAGCGACCAGGTGGGGGTACTGGCGTTTACTCTCGACACGGTCGATGATGATGACCGCCGGTTGCTGGGGCGACTCGCCGGCCTTGTCGCCGACATGTTGGTGACCAAGAGCAGCTACACCGACCAGTTCTTCCAGGCCCGGCGTCTCGAACCGATGAGTGTCGCCGCGGAGATCCAGTGGTCGCTGCTGCCTCCGCTGACCATGATCACCCCGCAGGTCGCGGTGGCCGGCATTCTCGAACCCGCCTACAACATCGCGGGCGACAGCTTCGACTACGCCCTCAACGACGACATCCTTCACATGGTCATCATCGACGCGATGGGCCACGACCTGGACGCCGCGGTGCTGGCGACGGTCGCGATCGGCGCCTACCGGCACGCCAGACGTGCCGATATCGGGCTTGCCGACCTGTACACGTTCATGGACGCAGCCATCCACAAGCAGTTCGGTACCGATCACTTCGTCACAGCGCAGATGATGCGTCTGGATATCGGAACAGGTCACTTGCAGTGGGTTAACGCAGGCCATCCGGCGGCGTTGCTGATCCGCGATCGCAAGGTTATCCAGGCGCTGGAGAGCCCTGGGACCCTGCCGATCGGCTTCGGTGGTGACATACCGCAGGTCAGTGAGCAGACGCTCCTACGCGGCGACCGGGTGCTGTTCTTCACCGATGGCCTCGTCGAGGAGCATGAGACGGGCGGGCAGCAGTTCGGCGAGGAACGCCTGATCGACTTCGTCGAGAGTGCCCACGGAAACAGTGTGCGGGAGACGGTGCGGAGTCTGTCCCACGCGTTGATGCGGGAACGGCGCGGGATCACGACCGACGACGCGACGCTCTTCCTGGTCGAGTGGTGCGGGGGCACCGCCGACCATCTCGCGAGCATAGATATCTAATCTGGCAAGAGCTGGTCCCGCCCGGCTGTCCCATGCCGGTCACCGGCGCGAGGGCTCGCATCCGGCCACCGTGGTGGACGACCTGAGGTGAGGGCCGCGGATGTCAGGCGGGGCGCAATGTGTTGGCGGTCTTCGCCGCGTCGATCCAGGCTTGAATCTGCCGCTCGGAGAGCCCGACAACCGGCCCGTGCCGGTCCTCGATCATCTTCTTCAGGTTGGCGGCGTTGCGACGCCCCAACTCCCTGATCGAGGCGACACCGATCTCCTCAAGGATCGTCCGATATCGGGCGCCGATGCCCTTGATCCTGTCGAGATCGCCTTCGCGGGCCTGGTGGCCACCGCTGTTGGTCGTGGTCATGGTGCTCCCCCTTTCCTGGGGAGTTCGGCGTGCGGGATGGACGTCGAGCACCGCGACCAGACCGGCCGCGACGAGCTGCTCGAAGACGGCGGGCCGGGCGCCGCGCACACTGATCCATTTCTGGCGGCGAGCCGCCAGGGAAGCGGCGCCGGCCAGCACATCCAGGCCCGCCACGTCGAGGACCGGCACGTCGCCGAGGTCGACGACCAGCAGCGGCTCCCCCGCGTGCATTCCATGGTCGAGGGCGGTCTGAAGCGCGGTGCCCGCGGCGCCGGCCATGCCGCGAACGTGGATGGTCGTGACCTGATCACGGTGCGAGGTGAAGATCCGGGCTCCTGCCGCGGCCGATACGACCTCACCATAAGTGACCTTGAGACGTTGAGTGTCGTTGTACGTCCCGAGCTGGGCAAGGGCGCGGGCCCGGTCAGTGTCGCCGAGTGGTCCCAGGAGAACATCGAGGAGGTCCCGTCGATACTCCACTACGCTCGCCAGATCCCATCGGACGGGCGATGGCTGGGATACAGCGGATCGACCGGCGGCAGGCCCCACGCGGACCATGGGAAAACCTCGACGGGGATAGCGATACCGAGGCACTCGAAACGTTCGGGCAGGCTCACAGGCAACGTCCCATGGACGATCACCGATGGCGCCCGAGCGTGAGCGGAACACTCGCGGTCTCGCGGCAGTTACGCGGCGTTTCCGATCCCGAGCCGGCTATTTGCCTAGCTGGTTCAGCATAGCGCGAAAATTCCTGATTGTCGACCGGCGCAAAACGCCTCGCAGGATCCCGCGGCCCTGATCCGTGCCAGCTGATCGAGAACCAAAAACCATCATCATACAAGGGCGGACGCACTGTGGTACAGTGAAGATCGGCCGGAATCCTACGAATCCGGAATTCTGCGAATGTCGACGCCAGGTTGGTGTCAGCACCGGCCGTGGCCATCCGGCGGCTCTTATCGCCGGAGTTAGGCGGCCGTCATGACGACGGGCCGAACTTCCGCACTTCTCGACGAGGTCGACGCCGCGCGCTTCGACGGCGACGGCGGCGCACCCACCAAGCTCCAGGTCACCCTCGCGGACATGCGTCCCGAGCCGGTCGGCGGCGGTGAGCTACGGCTGTCACTGGCCCCGGCCCGCGGCCGGGAATCCTTCGACGGCGCCTGGTGGCCACGGACCTGGCACCTGGCCAGCGAGCTTCCCCCGCTCGTCGCCGCGTTGTCCGCCACGGGTGAGGCGCCCGGCCGGATGTCGGTCAACGGTGACATCTGGACCGACATCCCCCGCGTGCTTCCACGACCGGGCCGCCCGCCGCTGCGGATCAGCTGGTTTCGCGCCCTCGACCCCCACACGGTCACGCTGGGCGGCGCCAACCGAACACGCCTCTTCCTTCTCGTGATACCCCCCGACGCTGCCCCGGAGGCGGGGGAAGAGGTGCTCCAGATGGCCGCCACCGGCCGGCTGTCCGGCCCAGCTGGCCAGATACTGCGCCACGCGGGCGCCGCGCCATCACCAGAATGACCACGGACCGCCCCGCCCGCTGACAACGGTCCGGTCCTCGCCGGCTGATCAGGCGGAAAAGCGCTCGCCAGACCGGCGCGACGCGACTCTCGAGATGTCATGCTCGGCACGAACCTGGGGGCAACCCATGCTGGTAACCCGACCATGACCGTGTTCGACGATGGCATCGCCAGGCCGACCCAGGAGCTGAGTTCCGAGCAGGCGCGGGCGGATGCCCTCGACCTGCGGGCGGGCCTGGCCGGTCTCGCTGGTCTGGTGTCCGGTTCCCTGGACCTTCAGGAGCTGCTGACCCGGGTGGCGAGCTTCGCCGCCCAGGCCATCCCAGGCGCCGACGGCGCCGGGGTGACGTTGCTGCGTCTCGACCGGGATGACGACCGTATCGAGGCACTGGCGGCCAGCGCGCCGTTCGTCCGGGACATCGACGAGATCCAGTATGCGGTCCTCAACGAAGGTCCCTGTATCACCGCGACCCTCGACCGGCGCACGGTCCGCTCGGGATCACTGGGCGGCGAACGGCAGTGGCCCCGCTTCGGCCCCCGGGTCGGCCGCCTCGGTGTGCACAGCGTGCTGTCACTGCCGTTGTTGCTACCCGACCAGGTGGTTGGCGCGATCAACGTCTACGCCCACGGCAAGGACGTCTTCGACGACCACGCCGCCGAACTCGGCGAGCTGTTCGCGGCCCCGGCCGCGGTCGCGGTGCACAACGCCCAGGTGCTGGCCCAGGCGCTGAACCTCACGATCCAGCTGCAAGCCGCCCTGTCGACCAGGCCGGTCATCGATCAGGCCATCGGGCTGCTGCGCGGCCGCACCGGCGGGACCGCGGAAGAGGCATTTGCCCGGCTGCGCGCGATCAGCCAGCGCGAGAACGTCAAACTCGCCGCCGTCGCCCAGCGCATTGTCGATGAGGCGGTCCGCCGGGCCCGAGCCCGCAATCGCGAGATATAGCTCGGTCCTCGGTGCCTCCGCGGCGGCGCGGCCGGCTCGACCGAGTAGCCTGAAGATGGCACCCACGGATCCGGGGCCCTGACTCGTGTCCGGTGCCCCACCAAGCACCGCGACCCGCGGTACTCGGCTTTGTGGCCGAAAAGGGCGTTCGGGGACGCCGTTTCGGAGTACCCCCGTCGTGGATATTTCCACTGCTTTGGCGGCGGACCTCGCCGCTCTCACCGAATCGCTCGACGAACCGGGCGCGGATATCTCACGAACCCTGCGACAACTCGCCGCCGACGCCAAGAGCGCCGTAGGATCCTACCTCGGTCTCTCGGCCATACTCTCCGCCGGAGAGAATTCCCTGATTTTCACCGTGCTCGAGGACGATGCCGAGCGCGAAGACATCCGTGCCTCGCTAAGAATGTCCCTTCCCCCGAGTACTCCCGCAGCTGAGGATCCGGCGGCTACGACTTCTCTGATCCTCTTCGCCGCGGCTCCCGGAGCGTTCCTCGACCTCGCGACCGACCTGAGCTGGCTGACCAACGACAGCGGCGGCCTCGGCACCACCGGATTCGTACTCGACGAGGACCTCACGGTGCCGCGCGACCCGGCCGCGCCCAGCGGGCTGAAGACCCAGTCGACAATCGACCAGGCCGTCGGCGTGCTGATCGGCAGAGGCAACACCCCCGAGCAGGCATATCAGCACCTCGACATGCTGGCCGCCGACGCCCGCGTCGGCCGGCCCACCGCGGCCGAGGCGATCCTTGCCGAGCTGGACGGGCCGAGCTGGACAGATCTGGGTGCCGACGACGGGCGCCCGGCGCACCCACAAGGGCCCGACGGCGAGGCGATACCGACCCTGCCGCCACGGGACCCATAGCGCCATCCGGCTGTCGGGACCAACTGTCATCCTCAGTCAGATGTCAGACCGTGCCGGCGGGGGCGCGGGAGACTCCTGTCGAGCCACGTCGATCGCGCGCAGCGCGAGAACAGCGATGTCGTCGGCATGGGGGCCACCGGTGAAGGCGAGCACATCCGCCTCAACGGCATCCACGAGGTCGTGCGCGCTGAGCTGCCCCGTCGCGGCGAGGAGAGCTCGGAGGCGTTCCTCGCCGTACTGTTCGCGGCCCCGTCGAGCTTCGGTGACACCGTCCGTATACAGCAACAACGTAACTCCCGGCCGCAGGGTCACGCGCACGTTCTTCAGGCCGGAGTTGTCGAACAGACCCAAGGGCAGACCGTGATGCCCGATGGCGCGCACCGAACCGGCGGCGCTTCTCAGCAGCGCGGGCATATGCCCCGCCGACGCGAGGAGCGCGCGGGCTCCACCTGGGCCGGGAAACAGCATGACGTAGGTGGCGGTGAGGAAACGCTCGCTACCAGGACTCCGGGTGAGAAGCGCCGTATTCAGGCGGTCGAGCACCCGCGACGGAGTCTTCTCGGTCGTCGCGACGGCGCGGATCGTGTAACGCGCCAACGCCGCGATCATCGCTGCTTCCGGGCCATGGCCGCTGACGTCCCCGATCACTGCATCCCACCGTTCCGACTCCGGTTCACGCCGTACGTGTACTCGGCCTGTGCTGCTCCTGGAGCCGGTGTCGCCGCGCGTCCGCACCGGGAACACGTCGTAGAAGTCGCCAAGCGCCCCCAGGCCGTCAGCCGCCGGCAGGCTACGCGCGGCGACCTCCATGCCTGGAACACCAGTCGTCCGTGGCGGCAGCAGACCCATGTGCGGGGCCAACCCCTGGGCCACAAGCACTCCTAGCCGCTCCGCCGCGCGGCCCGCGCGCGCGGTGTCCTCGCGCCGTCCCAGCTCCCCCGCCGCGACGGTCGCGAGACCTTCGGTTGAGCCGCCACTTCCTTGTGCCACGCGCGATCCGGACCGAACGGCGGCCGCACGCGCCACCGTCGCGTCGGCCCGATCATGGGGCAGCACGGCGCGGGCTCAGGTCAGGCCGGTAGCGGCCAATGCCTCGGCCAACGTCGACCAGCCGGAGCCGATCAGCAACCACCCGTCGTGGCCCACGCGCGGACTGGTGGGATCGTGCACCTTGACCTGCCAGCTGCCAGCGCTGGTCTCCCTGGCGAACGCGGCCCTGCCGCCACACCTGCCGTATCGGCTACCGAGCACGTGCGTCGGCGTGGGCATGGAGAGCGCGGATGTGGAACCGTTCTCAGCGGACATGAGGTGCCTCTACAGAAGAGATCACCGAGGCGCCCGGCGCTGAGCCTGAGGCTCGTGGGGCGGCGACACTGACGCGCGGCGACCCCAGCCCGAGCTGGCTGTTTCCCAGCGGGGTCATCGTACGCCGTCCCTATCCCGTTGTCCGGCTCCGGACGGAACGATCAGACCTCTGAAATGCCAGAGGGCGGCGGGAAATCCCGTCTCGACAGCCACGTCAATGGCCGCTCGTAGTCTTCACGTGCTCCGTGCTGAACGGATCGCCGGACGACCGCCGAAGGGCGCCGGGCGATCGTACTCGCGGCCAAGGCCAGTTCGAGTCCGCCCGGCCGGCGAGGCTGTTGCCGCCGGGGCTGCGATCGTCCGGAGGCAGCGCGGCGCATCGCCGGTCAACGCTCTGCTCGACGACGCCGCTGTCGCCGAGCAGAGCAGCTGGAGGCCGGCGGGGCCCGCACCACCGGCGAACCCGGGGACCCAGCTCGTCGAAGGTCAGGGGTACCGCGGCGCACCGTCACCTGCGTGTCCATGCTGTAGGGAGGAGCCGAGTCGGATCGGGTTCCGTCCGCCCGGAAGTGCCCGGCTACTGGCCTACGGACATTGCGGAGACCAGCCTGCGGGCCTGGCCGACGAAGCGGTGTTCGATCAGGACCTCGTATTTTGTCGCGACGACCCGGCTGATCGAGGAGAAGTCCCGGGCACCACCGTGGGTTGCGGCGCGGAATCCGATCTGGCTCCAGACCAGTCCAAAGGCCGCGCCCAGGAAAGGAGTGGTAATCAGGAATCCGATCTGGTTCTGTGTGCTGAAAAGCGCGAAGGCGATGCCGACGAACAAACCCATCCAGAGGCCGGAGACCGCACCCGCGATCGCGGCCTTGCCGTGGGTGAGGCGCCCGGTGACGCGCTCGACCGACCTCAGTTCGGTACCGACGATGACGACGTTCTCGACGGGGAAATCGTGGTCGGCCAGGTAGTCGACCACGTACTGGGCCCGGGGATAGTCGTCGTATATCCCCAGCGATATCGGATCTTCCAGGTTCAGCGCTGGACGCGGACCGTCGGGTTGGGTGGTCACTTCTTGTGCCTCATTCCGAGAGGAGATTCCGGAGCTGGCGAGATGGAGCGTCCCGTTCTCCGCCCGGCCGTCCGCCCTGGTCCCCGCGGACGGTGCAGGGCGACACGAAGACGGCTTCTCATGCGAGCCAGGGCAGGCGTCGTACCAGTGGGGTCGCTACCCAGGCGCGGCCCAGTCCCAGCGTGCGGCCGGCGCCCAGGCAGGCGAGGACGACCAGCACGGCGGCGTAGATGAGGTGCTCGTCCATGAACGGGTTGCTGGCCGACGGGAGGACGGCGCTCCACATCATGACGGTCAGGACTGCCCCGGCGGTCGCGGCCAGCCACATCCCGATGCCGAGCATCAGCGCCGCGCCGATCGCGAGCAGTGCAACCATGAACAGCACGTCAGCGAAGGCCGTGCCGGCCAAGGAATGGTAGAAGCCCGTGAACGGGCCCTTGGCGGCGGAGCCGAGGAATCCCTTGGTAGGGCTGCCGCCGTGGATCCAGGCCTTCGCCGAGGTCGTGTCGTGGCCCAGCCCGAACGCCTTGTCCAGGAACGCCCACAGGAACACCCAGCCCAACGCGAGCCGGACGACCGCCAGCAGGTAGCGGACGACCGGAGCCGAGTCTCCACCGCCGGCGGCCGTCGAGACCGGCTGTTGTCCGGGCGCGGATGGCCGGTCTGCATGGTTCTGGGATGCCATGCTGGCTGACCGGGCTTCGGCGTCATCGACGGCCGGCCGCGTCATGGTGCCAACGGGTCGGTCGATGGTCTCCACCGGGGCGTGGTGATTCTTGGCGATGTCGACCATCGCGCTCACGTTCCTTCGATTCTCGTCGATCGGGTCCGCGGGCGAGCGGCAGATGACCCTCGAAGCCCGGGAAAGACACCTTGACCCGCTGGTCGTTCCACGGAACGAAGACCAGCGGCAGGCTAAGGACGGCGACGAAAAAGATGGTCGCCGTTCAGGTTCGACCAGTGCGCGTGGAGCGCACGACATGCCGGCGAGGCGCGGGCTGCGTGTTGTCCGATGCAGGCGGCCGGAGGTCCGGCGACGCGTCGGTGGCGGTCATGACGACGCCCCGTCCTGGGCCCAGCTGGTAAGTGCGCCGGCGGGACCGCCGACCGCGGCGGGTATCAGAGTCCCCATGACCGGTGCGGGACGCACATCCAGCCGTTCAACCAGGCGGGTCAGCGCGAACAGCCGGTAGATACGGGGGCGGGCGCCGATGACCATGATCGGGATGTCGGCACGGGCCGCCCGGTTCGCCGCGTCGAACAGGACTCCCAGCCCGCAGGCGCCCAGAACCGACACGCCGCCAAGGTCGACGACCAGCAGCAGGGGCGCCCGGTCCAGGCCAGCGCTCAACGCCGCGCGGAACGCGGCCCGGGTCGCCAGGTCGATCTCACCGTGTGCACGCACGATCGTTCTGTCGGGCGGCGCGTAGATGTCGGCATGAAATCGGGAGACGAATCTGTCCGGGCGCTGCGCCAACGCCTCGGACGTGTGGGCGGGGGTTTTCATCACGATCAGCGGCGCGAGGTCGTGCGCCGACGCCGCCGAGGCGAGCGGTTCGACGCGCGCCGTCGAGGCGAGCGGCCCGACCCGCCGGTCACCAGGCGCACGGCCAGCAGCACGATGACGGCCCCGACGATCGCGGTGATCCACGTCGACAGGCTGAAGAACGTGTCGAGCGACTTGACATTGAAGATCATCTTGGCGAGCCAGCCACCGAGCAGGGCGCCGACGATCCCGGAGACACCCGCGACCACCCAGCCCGTCCGCTCTCCGGTGAGCTTCTCGGCGATCAGGCCAGCGACGAGCCCCAGTACGATCCAGGCGATGATGCCCATGTTTTCCCTGCTATTCGTTGTTGGCCGGCTGTTTTTAGTGCACCGGCGGGCACTCGCCGCGTCATCCCCAGGTTGTCGTGCAGTGGAGCGGCGTGGCGGGGTGTGGTGGTATCAGGCGGCCATGGTGGGCGACCGGATGAACCGCGGATATCAGGCAGGACGCGATGCTCCGACGGTCCTTGCCTTGTCGATCCAGGTTTGAATCTGTAGCTCGGTGAGCCCGATGACCGGCCCGTGCCGGTCCTCGATCATCACCTTCAGGTTCGCGGCGTTGCGGTGACGTAGTTCCCTGATCGACGCGACCCCGACTTCCTCCAGGATCGCGCGGTACCTGACGCCGATGCCCTTGATCTTGTCCAGATCGCCTTCGTGAGCCTGGTGGCGGTCGATGTCGGTCGCACTCATGAGACTCCCTTTCCTGGGAGTTCAGCGTGCGGGAAAAAGGAAACACCGGCGGAAACGACGACACCAAGGCGCCGGAAAAATTGGGGAAACTTCACGGGCAACGTCCCAGGGGCGATCACTGGTGGCGCTCGAGCGTGAGTAACACACTCGCGGTCTCGCGGCAGCTATGCGGCGTTTCCGATCCCGAGCCGGCTATTTCCTAGCTACTTGAGCATATCCCGAAAACGCCTGGTTGTCGACCCGGCGCGAAACGCACCGCACGATCCCACGGCCCGTACCGCGCCAAGAGCCGGTTGTTTTGACCAGCACCCGGGCTCAGGAGTCACGGAGTCCTCGACCCGAGTAGGCGCCGGGCGTGCTGCTCCGTGGAGAGCAGGGCGAGGGTGGCCGCCGCCCCCTGGTTGGCGTTGCGTCCTCCGGGTTCGAGGCCGTCGTGGCAACCGCCGGTCGTGGTGTCGACCAGCGGCGTGCCGGCGTCGTTCTCGCCGAGGAACCAGCCGTGGGCCTGCCCGAGACCGGTGAGCCAGTCGCGCTGGCCGGTCGCCGCGTGGGCCCGCGCGCAGGCGTCCGCGATGGCCGCCGCCTCGATGGGCTGCTGGTCGAAGCCAGGCCTGAGATCACCCCTAGGGCGCCGGCCGCCGACGGGGGTCAGCGACAGAATGTCGCCCCGGGTCTCCACGTAGAGCAGCCAGGCCAGCAACCGCAGACCGTTCGCACCTGCCGTCCGGTCGGACAGGCACATGCCGGCCAGGATCAGCGCCTCCGGCACCGCCGCGTTGGCATAGCGCAGCGTGGGGTCCGGCCAGGGCCATCCGGGATCATCCTTGATCGGGCCGATCTCGGTAACCGCGTCGGCGAGCAGAGTACGAGCCGGCTCGTCGTCCGGGTGGGCCAGCAGCAGCTCGCCCGCTCCGAGCGCGGCGAAGGTCATGGCCCGCGGCCAGGGGGAACGGCGGGCGGCACTGACCTGGAACCCGGCCCGGGCCCGCGCCCGCAGCCGCCGGGTGGGCGCCAGCGCCGCCGCGGTACCCAGCCCCCACAGGGCCCGGCCCCAGCAGTCACCAAGTTCGGGGTCGTCCCACCAGCGGCCTTCGCTGTCGCGCCGGTTGGCAACCATGCCGTCCGGCGCCTGCGCCGCCAGCACGAAGTCGAGATAGAGGTCCAACAGCCGGATGAGTTCCGGAAGCAGCGACGGCTCGCGGGAGAGGACCACCAGCCCGCGCGCGACGTCGTCCACGCAGTACCCGTGCTCCCGGCGCGGCGCCGAGCCCAGAGCACGTCGGAACAGGCCGATGTCGTCGCTGAGCCGGAAGAGATGAGCGAACGAGATCGCCGGCGTCACCGGGCCGCCGTGGTCTCGGCGAGCTGCTGATCGAGGTCGCGGGCAGCCGAGACGGACGGGTGCCGGCGCAGGCGGCGGCGGATCTCGTCGGCGCGCCGCGCGTTGCGCCGGGACCGGGTGACCGCCAGTAGTGGGACGGCCTGGGCGGCCAACGCGCAGCCGGTGTCGAGGTTGCCCAGGTCGATCTGCACACCCGCGCGGCGCAGCAGGTAGGTCGCCCGATCGCGCGGTTTCTCGGCCGGGTGGGCCGCCTGTGCCTGGCTGAGCCATCCGTCGGCGGACAGCAGGTTTCCTAGATCGATGTAGCAGCAGCCAATCTGAGCCTGGAACTCGGCCTCGTCGAAGTAGCACGCCCAGGCTGGCTCCTGCGTCGTCGCCTGGTCGAACGCGGCCTCGGCGATGCCGAGTTCGCGCTGGCAGGAGGCTTCGTCGACGAGCGCCGCGTGTGCCCGGGCCTGGCGCATGTGCAGCATCGCGCCGACCCGGCCGGTGGTGCCGCCCGCCGTGCGCACGGCCGCCTCCGCCAACCCGAGTGCCTCGACGGGTTGAGAGAAGTCGATGCACTGCAGCGACATGTTCTTCAGCACGTTCGCGCCGAGCAGGCGGTCACCGCCGATGTGCGCGGCGTGCAGCGCGGTCGCCCAGTAGCGCTGCGCGCCCGTCTGGAATCCGGCGTCGAAGGAGACCCAGCCGGCGAGCCGGGCGAGCTCGGCCGCCACGATGTGCAGCTCACGGCCGATCCGCTCGGAGAAGCGGCCGCGGGCGAGCAGCTCCGTCACCACCCCGAGCTCCGCGTCGACGAGCCGGCGCACGCTCCCCCCGCCGAGCCGGTCGTCCATCACCCGCAGGCCGGGGATGTTGTGCGCCATCCGGTGCACGATCTGATCATCGACAAGACCGCCGTCCAACGCGCCGGCCAGGCAGGCGGGCCCCAGCCCCAGCCACTGGTCGGCGAGCGCGGCGACGCTGGCGCCGTTGATGGCGAGGAAGCCGCGACGGTCGTTTACCGCGTCCTGGACGACATTGATCATCGAGGTCAGACTGCCGGCCTGGGTCCACGGGTAGTCGATGCGGACGTCTTCACCGGTGGGCAGCCAGGACGGCCACGGATGGGACTCTAACCGCTCGATCGGCACGCCCAACTCGGTCGCCAACGCCAACTGCGAGACCCGGTCCGGCACGACGCCGCGGTGCTCCCAGCGCCACACCTTCTGCCGCTCCGCGGCCATGTTCCCCTCGCCGAGGTCGCGAGCCCTCTTGGCGACGACCCGGGCGAGCTTCTGATAGGACCACCCCCGCTGGACGCGGACGAACGTCAGTGGATGCGCGCAGGCCTGGATGTGCTGCGTCATCATCGGTGATCCTCCATCCCAGCCGCCGCCACAGGCAGAACACGGTAGGGAACGACGGCCAGGCATAGACAGACTCCGCGGTCTGCCGTAGTCGGAGCGAGGATGACGGCAGCCACCATGCATGTCTCCTTGGACGCGCCGGAACAGGCACTCAGACAGGGAAGGCGGGGGACCGTGCCCCCGCCTTCTCCCGGGCCCGTCGCGCGCGCCGAAAGCTTCGGCGGGTCTGATCACCACCTCGGCGTGGTGATCTGTCGGCGGACACTACGCCAGATGCATACGCCTTTGCATGTGCAGTGCCACAGCCAGCCCACGAATCATCCATAAGGCCACGAGTGAATAACGACAGCGGGTCGACAGCGGTACCAAACCGATACACAACGATGTAGGGGGTGACCCGTCGGCCGACCAATCCGACATCTCAGACAAGGTCGCTATTTCGCAGCCAGAGGTTCGCATCCGGACCTGCGATCCAGAAGAACTCTTCTCCGCCCGTCGAACGGATTGAGCTGATTGAGCTGATTTTTATCAGCACGACAATGCTCTCGGCCGATGCACCGCCACCACGCGATCCCCGCAACCGGCACGCCGCAACCACGCTCCGTAACGCCGGCCGTAAAAGCACCCGGCACACCCTTACAGCAGGGGGGAGCCGGCCGGATGGGCCCGGATCCGGGGTTCCGGCCCCCGGATCCGGGGGCCGTTCATGATCTGGTGGGATCTTCGGAGTGATAGCTCCCAAAATTCCACCAGATCATGAAAGCGACACCGACCATGATCTTGAGTGACGCCCATGAGGTAGGCGAGGCCGCGTAGGTCACATAGGTCGCAGCCTCCGCGGTATTTCGGGCGCGTTGGAGCATGGGCCGTGACGGTTTCGCGGACGAGTGAGTGGGTCCGGATGAGTGGGTGAGTCCGGATGAGTTCGGGTGCGAGTCGCTCTGCCTCGCGAAGCATCGTGAGCGCGTGTGCGTCCTTCTTCCGGCATGGCAAGCTGTTCGTCGAGCCGTCCGGCCCGGGACTCGCCCACGACGTAACCGGACCCTTAACGGGCACAGCAAAATGCCGCTCGGGCTTCACCCGAACGGCATGCTGTCTTCCGAGATCCTGAGCCGCCAACGTCATGCTACAAACGTGGCAACTCTGGTGGAGCTGAGGGGATTCGAACCCCTGACCCTCACACTGCCAGTGTGATGCGCTACCAGACTGCGCCACAGCCCCGTATTTGATTTTCCTTCACCGCGCTTCGAACCCTACTACATGGTTCGCGGTTCCGGTTTGGTGCCTGTCGGTACCTCTTGCCCGCCGGTCAGGCCGGTGGTCGAGAGTGTACCGGATCCGTGTCCGGGGCCACCGAGGCGTCCTCGCCGGAGATCCTTGCCTGGCTAGGAAGGACGGTCCCGACGGTCACGTTCAGTGGGCCGGTGCCAACCTTATCAGGCCGGGCGACGCCGACATTGTGCTCCACCAGCCGGAACCGTCCGTGTTCGCGCCGCAGCAGCGACCAGCAGCAGTTGCGCAGCGGGCCGAAGTGCCACCAGGTCGCCGGCGGCAGGCCGAGCAGGTGCCCGATGAGCGACCGCGCCGTCCCGCCGTGCAGGACGAACACGACGAGGCTGTCCGGCCCGGCCGGCGGCCCCGCCGCGACGATCTCGTCGAACAGCGCGCCGGCTCGGGCCGCGACCTCGAGGTAGGTCTCGCCGCCGCCCCGGCGGATGTCCTCACCACGCCGCCAGGCGGCATCCTCCTCCGGGAACAGCCGGCCTGCCTCGGACGACGTCAGGCCCGACCAGGCACCGAGGTCGATCTCGCGCAGGCGCGCGTCCGGCCGGTACGGCAGGCCGACCGCGGCCGCGGTCGCGCGACACCGCAGCAGATCGGACGACACGACCAGGTCGGGGCCCATCGCCCGGATCACCGGGCCCACGGCGGCCACCTGGGCGCGCCCGACCGCGTCGAGTGGTGGGTCGGCCTGGCCCTGGAAGCGCCCGCGGTCGTTCCATTCCGTCCGGCCGTGCCGCAGGAGCAGCAGCCTCACCAGGAGGAGCCGGCCGGGCGGTCCGCGTCGGACGCCGCCGGAATGCCCGACGCACCGGCACCGACCGTCGCCCTGGCCTTGTCCCTGTCCTCGAAGTCGACGCGTGGGCAGTCCTTCCACAGCCGCTCGAGGTCGTAGAACTCGCGCTCCTCGGCACGCTGGACATGCACGACGATCTCGGAGAAGTCCAGCAGCACCCAGCGGCCCTCCCGCTCGCCCTCGCGGCGCAGCGGCTTGACCCCGACGAGCCGCAGCTTCTCCTCCACCTCGTCGACGATGGCGTTGACCTGCCGCTCGTTGTCGGCGGACGCGAGGACGAAGCAGTCCGTGAGGGCCAGCCGCTCGCTGACGTCGAGGACGACAAGGTCCTTCGCGAGCTTGTCGGCGGCGGCCTGGGCGGCGGTCAGAGCGAGCTCGACGGCCCGGGTGGAAGCGGTCACGCTACGGGTTCTCCAAGGTGGTGAGGTGGTCGGGCCAGGTCAGCCGGGGTTGCGGCGGCTGTCCGGCCCGGGGGCGCCGGACGTTGCCGGCCAAGTTACGGTAACCGGCACGGCACACGAGGTCACGGCAGTTTCGCGCCGTTCGTCCGGCCAGTGACCAGTCCCATGATGGCCAACAGACCCTCACAGACTGACATTCCAGTCCCGGTCCGCGCCAGTGGGCCCGTCTAAGCACCGGCATCGACCCGTCACCGACCCCCGGCACATCAGCCCGAGGCCGGCGGCATGGGAAGAGGCCGGTCGTGGTGGGCACGATAGAGGCCGCGCTTGGCGATGTAGCGCACGACGGCGTCCGGCGTCAGGTACCAGATCGGCGCGCCGCGAGCGACCCGGTCGCGGATGTCGGACGACGAGATCGCCAGCGCGGGCACCTCCAGCAGGCTGACGGAGTCCGCCGGCAGGCTCGCGTCGAACGCCAGCTGGTAACCGGGCCTGGTCACACCCACGAAGTGCGCGAGCCGGAACAGTTCGTGTACGTCGCGCCAGGTGAGGATCTGGGCGAGAGCGTCCGCGCCGGTGATGAAGAAAAGCTCGGCGTCCGGGTAGAGCGCGCGCAGGTCGCGCAGGGTGTCGATCGTGTACGTCAGGCCGCCGCGGTCGACGTCGATCCGGCTGACCGTGAACTGCGGGTTCCCTGCGGTCGCGAGGAACGTCATCAGGTAGCGGTCCTCGGCCGCGGACACCTCCCGGTCGGCCTTCTGCCAGGGCTGACCGCTGGGAACAAAGATCACCTCGTCGAGAGCGAACAGCGCGGCGACCTCGCTCGCGGCGACCAGGTGCCCGTTGTGCACCGGGTCGAACGTCCCACCCATCACCCCCAGCCGCCTGGCCGAGGACTTAGTCAGCACTGCCGGACAGTAACGCCACGCCCGACGGACGTGCCCTCCCCGGAGCACGTCCGCCAGCCGGAGTGACCGGCGCCATACCCGTCGACAGGCGCCCGAATCGGGAGCGGATGCCTGCCGGGCCGCGAACCGGAAGGGGCGGGGTCACCGGTTGGTAACCACGTCGACTCCCAAGAGACCCACCAGGACGGGTCCTGGCAGCTAGGCTCGGGGACGCCCACGGAGGTACTTGTCACAAAGGCTGGCACCGACGGGGCACCTGACCTGGCGGTACAGGACGGGCTCGCGTGGTCCGCTCCGCGCTGGTGACGAGGAGGCCGACGATGTCGGTGCCCGGTTCGCGCTTTACCGGAGGCCACACGACCAGGCCCGGTCCGGCGCGCCCCGGCGGGTCCAACCGCCCGGTGTCGGCCGCACGGCCCGACCCGGCTCCGCCGCGCCCGGCGCCCGGCTCCGGGCCGGGCCGTCCGCTCGCGCACCGGCGAAGCCGGCCGTGGCGGTGAGCCCCGGCGTCAGCCCGTTCGCGGGCAAGCCGGCGGACCCGGCGGAGCTCGTCGACCTCGACGCGCTGCTGGCCGCCTACCAGGACGTCCACCCGGACGCGGCCGACCCCGCCCAGCGGGTGTCCTTCGGCACGTCGGGGCACCGCGGCACGTCGACGAACGGCTCGTTCAACGCCGACCACATCCTGGCGACCACCCAGGCGATCTGTGAGTACCGGGCGGCGGCCCGCATCGACGGGCCGCTGTTCATCGGGGTGGACACGCACGCCCTGTCCGCCCCGGCGCTGGCGAGCGCGCTGGAGGTGCTCGCGGCCCACGACGTCGACATCCGGATCGCCCCGGACGGCGAGGCCACGCCGACGCCGGTGATCTCGCACGCGATCCTCACCCACAACCGTTCCGCCCGGCCGGGCGCGGCCGACGGCATCGTCGTCACCCCGTCGCACAACCCGCCGACGGACGGCGGCTTCAAGTACAACCCACCGCACGGCGGGCCGGCGGACACCGAGGTCACCACCGCGATCCAGAACCGGGCGAACGAGCTGCTGGCCGCGGGCCTGGCCGGGGTGAGCCGGCTGCCGTACGAGAAGGCGCGGGCCGCGGCGACCGTGCACGACTACGTCACCGCCTACGTCGACGACCTGGTCGGCGTCGTCGACCTGGACGCGATCCGGGGTGCCGGGGTGCGCGTCGGCGTCGACCCGCTGGGCGGGGCGAGCCTGGTCTACTGGCAGGCGATCGCGGAGCGTTACCAGCTGGACCTGACCGTCGTGAACGACACGATCGACCCGACGTTCGGCTTCATGACCCGTGACTGGGACGGCAAGATCCGGATGGATCCGTCGTCCCCGTACGCGATGGCCTCGCTGCTGCGCCTGACGGGGGCGACCCCGGCGGACGACCGGTTGGGGTTCGACATCGCCGTCGCCAACGACGCGGACGCCGACAGGCACGGCATCGTCACGCCCGGCGCGGGCCTGCTCAACCCGAACCACTACCTCGCGGTCGCGATCTCCTACCTGTTCGCGCACCGCACCGACTGGGCTCCGGCGGCGGCGGTCGGCAAGACGCTGGTCAGCTCGAGCCTGATCGACCGGGTGGCGGCGGGGCTTGGCCGCGACCTCGTCGAGGTGCCGGTCGGGTTCAAGTGGTTCGTGCCGGGGCTGACGGACGGAAGCCTGGGCTTCGGCGGTGAGGAGAGCGCCGGGGCGTCGTTCCTGCGGTCCGACGGCTCCGTCTGGACGACCGACAAGGACGGCCTCATCCTCTGTTTGCTGGCCGCCGAGATCACCGCGGTCACCGGCCGTGACCCGGGCGCGCTCTACGAGGAGCTGACCGCGAGGTACGGCGCCCCCGCCTACCGCCGGGTCGACGCGCCCGCCACGGTGGCACAGAAGGACGTCCTGAAGAAGCTCACCCCCCGGGCGCTCGGCGCGGCGACGCTCGGCGGCCAGCCGGTCGTCGCGACGCTCACGCACGCGCCGGGCAACGAGGCCTCGATCGGCGGCATCAAGGTCGTCGCCGACGACGCCTGGTTCGCCGCCCGTCCGTCCGGCACGGAGGACGTTTACAAGATCTACGCCGAGAGCTTCCGCGGCCCCGCCCACCTGGACTCGGTGCTCGCCGAGGCCCAGGCCATGGTCGACGCCGCCCTCGCCCGCGGCTGACGCCACCCCCGCCGACGGGCGGCCGTCGCGCGCCACCGGTTGGTCACCACCCACGTGTCATCCGCTCCAACCACCCGGTCGAGATCTGATCCGGTGCCGCCCACGGCCATGCGGCCGCGCCCATCGCCGAGGCGGGAAGGCCACCCGCACAGCCCCGAAGCCCGGGCCTCGGTCCGGGACACCCGCGGACCGAGGCCGGGCAGGCCGCGTCGTCTCAGGCGGCGGCTCTCTCAGCCGCTGGAGCCGGCCGCCGTGTCGGCGGGGGCGGCGGGGGCGGCGGCAGTCGGGGAGCCACCGCCCGATCCAGCAGTTCCGCCGGTTCCGCTCGATCCGTCCGTTCCGTCGGCGCTCCCCGGACCGCTGGTACCTCCGCCCGTGGAGCGGGCACGGGGGGCGTCGCCGCGGCGGCGCAGGGCGCGGGGCAGGCGGTAGAGGAGGTAGAGGACGGCCACGACGAGAACGATCAACGCGATCACGCCGAAGGCCGAGATGATCTTCTCCAGACCGGAGACGAAGTCGTGCCAGGCCGTGCGCAGCGCATGGACGAAGCCGTTCTCGTCCTTCGGCTCGTCCCTCGGGGCGCCCGTCTCCGCGAGGTCGATCGTCAGAGTGGCCAGGTCGCTCTGGTCCGCCAGCACCTTGCGCTGGCCCTCGAGCTGCTCGATCTGGATCTGCACCCCGTCGATCTGCTGCTGCACCTGGAGGATCTCGCCGACGGTCGTCGCCTTGCCGAGCAGCGTCAGGTAGGTGGCCCGCGACGTCCCGAGCGCGCCCAGACGGGCCTCGAGGTCGACATAGTCGGCGGTGACGTCCTTGGAGCTCATGGTCGAGGTGAGGACGGTGCCCGCGTCACCGACGGCGTTCTGCAGCTTGGTGAACGAGGCGGCCGGCACCCTGATGGTGATGGTCGCGCCCTGCCGGTCGTCGTCGCCCGTCGCGGCGGTGCCGCTGACCTGGCTGTCCGCGAGGTAGCCGCCGAACCCTTCGGCCGCGGCGCTGATCTTGCGGATCGTCGGCTCGACGGCGCCGGCGGGGACCTCGACGCTCATCGACCCGGTCCACACGATCCGTGGCTGAGCCCCTGCCGGGCGGGCGGCGCCGGAGCCGCCCGCGGGTACGGGGCCCGGCTCCACAGGCCCCGTGAGGGATGGTGCTGAGGCGGCGGGCGCGGCACGCTCCGCGCTACCCGCGCCGGCGGCGCTGCCGACGCCGGCGGCGCTGTCACTGCCGGCGAACCCGCTTCCGGCGGCGGTGTCGGGCTTGACGGCGGCCGGAGCCGGCAGGCTGTAGCTCGACGTGCGGCCGCCGTCGCCCGCGGTGCCCAACGCGACAACGATCAGGACGACGATGACCAGAACCACCGCGCCGACGAGGGCGCCGCGCCGGCTCACCCGCAGCTGGCGCCCTCCGCCGAGCGGTATCCGCGTTCCCCCGGCGTCGTCCTGACGCCTGGCGGCGTGCGTGGCGCGCGCCGCGAGCCAGCCCGCCCGCAGCGCCCCGTCACCGGCCCGTGGGGCCTGTGGAGCCGACACACCGCCCGGCGTGGCTGCCCGGGCCGCACGGGGAGCCGAGGTCTCGGCGGGGCCCTGCGCGGGTGCCTCCCTCGTCAGCGTCGCCGTGGCTCCCCCCGCGCCGCCCGCCCCCACATCGGACCCCGGCTCCACCCGGGTGCCCAGCCCCTCGTCCGCCGCCATCGCTGCCCTCCGATCCGTGCCTCGCGGCACCTCGCAGGCGTTGGACGCGCCCCGCCCCCGATCGGTTTCACCTATCCAGCGCATTCCGGCGCTGTCGGGTGGCGGACAGCGTCCGGACCGGACCAACGGGTCAGGTGGACGTCAGCAGGGCGCGAAGGTGCCGGGGCGGGGGCGAGCCGTGGGCGAGGAGCTCGTCATGGAAGGCGCGCAGGGCCGAGGGGGCGGGGCGAAGGGCCTGGCGGAGCTCGGTGATCTCCTTCCAGCCAACGAAGTAGGTGGACAGCTGCCCCGAGGTCAGCAGGGCGCGGCGCCACTTGCCGTATGCCTCGCCCTCCTCCTGCAGGCCGCGGTTCATCATCAGCGCCATCGCCTCGGCCCTGGTCAGGCCCGCGCAGTGCACACCGTGGTCGAGCAGGGCGTTGATGGTCATCCGCAGCTGCATCTTGAGCTGCATCAGCCGCACCGCCGGACCACCGAAGCCCGCCTCGGCCATGACCTGTTCCGCGTATACCGCCCAGCCTTCGATGAAGGATCCTGACTGCGCGGCGGCGCGCACCCTGGTCGGTCCCTGGAAACGGCGGTCGACGGCGATCTGCAGGTGATGGCCTGGGATGGCCTCGTGGACGGTGAGGTTACGCAGGGCGGCGCGGTTGTACTCCCGGTAGAACGAACGCTTCCGCTCGTCCGACCAGCGCTCGGGCGTCGGCGCGATCGCATAGAACGCCGGCAGCGGCGCCGTTTCCAGCGGACCGGGCGTGTCGAGGTAGGCCACCGAGACGCCGCGGGCGAACTCCGGCATGACGACGATGTCGAGCGGGTCGTCGACAGGGCTGACCAGGTCGACGTCGGCGAGAAAGGTGGTGATGTCGGCGAGCGCGGCGCGGATGTCCGCGACGACCGTCGCGTCGTCGGGCGCGTCGGCGGCGACCAGGTCCAACGCCCGCCGGACCACGTCCGCGCCCGGCCGCTCCCCGAGGTATCTGGCGGCGGCCTCGGTAATCTCCTCGGTCACCCGGTCGAGATGCTCGCGCGCCGCGGCGACCACCTGCGCGGACGTCAGATCACTCGACAGGCTGTGCGCCAGCGTCCGCTCCCACAGCGCCTGGCCGAGCCGAGGACCGCGCTCCCCCAGGCTGGTCACCTCGTCGAGGGCGGCGTCGTCCTCGGCGGGCGCCCCGGCCTGGTCGGCGGCCCCGGCCTGGTCGGGCAGCTTCGCGCGCAGCAAGTCACCGAACTCGCCGACGGCCCGCAGCGCCGCTGCCCGCGGCGGCTCGACCACCTGCCGCAGCGAAGGCTCCTCGGCGAGCGCGGCCGCGACGTCGTCGCGGATGAGGCCCGCGAGCCCCGCGGCCCGGTCCACGGCCGTCTCGAGGTGGACCCGCGGCATCGGGCCGAGGACGCGGCGGGCGGTGGCCAGCGCGTCGGGCAGCGCGGCAAGGCGGCCGGCGAGCAGGCGCAGCCGGTCTCCGGCCGGCGCGAACGGCCGCGCCAGCAGGCCGTGCAGCGCATGGCCCGGCAGGTGGACGAGCGGGTTCCATTCGTGGGCGCGCAGCTCGGCGGCGTCGAACTCCGCCGCGGTGAGCAACTCCCCCAGCATGGCGGCGTCCACCGCTGCCTCGGGCTCGAGCGCGGCGATGTCGACCCGCCCCAGCGCCGCCCGGTGCTCCCGCACCGCGGCGAGGTACCCGCGCTGCGCCTCGGGTCCGAGGTCGTCGAGCCGGTCGTCGAACCGGTGGTCGCCCAGCGCGCTCGCCCACGTCGGCCGCCGCGTCAGCAGATCTTCCAGCACTCCGTCGGCGACCACCGTGAACTCCGCCGCCGCCCCCGGACGCGTCATGCCCCGAACCTAGCCGGTCGGTCGCACCAGGCCCCATCGGTTTGTATGGCTTGCGCGGGCGGTGCCTCGTCACCGCACAGCAGGCGCCGCCCGCGGGCGATCGGACCCCAGGTCAGGCGCCGGGCTCTTCGGCGTCCGCTTTCACGGTTCCGGGCTTCGCGGTGTCGGGCTTGTCGGTCTCGGGCTTGTCGGCCAGGCCAGCGGCAGGCTCGCTCGCCCCGACCGGTGCGCTCGCCCCGGTGGGGGTGCTCCCGCCGGCCGCCGTTGTCCCGGCCGCCGTTGTCCGGGCCGGGGCTGTCCCGGCCGGAGTGCCGACGCGCGTCGGGACGGGGCCCGGGTACCGGGGTAGCGGGGCCCAGGTGCCGGCGCCCGCATCGGGCCAGCCGGGACGGCGAGCGGCGGCGCGGCGGCGGATCGCCTGGTAGCCACGAACGAGCGGGTAGCTGGCGCCGGCGATCAGGAGCAACACGACGATCACGCCGAGCGCGGAGACGATCCCCTGGAGGCAGTAGACAAAGCTGCGCCAGGCGGTGCCGAAGGCGCGCACGAAGCCGTTCTTGGATGTCGAGTTCGCGCCCTGCTCGACGACCTCGATGGTCAGCGTCGCCAGATCACTCTGGTCGGTGAGCACCGTCAGCTGTCCCTGGATCTGCTCGATCTGGGTCTGCACGGTGGTGATCTGCTGCTGCACCGTGAGAATGTCGCCGATCGTCGTCGCCTTATCGAACAGGCTCACGAAAGTGGCCCTGGTCGCGGTCAGCGCGGCAAGACGTGCCTGAAGGTCGACGTAGTCGCCGGTGACGTCCTTTGACGACGTGGTGGCCGAGCTGACGGTGCCCACGCCGCGGACGGCGGCGCGCAACCTGTCGAACGAGCCGCCCGGAACCCGGACGGTGAGTGTCGCGCGCTGGTGGGCATCGTCGGTCGTCGACGAGATGCCACTGACCCGGCTCTCGCCGACATAGCCGCCGAGTTCCTGAGCGGCGGCGGAGATCTTGCTGATCGTGCTCTCGACGGAGCCGGCCGGGACCTCGACACTCATTGCCCCGTTCCAGACGATCCTCGGCTGGACCCCGGCGGGTGACGCGCCGCCCGGACCGCCCCCGCCGCCCCCGCCGCCCCCGCCGTGAGATGGCCACGTCCACGCTCTCGGATCCGCTACCTGGCGGTTCTTCCCGGATCTCCTCCGCCTCGCCAATGGCCATGCCCCGCTCCCCTCGATCCACCGCCCCGCGGCGTCGCGTCGTCAGCCGTTTCGACGCCGCCTGGCGGCAGTTGGTTCACGGGGAGTCGCCGGAATCCACGAGCGGGGCGGATCAGGTAGGTAGCAGGCGTCCGATGAAGGCTTCGAGTTGTTCGACGTTTCGGCACTCGACCATCTCGTCGACGATGTCGGCGTAGGCCGTCGTGGCGGAGTCGCCGGAACCCCAGTAGGAGCGGGGCTCGGGGTTGAGCCAGTAGGCGTGCCGGGCCTGCTGGCAGAGGCGCCTGAACGGGACGGCCGCGGTCGCGCGGTAGTTGTTGCGGGCGTCGCCGAGGATCAGGAGCGAGGATTTCGGGCCGACGGCGTCGGGATACTTCTCGGCGAAGACCTCGAAGGCGTGTCCGTAGTCGCTGTGGCCGTCGAACCAGACCAGGTCCGCCTCCTTGGCGATCTTGGCCATCATGTCGCCGAGGTCGACGCCGCGCAGGAAACGGGTGATCTCGTCGGTGGTGTCGATGAAGCCGAACGCGCGCACCTTGGAGAACTGCTCGCGCAGCGCGTGGGTGAGCATCAGGGTGAAGTGCGCGAACGACGCGACCGAGCCGGAGACGTCGCAGAGCACGACCAACTCGGGCTTGTGCGGCTTGTGCGGGCGGTGCTTCGTCTCCAGCGGGACGCCGCCGGTTGCCAGCGAGGCGCGCACGGTGCGGCGGAAGTCGAGCCGGCCACTGCGGCCGAGGCGGCGCTTGGCGGTCAGTCGGGTCGCGAGCCGGCGCGCCAGTGGGTAGACCTGCCGGCGCAGCTCGACGAGGTCCTGGTGAGAGGCCCGCAGGAACTCGACCTGGTCGGTGAGCGGCTTGACGGCGGTCCGCTCGGTTGCCTCCAGGCCGCGTTCCTCGGCCATCCGGCGGCGGATCTCGCTCTGGACCATCTCCTCGAAGGAGCGGATCCGGTCGGTGATGGTCTGCCGGGCGATCCGCTCGGCGAGGCCGCCCTTGTCCTGGGGGCCGAGCATCGCGGCGAGCAACGCCGCGATCAGCGTGTCCGGCGACATCGCGCGCAGCACCCGGAAGACGAACCACGACTTGCCGTTCTGCCCGCCGGCAGGCGCCGAGCCGAAATTGGAGACCGCCTGGCGGGCGAGCTCACGCAGCGCGTCGTCGTCGCCGTCCAGCAGCGCCTGCTGGAGCCGGTCGCGCATCGCCTTGCGCAGCGCGTCCAGCTCCTCGGGGGTGAGGTCGCGTGACTCGTCGCTCGGCTCGCCCTCGCCCTCGCCAGGCATGCCGTCTGCCCCGCCGGCCACCCCGTCGCCGATCCGCGGCGGGAAGTACAGGTCGAACAGGGTGTCGAAGGCGTTGCGGTAGAGCGGGCGCTTGCACATCGTGGTGGCGAATGCCGCGCGGACGGCCTCCCGGTCCAGCCAGCCCACCGCGCCGACGGCGCGCGACGCGTCGACGGTCTCCGCGGTGCTCACCGGCACACCGGCGCGCCGCAGCGCCGCGGTGAAGTCGACGATGCGGTCTACCAGGTTCATCGCGTGCCCCTCACTGCTCGCGGGAACGCGGGCCGGTCAGTTGGCGCCGAGCTTGAGCTGGCTGATGGCGCGAGCTTGGTCGCTCGCGTGCTTGAGGACGACGCCGAGGGTGCTCTTGACCTCTTCCTCGTTGAGGGAGTCGAAGCCGAGGGCGAGCACCGTCTGGCCCCAGTCAATCGTCTCTGCGATCGACGGCGCCTTCTTCAGCTCCATCGCCCGCAGGGAGCGGACCGTCCGAACGAGCGCCTCGGCCATCTGCTCCGGCAGCTCCGGCACCCGGGCCAGCAGGATTTCCTTCTCCCGGGCCGCCGACGGGTAGTCGAGGTTGAGGTAGAGACAGCGGCGCTTGAGCGCCTCGGAGAGCTCGCGGGTCGCGTTCGAGGTCAGGATGACGAACGGCCGGCGCGTCGCCTGGATCGTGCCAAGCTCGGGGATCGTCACCTGGAAGTCGGAGAGCACCTCCAGCAGCAGGCCCTCGACCTCGACGTCGGCCTTGTCGGTCTCGTCGATCAGCAGCACGGTCGGCTCCTCGCGGCGAATCGCGGACAGCAGCGGCCGCGCCAGCAGGAACTCCTCGCTGAAGATGTCGTCGTGGGTCGAACGCCAGTCGGCGGCCGCGGAGCTGTCGCCGGAGGCGGCCTGGATGCGCAGCAGCTGCTTCTTGTAGTTCCACTCGTACAGCGCGCGCGCCTCGTCGAGCCCCTCGTAACACTGCAGGCGGATCAGCTCCGCGCCGACCGACGCCGCAAGCGCCTTGGCGAGCTCGGTCTTGCCGGTGCCCGCCGGTCCCTCGACCAGCAGTGGCTTGCGCAGCCGGTCGGCGAGGAAGACCGTGGTGGCGATCGCCTCGTCGGCGAGGTAGCCTGTCTCCCTCAGACGGCCGCGCACATCCGCGACGTCGGCGAAGGCGTGTTCCTGCAACGACATGGGACTTTTCCCCGCTCTACGTCCGCTTGATCCCCTCGGATCCGTTATCCGTCCGTCCTATATTGCCAGTGCGTACCGCCAGATACCTGGACTGCTACGAGTCCGGATGGTTGGGGTGCGGACGGTTATGTTTCGGACGGGTAACGATCGGCCAGCCAGAGTTCGTCAGGATGGCTCGTCCGTCGCGTGCAGCCGGCGGGCCAGCGCGATCGTGATCTCCTGCTCCGGCTCGAGGGCGACCACGGCGGCAAGGCCGTCGCACAGGGCCGTGACGCCGTCGGGGCCGAGGGTGGCCCGTAGCCGGTCGAGGTCGGCGGCCCGGGCCCGAAGGACCTGTGCGATGGCGTTCTCGGCGCGCGGTGTCAACGCGAGCAGGACCCGTCGCCGGTCGGCCACGTCGATCGACCGGTCGAGGTAGCCGGCCGCGGCGAGGGTGTCGACGGCACGGCTGACCGCCTGCTTGGTGACCGAGAAGAGGGTGGCCAACTCGCCGACAGACGCCACGCCCCCTTCGACGAGTCGCAGAAGCTGCAGATCCGCCAGCCGCAGGTCGTCATGGCCGGCCGCGGCGAGTGCCACCTCGGTGCGGGCCCGCCAGACCTGGTGGGCGGACGAGAGCCGCAGCCCGAGATCCGGCTCGCTGGATGGTTCTCCGTTGGATCCCACCGCCCCAGCCTAATAGACACCCGCCGTTGACTATCAATCTTGGTTGACTATTCTGTCGAAATGACACGCATGACGGTCACCTCGATCGACCAGGCGGGGGTGGCGGCCCGAGGCAGCGGTCCTCGGCGGCGGGTATGCGCCGCCTTCGCGGCGGCGGCGCTCGCGACGATGATCACCGCCGGCTGCGCTGGCACCCCCGAGCGGGCGGCGCCGGTGACTCGCTCCGCGACGGCGGTGGCCGGCGCCGCGACGCCAGTGGCCGGCGCCGCGACGGCGAGCTGTGCACCCGCCCGCCCGGCGCCGTCCGCCGCCGGTACCCAGGCGTTCCGTTACGGCGGGGGCGATCGTTCCTACCTGTTGGCGCTGCCGGACGGCTATCGGGGCACGACGGCCAGTCCGCTGGTGTTCGACTTCCATGGGTTCGGCGGCAGCGTGCGCGACCAGGAAGCGAGCACGCTGCTGGCGGCCACCGGCACCGCGCGTGGATACATCGTGGTCACCCCCGCCGCTCTCGGCGATCCGACCAAGTGGAACATCCTCGGGACTGACGGCGCCGCCGACGACTACGGCTTCGCGCACGCGCTGCTGACTGATCTGACCTCGCGGCTGTGTGTCGACCCGGACCGGATCTACGCCGCCGGCCACTCCAACGGCGGCGCTTTCGCCGGGCTGCTCGCCTGCCGCCCGCCCTTCCCGTTCGCGGCGGTCGCGCTGGTGTCGGGCACTCCGCCGTCGACCTGCCCGGCCGCCGCCGTCGCGGCCGGCTCCGGGCCGTCGGTACTCGCCATCAACGGGACGGCGGACACGACGGCGCCCTACGCCGACAACGTCAACCGGCTGGACACCTTCGTCCAGAGCTACGGCTGTCGCCCGGCCTCCGGACCGACGACTCTGATGGTCGGTGTCAGCCAGCGACGCGATCTTGGCTGCGCAGGGGCGGGCGCCGCGGGCCGCGACATCGAGGTGGACCTGGTGACGGTGGACGGCGGCACTCATGTCTGGCCGGGCGGACCGGCTGCGTCCAGCGACCGCCCATCGGCGGTGGGGAACTCGGCGGCCGGCCGGACCTTCCCGGCGACCCAGGCCGTGCTCGACTTCTTCGACCACCACCGCCGGTGACCGGCCCTCCCCCGAGGGTCAGATCCGGTCGTAGGCGGGCAGCGTCAGGAACTCGGCGTAGGGCTCGCCGAGCGCGGTCTGCTCGAACAGCTCGACGGCGTCCTTCCACCGTCCGGCCGCGAACGCCTCGGCGCCGCCGGCGGCCTGCAGCCGCTCGACCTCCTGGGCGAGCACGGCGCGGACCAGCTCCGCGGTGACGACCCGGCCGTCCGCGAGCTTCGCGCCCGCGGCGACCCACTGGTGGAGCTGGCTGCGGGAGATCTCGGCGGTGGCCGCGTCCTCCATGAGGTTGTCGATGCCGACGGCGCCGGTGCCGCGCAGCCAGGCCTCCAGATACCGCAGGCCGACGCTGATGTTGATCCGCACGCCGGCCTCGGTGATCTCGCCCGGGGTGGCGGCGATGTCCAGCAACTGGGCGGCGGTGACGTGGACGTCGTCGCGCTGGCGGGCGAGCTGGTTGGGCGCGTCGCCGAGCACCCCGTCGAAGACCTCGGTGCAGACGGGCACCAGATCGGGGTGCGCGACCCAGCTGCCGTCGAACCCGTCTCCCGACTCGCGCTCCTTGTCGGCCCGCACCTTCGCCAGCGCCGCCGCGTTGACCTCCGGATCCCGCCGGGACGGGATGAACGCGGCCATGCCGCCGATCGCGTGCGCGCCGCGACGGTGGCAGGTGGCGACGAGCAGCTCGGTGTACGCCCGCAGGAACGGCACCGTCATCGTCACCGAGCCGCGGTCCGGCAGCAGGAACTCCGCCGGCCGCGACGCGAACGTCTTGATGGTGGAGAACATGTAGTCCCAGCGGCCGGCGTTGAGCCCGGCCGAGTGCTCCCGCAGCTCGTAGAGGATCTCCTCCATCTCGAACGCGGCGGGCAGCGTCTCGATGAGCACCGTCGCCCGGATGGTGCCGCGCGGCAGGTCGAGCGCGTCCTCGGCGGCGGTGAACACGTCGTTCCACAGCCGGGCCTCGAGGTGGCTCTCCAGCTTGGGCAGGTAGAACGCGGGCGTGCGGCCGGCGTCGACGAGCGTGCGCGCGTTGCGGAACAGGTAGAGCCCGGCGTCGAAGAGCGACCCGGACATCGGCGCGCCGTCGACGAGCACGTGCCGCTCGGGCAGGTGCCAGCCTCGTGGGCGGACGACGAGGGTGGCCGTCTGCTCGCCGAGCCGGTAGGAGCGGCCGTCGGGATTGGTGAAGGTCAGCGTGCCGGCGATCGCCGCGGTCAGGTTGCGCTGGCCGTCCAGCAGGTTGAACCAGGTGGGGACGTTGGCGTCCTCGAAGTCGGCCATGAACAGCCGTGCGCCGCTGTTGAGCGCGTTGATCACCATCTTCGCGTCGGTCGGGCCGGTGATCTCGCAGCGGCGGTCGGTGAGATCCGGCGCCGGCGGTGCGCCCCGCCAGTCGCCGGCCCGGACGTCGGCGGTCTCGGGCAGGAAGTCGAGCGTGCCGCCGGCGGCGATCAGGGCGCGCCGCTGGGCCCGCCGGTGGAGCAGTTCCCGGCGACGGGGGCCGAACGTGCGCTGCAGGCCGGCGACGAACGCGACCGCCCCGTCGCCGAGCACCTCGCCGGCCAGCTCCGCCGCGTCGTCCGCCGCGAGCCCTCGCACGGCACGCTCGACGCTCACCCCGTCGCTCGTCGCCCCTCGCAACCCGCCCGTCACACCCATCACGCCCTCCGTCCCTGGCTACCCGCTCCAGTCTGGCCGCCCAGGACCCAAACCGATGCCCGGCGCGGAGATATATCCGCCACGCCTGGACTCGGACACGATGAAGCTGTTCGCAGGTCAGGGAAGAAGATCCACCTGCTCGTCGGGCGCAGCCCGACATCGGGAGTTCCAGGGGGTCGCGCCCCCTGGGCAGACATCGTCGTGTGGCCGCTGGGAGCCGCCCGGAGGGCGGCGAACAGGGTTCGCCGCTACACGAGGTGACCGTCGCCGATGGCGACCCAGGTGGTGGAGGTCAGCTCGGGCAGGCCCATGGGCCCCCGGGCGTGCAGCTTCTGGGTGGAGATGCCGATCTCGGCGCCCATGCCGAACCGCTCTCCGTCGGTGAACCGGGTGGAGGCGTTCACCATGATGGCGGCGCTGTCGCAGGTCGCGATGAAGCGGCGGGACGCGGCGAGCGAGCGGGTGACGATCGCCTCGGTGTGGCCGGTGCCGTAAGCGCGGATGTGCTCCACGGCGGCGTCCAGCGACGGGACGACCTTCACCGCGAGATCGAGCGAGAGGTACTCGGCGCCCCAGTCGTCCTCGGTCGCGGCCAGGGCCTCCGGGGCGACGGCCCGGACCGCGTCGTCGCCGTGGACCGTCACGCCGGCCTCGGTGAGCGCGCCGAGTACCCGGGGCAGGAACTCGTCGGCGACGTCGGCGTGCACGAGCAGGGTCTCGGCGGAGTTGCAGACCGACACCCGCTGGGTCTTCGAGTTGAGCGCGATCGCGACCGCCATGTCGAGGTCGGCGGCCGCGTCGACGTAGACGTGGCAGTTGCCGACGCCGGTCTCGATCACCGGCACCGTCGACTCCTCGACGACGGCGCGGATCAGCCCCGCGCCACCGCGCGGGATGAGCACGTCGACCAGCCCGCGCAGCTGCATGAGGTGCTTGACCGACTCGTGGTCGACGCCGGGGACCAGCTGGACGGCGTCGGCGGGCAGCCCCGCGGCCTCGGCCGCGTCGCGCAGCACGCCGACGAGCGCGATGTTGGAGTGCACCGCGGAGGCGCTGCCGCGCAACAGGGCGGCGTTGCCGCTCTTCAGGCACAGCCCGGCGGCGTCGACGGTGACGTTCGGCCGGGCCTCGTAGATGATCCCGACGACGCCGAGCGGGACGCGCACCTGGCGCAGCTCCATCCCGTTCGGCAGCACCCGGCCGCGGATCACCTCGCCGACCGGGTCGTCGAGGCCGGCGACCTGGCGCAACCCGTCGGCCATCCCGGCGAGCCTGGCCTCGGTGAGGGTGAGCCGGTCGACCATCGCGGCCGCCGTGCCGGCGGCCTGGGCGGCGGCGACGTCCTCGGCGTTGGCGGCGAGCAGCTCCTCGGCGCGCACCAGCAGCGCGTCCGCCATCCCCAGCAGCGCGGCGTCCTTCGCGGCCCGCGACAGTGGGGCCAGCGCCGCCGCGGCCCGCTTCGCGCGCACGGCGCTTGCTCGGACGTCCTCCGCGGAGACCTGCATGACCGTTCCCTTCTCACCGGGCCCCAGGGGTCACCCCTGAGCCGGCATCGCGGTCCACCGAACGGCCGACCGAAGATCAGCGAACATGCCGAACCGGCGCGGCGCTGGCGCGGCGCACCAGTCTCCGAGGCTACCTTCCCCCGCGCGGCCGACGCGCGTGAGACGGGCGCCCGTGAGACGGGCGCCAGCCAGCGTGGATGGTGCTGGACAGCCTGAGGCCGCGCGGCTGACCGCGCGGCCTCAGGTCTCCGGTTCCTGGAGCTGTGCCTGATCAGAAGCTGCGCCTGGATCAGGTCACCGCCTGTACGGTCAGTCGGCCGCGCGGGCGAGCTTGGACGGCCACCAGATCTTCTTGCCGATCTCGTGACTGAGCGACGGGACCAGGATCGACCGCACGATGATCGTGTCCAGCAGGACGCCGAACGCGACCGTGAAGCCGACCTCGGCGAGGAAGACCAGCGGCAGCACCGCCAGCACCGCGAACGTGGCCGCGAGCACGAGCCCGGCGGAGGTGATGACGCCGCCGGTGACGGACAGCCCGCGCGTGATGCCACTGCGCGTGCCGAACATCAACGCCTCTTCTCGCACCCGGGTCATCAGGAAGATGTTGTAGTCGATGCCGAGTGCTACCAGGAAGACGAAGGCGAACAGCGGGAACGCCGGATCGGCGTTGGCGAAGTCGAACACGTGGTTGAACATCACCGCCGACACGCCCAGGGACGCGGCGAACGAGAGCACCACGGTCGCGATCAGTAGCAGCGGGGCCACGAGCGCGCGCAGCAGCAGTCCGAGCACCAGGAGGATCACCAGCAGCACGATCGGGATCACCAGGTTGCGGTCGTGCCGAGAGGCCGCGTTGACGTCGTGGTTGACCGCCGTCGAGCCGCCGACGAGCGCCTCGGCGCCGGGCACCGCGCGCACGGCGTCCCGGATGCGCAGGACCGTGGCGTCCGCCTCCGACGTGTCGTACCGGTAGGCGAGCGTCGCGTCGATCGCGAGCCGGCCGTCGACCGGCTTCACCTGGATGGCCGCCGGCGGGCAGGCTCCGCCGGCCAGGTCGGCCGGCGTGACCGCCCCGGACTTCAGCGCGTCGGGGATCTTGCCGTAGTCGACCTCGACGCAGACCGAGCCCGGCTTGGTGTCCACGCCCTGGACCTTGGACACGGCGGCGATCACGGCGTTCGCCTGGTCGGCCTTCGCCGTGATGACCGCCGGGGCGCCGGCACCGGCGTCGAAGTTGGCGTCGAAGATCTTCTGTCCGACGATCGCGTCCGGCTCGGAGGTGAAGCTGTCCATCGTCGACAGGCCGCCGGTGCGCAACCCGGGCAGGAACGCGACGCAGATCAGCAGCAACACGGCGGTCGAGATCCAGCCGAGCCGGGCGCGCCGGCCGACCAGCTCGGCGATCCGCGCCCACCGGCCGTGGGTGGCGATGTCGGCCTGGTGGTCGACCTTCGGCCGGCGCGGCCAGAACACCCACCGGCCGAACAGCACCAGGAACGCCGGCAGGAAGGTCAACATGAACAGCATCGTGCAGGCGACGCCGATCGCGCAGACCGGCCCGAGGCTCTTGTTCGAGTTCAGCTCGCCGAGCGCCAGACAGAGCAGACCCAGAACGACGGTGATACCGGACGCGGCGATCGCCGGCGCGGCACCCCGCCAGGCCGCGAGCATGGCGTTCATCCGGCTGGCGTGGTCGTGCAGCTCCTCCCGGTACCGGCTGACCAGCAGCAGCGCGTAGTCGGTGCCTGCGCCGATCACGATGACCGACAGGATGCCCTGGCTCTGGCCGGTGAGCGTCAGCACGTCGTGCTTGGCCAACGGATAGATCACCAGCGAGGACAGGCCGAGCGCGAAGACCGAGCTGAGCAACGGGAAGAACCACAGAATCGGGCTGCGGTAGACGACGAGCAGGATGATGATGACGACGAGACCTGCCGCTAGCAGCAGCTGCCCGTCGAGCCCGGCGAACGCGTCGATGAAGGCCACGAGCAGGCCGCCCGCGCCGGCACTGTGAATCTTCAGGCCGTCGGGAGCCTCGTCGCGGGCCGTATCAATGATCGACTTCTCGGTGTCGCTGAGCTTCTCCCCGTCGACCTCGACGTCGCCGTTCTTGCCGATCAGCGGAACCGAGACCGAGGCGACCGAGCCGTCCTTGTTGAACTGGGTCGGCCCGATCTGGTCGGCGGCCACCCCGTCGATCTTGCCGAAGGCCGCGCGGTCACCGTCGATCTTCGTCTTGTCGCCGTCAGTCAGGCCGCCGTCGCGCTGGTAGACGATGAAGCCCGGGATCGTCGCCACGGAGCGGTACTTCTCCGACTCGGTGTCGACCTTGGTCGACTCGGCGGACCCCGGCAGGTACGAGGCGTTGTCGTTCTTCTGGACCTCACCCAGCTTGCCCTGGAAGGGCAGGCCGACGACGCCGACGATGAAGAAGACGAAGACGACGCCGACCGCTCCCACCCACCTGCGCCACGACGGGCGGCGCTGGTCCGGCGGCGCGGGCGGCGGTGAAGGCGGAGGCAGCTGGGTCTCCGAGCTGTCCTGCTCGGGGGCCACGTCCCTCATGGTGTTCTCTCCCGGTCGGTTCTCGGGCTCGCTCGTCGTCGACGGCGCAGGCGGCGGTCACTCGTGAACAGGCGTGCGGGTGTGGCGGGCGGCGCCGGCAGGCGCCCGGTGACGGCGCCCGCGAGCCACGTGGGGCTGTCGCCACCGGACGGCACCGAAGGTACTGAGCAGGTACGACAGCTCCCGTTCGAGGCGAGTGACCTCGATGATGTCGCGGCCGCCCGACGGCGCCCATCCGTTATTCGGTTGATAGGCCACTCAACCGCCCGGCCCACCCGGCGGACCGGGCCGCCCCGCACGGCGTCCCGAACCCGCCCGCGCAGGCCAAGGAACTCGGCGCGGTCATCGAGAAGACGGCCCAGATCTGAAAAACGCATCGGCCGATCGGCAAGAAGTGAGGTAGGACACAGCGGGTGCCACACCGCCTGGACACCGGCGCGCCGCCCACGCCCCAAACAGTCGTGGATGGCGGCGCGATGGTCACTGGAGCTGTCCACCGGCTTTGGGTCCAGAAAACCGGCGGCTCCTGGCGGCCCCAGACCCCCGGGGCCGGGTGGGGCTGGCCCTACCTCGGCGGCGGTCAGCCATCGCGCGGGCGAGCCGCGCGATGCCGGTCGCCATCCGCCGCCGGGCCGGTTCGTGGTGAGGTCATGGTGACCAGCCTGCTGCCTGGCGTGGCTGGCGTCGTCAGCCCGACGGCGGCATCGACGTACGTCCGCGCGCGTACGAACCGCTACGCCAGCACTCCGGCCGCGCCGAGCGGGCACGGGGTGCGAACCGGACACGAACGGATCGCCTACGCTACCGATGCTCTCGGCATCTCCACCGATCCGCCGCCCGGTGCTCGACGCCCGGCGCCCGGCGCCGCTGGACGCGGCTTTCACCGATCCGCCGCCGTGCCGCGGCGACGCGCGGGCGGGCCCGGCCCGATCGGCGGGGAGGGCTCGGACCGGCGGGAAGGGGGGACATGCTCGTCCTGCATACGTCCGACTGGCATCTCGGGCGCGGCCTGCACGGGTATGACCTCGGCGCCGCGCAGGCCGCGTTCGTCGACCACCTCGTGGACGTGGCCCGCGCCGAGCGCGTCGGCCTCGTCGTGGTCGCGGGCGACGTGCACGACCGGGCGATCCCACCGTTGAGCGCGCTGCGCCTGTTCGACGAGGCGCTGTCCCGGCTGCGCGACACCGGCGCCCGCGTGGTGGTCATCAGCGGCAACCACGACGCGCCCGCGCGCCTGGGTGACAAGGCCGGGCTGCTCGACCCTCGCGTCCGCATCCGCACCGACCCCGCCGAGCTCGCGACGCCCGTCGTGGTCGAGGACCGGTTCGGCCCAGTGCGGGTGTACCCGATCCCCTACCTGGAGCCCGCCGCCGTCGCCGACCTCCTTCCCGAGGTCGCCCTTCCCGAGGTCGACGCCCCAGGCGACGGACCAGCCGGCCAGGGCGCCGATGCTGACACCGCCGGCCACGGCACCGGCCCGGACGCCGGCCTCAGTGCTCTGGCGAACGAGCGGGGTGGCTACCGGGCCTCGACCGGTGACGCCGCGGGGGTCCCGGCCGGACTGGCGCCCCTGGCGGTCGCCGAGGGGCCGGCCGAACCGCCCTTCCCGGGCATGGTCTCGCTCTTCGACGACGACGAGCTGGCGCCTAGCCTCATACCCGCTCCGGCGCGCCGCCCGGCCGCCGCCGGCCGGGGCCGGGCGGCGCCGCTGTCCCACGCGGCGACGATGCGCCGGGCGATGGCCGCCGTCCGGGCCGACCTGGCCGGCCATCCCGGCGCCAGATCGGTCGTCGTCGCGCACGCCTGGGTCACCGGCGCCGCCGGCAGCGACAGCGAGCGCGACATCAGTGTCGGCGGCATCGCGCACGTCCCGGCGTCGCTGTTCGACGGCATCACCTACACCGCGCTCGGCCACCTGCACCGGCCGCAGCGAGTCCAGGACAGGGAGCAGGTGCGCTACAGCGGCTCACCGCTGGCGTACTCGTTCTCCGAGGCCGGTGACGCGAAGGCCACGCTGCTCGCCGAGCTCGGCCCGGCCGGCCTGACCAGGGTGGAGGCGATCCCCGTCCCGACGCGACGGCGGATGACGATCCTTCGCGGCCGGCTCGCGGACCTGCTCACCCGGCTGGAGTACGGCGAGCACGCCGACGACTTCATCGCCGCGGTGCTCACCGACCAGGCCCGCCCGATGGACGCGATGACGGCGCTGCGCGAGCGTTTCCCGCGCACCCTGGTCCTGCGCCACGAACCGGAGGACGCCGACGCCGCCGACACCGGCTCGTTCGCGCGGCGCACCCGTGGCCGCGACGACCTCGACGTCGCCGCCGACTTCGTCGGCTTCGCCCGCGGCACCTCAGCGACCGAGGCCGAACGCGAGCTGCTCGCCACCGCGCTCACCGAGGCCCGGCTCGCGGCCATGGCGGCGGAGGCCGGCTGATGCGCCCGCATCGCCTCGAGCTGACCGCGTTCGGCGCCTTTCCCGGCGTCGTGGAGCTCGACCTCGACCAGCTGGGCGCGGGCGGCCTGGTGCTGCTGTGTGGCGAGACGGGCGGCGGGAAGACGACGCTGCTCGACGCGCTCGGCTTCGCGCTCTACGGCGCCGTCCCCGGCCTGCGCGGCGTGCGCGACCTGCGCTCCCACCACGCTGCCGCGGACGCGGCCCCGCGGGTGCGGCTGGAGTACTCGGTGCCGGCCGGGCGTTTCCGCGTCACCCGCTCCCCCGGGTGGGACCGGCCGAAGCGCCGCGGCACCGGCACGCAGCGGGAGCACCCGAAGGCGACGTTGGAGAAGTGGACCGGATCAGGCTGGCGGACCGAGGCCACGCGTAACGACGACGTCGGCCTGGAGATCAGCCTGCACCTCGGGATGAAGCCCGAACAGTTCTTCCAGGTGGTCATGCTCCCCCAGGGCCGGTTCGCCGACTTCCTGCACGCCGACAACGACGCCCGCGAGGCGCTGCTCAAGCAGCTGTTCAGCGTCGGCCTGTTCGAGCGGGTCGAACAGTGGCTCGCTGACCGCGCCAAGCGCGCAACCGACGACTACAACGTCGCCCGCCAGTCCCTCGACCGCGTCCACGCGAAGATCATCGAAGCCGCCGGCCTGGAGGGCCACCCGGACGACGATCGGCCGAAGGACAGCCTGCCGGCCGACGAGTGGCGGGACGACGCGACGCCGGGCGGCACCGATGAACGGTCAGGGCCCGGCTGGGTGGCGTCCCTCGCCGAGGCCGCCCGTGCCGGGCAGATATCCGCCGCCGCGCGCCGCGACGCCGCCGCGCGGGCCCGCGAGCTCGCCGACCACCAGCTGGCCACGACCCGTGAGGCGGCGCGGCGAGCCGAGGATCGGACCCTCCTGCGCACCCGGCTCCTCCAGCTCGACGAGCTCGCACCTGAGATCAGCTCCCTCGCCGCGGAACTGGACGCGGCGGGCCGGGCCGGTGCGGTCAGCCGGGCCGTCGCCGACGCGGCCGGGCGGGCCGACGAGGCCGGCCGAGCCACCCGAGACGAGGCCGCGGCCCGCGCCGCGCTCGACGCCGCCGCCGTGCCGTCCCTTGACGTGACCCCCGAGCCGGCCGGGCAGCTGCGCGCCAGCCCCGACGCGGACGCGGACGGGCTGGGCTGGCTCGCCGCGCATGCGCATACCGAGTCAGGCAGGCTTGAGGTGCTGGCGCTCGCGCTCACCACCGCCGACGAGGCCGAGCGGGAGGTGGCGGCGGCCGACCGGGACGCCCTCATCCACGCCCAGGCCGCCGAGGTCCGCGTCACCGAGATCGAGACGACGTTCCCCGCCGTCCGCCAGACCGCGCAGGCCCGCGTCGAACGGGCCAGGCAGGCGGCGCGGATCGCCCCGGCGCTCGCGGAGCGCGCTGACCAGCTGGCCGACCTCGCCGACGCCGTCCGCGCCCGGCAGGCGGCGCTTCTCGCCGCGGGCGACACCCAGGCCGTCGCGGTCCGCGCCCGCGCCCGCGCGGCCGAGCTGCGCCAGCAGCGGTTCGACGCGATCACCGCCGAGCTGGCCGCCGCCCTCGCCGACGACGCCCCCTGCCCGGTGTGCGGCTCGCTCGCCCACCCCGACCCGGCCGAGGTCCGCGCCGACCACGTCAACAAGGACGACGAACGGGCCGCCGACGAGGACGCCTCGCGGCGCGAGGCCGCGGCGCGGGATGCGCAGGGACGCGTCGCCGGGCTGACGGGGCAGGTGCGCACTCTGCGCGCGACGCTGCTGCGCGCCCCGGAGGCGCTGCGCGCCGACGAGCCGGCCGCCGCGGGCGCGGACGCGGGCGCGGGCGCGGTCCAGGAACTGCTGGGCGAGCTGCGCGGCACCCTGCTCGACGAGGCGGTGCTGCTCGCGGGACCGGCCGACGGCGCCGACACCGCGGCCTACCCGGCCGGCCTTTCCGCCGGGGACGGCCCGGGGCCGGCCGAGGGCAGTGCCGCCGAGCTGGCGGCGGTCGCGCGCGCGTTCGCGGCGTCCGCGGCCGATGCGGCCACGACGGCGGGCGACCTTGCCGGCGCGGAGGCGGAGCTCGCCGAACTCGCGCGCGCCGAGACCGCCGCGCACGCGGACCTCGCGACCCATCGCTCCGAGGAACGCCAGGCCGGGCTGCGCGCCGCGGCGGCCCGCGACCGGGCCGCCAGGGCGCTGGCGAAGGTTCCGGACCCGCTGCGCGACCGCGCCCGGCTCGCGCAGCGAGTCGACGCCGTGGCGGCGTTCGCCGGCAGGTGCGAGGCGGCGCGGGAGGCCGTGCTCACGGCCGCCCGGGCGGCGGGTGAAGCCCGGCGGGCCGAGGCCGCGGCGACCGCCGCCGCGACGGAGGCCGGCTTCGCCGGCCCGGCGGATGCCCTGGCCGCCGTCCGTGACACCACCTGGCTGGCCGATGCCCAGGCGCGCATCCAGGCTCACCGGGAGGAACGAGTCAAGGTCCAGTCCCGCCTGGAGGCGCCGGAGCTGGCCGGGATCACCGACGACGCGCCGATCCCGCTGGAACAGCACGAGCGCGCCGCCCAGGAGGCGAGGACGGCGCACGAGGACGCGCTGGCGGCCGTGGCGACCGCGACCGAGCGGTCCCGCCGGCTCGCGGCGCTGGTCGAGGAGTACGCCGGCGCGTACGCGGAGTTGGCGCCGCGCAGGACCACGGCGGACCAGCTGCGCGCGCTCGCCGAGCTTGCCACCGGGCGCGGGGGCAACCTGCACGGCATGCCGCTGTCGAGCTACGTGCTGGCCGCTCGGCTGGAGGAGGTCGCGCAGGCGGCGAGCCGGCGGCTGTCGGTGATGAGCGGCGGGCGCTACACCCTCGTCCACGACGCCGGCGAGCGCCGCGACCGGCGGCGACGGGCCGGCCTCGGCCTGCTCGTCGAGGACGCCTGGACCGGCCGCTCCCGCCCGACGGCGACCCTGTCCGGCGGCGAGACCTTCCAGGCCGCGCTGTCGCTGGCGCTGGGGCTCGCCGACGTAGTCAGCGCCGAGTCCGGCGGCCACGCCATCGACGCGCTGTTCATCGACGAGGGCTTCGGCACCCTCGACCCCGACAGCCTCGACGAGGTCATGAACGTCCTCGACGAGCTCCGCTCCGGCGGCCGCCTGGTAGGTGTCGTCAGCCACGTGGCCGACCTCCGCCTCCGCATCCCCACCCAGATCCAGGTCCACAAGGGCCCAAACGGCAGCACCGTCGACACGACCACCTGACCGGCGGTCGGCAGCTGCTGTCGCGGTCGCCAACGTCTGCCCCGGCCTTGATCGTCGCCGACGTGTTGTCAGGGTCGTGATCTGGCCGCATCCGCGACGACGACAACACGTACGCGGTGATCACGTGGGGCGAAGGATGTCCGCAACGGCATCTACCAGTCGTCAGGCTTTCGGATCGCGCGGCCATCAGCGTCGCGGAGGATCGCTGGAAACTGGCATCGGGCCAACGTCGAGGGTCTCAGTTGCCGAAATAGGTTCCACGAAGCGCTCTACTCCGCCGCGCCGCTGGACGAGGATTCACTTCTGCTAGGCTAGCTACACCCCCCAGGGATCTAGGTCGCTGGGTCGAGGCCCGCTTCGGCGGGCCTCTGTTTTTTTGTCCTGATCCGAGGTTGGCAAGGCCCGCTTCGGCGGCCCTCGTTTTGTGCGGCCAGTCAGCGGGTGCGCAGGAGGAGGACCAGGTCGTCGCGGTGGACGACCTCGCGTTCGTAGCTGGGCCCGAGGTCCGCGGCCAGCTCGGCGGTGCCGCGGCCGAGCATGCTGGGCAGCTCCGCGGCGTCGAAGGCGACGAGGCCGCGCGCCACCGGGTGGCCGGACGGGTCGACGAGGTCGACCGGGTCGCCGGCGGAGAAGTCGCCGTCGACGGCGGTCAGGCCGGCGGGCAACAGCGACGCCCGGCGGTCGACGACCGCGGCGACCGCGCCGACGTCGAGGTGCAGCCGGCCCTGGGGAGCGGTCGCGTGCTGTAGCCAGAGCAGCCGGGACGCTCGGCGCGGGCCGGTCGGGTGGAAGACCGTGCCGACCTCCTCACCGGTCAGCGCGGCCGCGGCGAGCGCCGCCGACGTGACGATCGTGGTCACCCCGCCGGACGCGGCCATCCGGGCCGCGCCGATCTTCGTCGCCATCCCGCCGGTGCCGACACCGGCCGCGCCGGCGCCCTTGACGGACAGGCCCGCCAGATCGGTGTCCGACCGCACGTCACGCACCAGGTTCGCCGGCCCCAGCCGCGGGTTCGCGTCGTAGACCCCGTCCACGTCGGACAACAGCACCAGCAGGTCGGCGGAGACGAGATGGGAGACGATCGCGGCGAGGCGGTCGTTGTCGCCGAAGCGGATCTCCTGGGTGGCCACGGCGTCGTTCTCGTTGATGATCGGGACGATGCCGAGTTCGAGCAGCCGGTCGAGCGCGGTGCGGGCGTTGCGGTAATGAGTACGCCGGATGACGTCGGTCGCGGTGAGCAGCACCTGGCCGACCTGGTGACCCGAACGCCGGAACGCCTCCGCGTACTGGTGCACCAGCGCGCTCTGCCCGACGCTCGCCGCGGCCTGCAGGGTGGCGAGGTCGCGCGGCCGGCGCGCGAGCCCCAGCGGGGCGAGCCCGGCGGCGATCGCGCCGGAGCTCACCAGCACCAGCCGGCGCCCGGCGAGCGGGCGTACCGCCGCGACGAGCGCCTCGAGCCGGTCCGCGTCCAGCCCGCCGGCGGCGGTCGTCAGCGACGACGACCCGACCTTGACGACGACCCGTTGCGCGTGCTCAACGAACGAACGCACGCCTACCCCTCGTCCCCCGCCCCGCCAGACCGGCCGCCGGCCGCGTCCTCGTGGTTCCTGCCTTCGTCGTCCCTGTCTTCGCCGTCCGCATCCTCGTCGTCGCGCTCCTGGTCGTCGCCGCTCCAGGCGGCGTCGTCCCAGCCCGCGTCCCGCTCGCCTGCGCGGGTGACCACACCGTCCTCGTCGACGACGACGCCGCCCAGGGCGTCCTCGAACACGGACTCCACCTCGTCCACGTCGGTCAGCCGCCGGGCCGCGCGGGCGAGCCGCTCGCCGCGGGTCAGCCGGACCGAGGTGCGCAGCCGGTCGTCGCTGCCGCGCGGGCCGAGCAGCTGCTCGGCCGAGCGCCCGCGGCCGGCGGTGCCACCGATGGTCGCCACCGCGCCGGTCTCCTCGTCGGCGCGAGCCGCCGCGTAGCCGGCGAGGGCGCCGCGACCGGACAGCGTCGGTTCCCAGTCGAACGTGACATCGCCGATCGTGACCTCGGCCCCCGGCTCCGCGCCGAGCCGGGCGAGCTCGGCCTCGACGCCGAGCCGGCTGAGCCGGTCGGCGAGGAAGCCGATCGCCTCGTCGTTGGTGAAGTCGGTCTGGCGGATCCAGCGCAGCGGCTTCGCGCCGGTGACGACGAATCCGTCACCGACGGCGCGCACGGCGAAGTCGGGCTCGTCGACCGCGCGGGGGCGCAGCACGATCCGCGTCGCCGACGCCACCGGCGACGCGCGGCGATGCTCGGCGACCATCCCGGCGAGGTACAGCGACAGCTGCCGCACGCCCTCCCGGGTCGCGCTGCTGATCGAGAAGACCTCGAGGCCGCGGGCCCGCAGGTCGGCGGTGACCATCTCGGCGAGGTCCCGGGCGTCCGGGACATCGATCTTGTTGAGGACGACGATCCGCGGTCTGCCAGCGAGATCGGCCGAGTAGGAGGCCAGTTCCGCCTCGATCACGTCGAGGTCGGAGAGTGGGTCGCGGTCGGACTCCAGCGTCGCGCAGTCCAGGACGTGCACGATCACCGAGCAGCGCTCGATGTGGCGGAGGAACTCCAGCCCCAGCCCGCGACCCTGGCTAGCGCCTGGGATCAGGCCGGGTACGTCCGCGACGGTGTAGGGCGGCAGGTCGCCCGCCTGGGCGACGCCGAGGTTCGGCACCAGCGTCGTGAACGGATAGTCGGCGATCTTCGGCTTGGCGGCGCTCAGCACCGAGACCAGCGACGACTTGCCGGCGCTCGGGTAACCGACGAGCGCGACGTCGGCTACCGACTTCAGCTCCAGGACGGCGTCGAGGCTCTCACCCGGCTCGCCCAGCTCCGCGAACCCCGGGGCCTTGCGCCGGGCGGACGCGAGCGCCGCGTTGCCTCGCCCGCCGCGCCCGCCGTGGGCCAGCACGTACACACTGCCGGCGCCGACCAGGTCGACGATCTCCTCGCCGTCCGGGGTGAGCACGACGGTGCCGTCGGGGACGGGGAGCACGAGGTCCTCGCCGTCGGCGCCGCTCTTGTTCGAACCCTGCCCCGGCCGGCCGCTGGTGGCGCGGCGGTGCGGGTGGAAGTGGAAGTCGAGCAGAGTCGTCACGCTGGCGTCGACGACCAGCCTGACGTCGCCGCCCCGGCCGCCGTTGCCGCCGTCGGGACCGCCGAGCGGCTTGTACTTCTCTCGGTGGATCGACGCGCAGCCATGCCCGCCGTCCCCGGCACCGGCGTGCAGAATCACCCGGTCGACGAACGTGGGCACTGTCCCGAGCCTTTCGATCGCTTCGCGCTACCTACGGAATACGCGCTACCTACAGATGTTGCCTGAGTGTCATCGCGCCCGCGGTGTTCTCGTGAACCGCGAACATGCCGAAGGCCGCGCCGGGCATCTGGCCAGCCCGGCGCGGCTTCTGCGTAAACCCGCGCCACGACCCTGGTAAGTCGGGCGAAGCCCGACATCGGGGGTCCGGGGGTCGCCCCCCGGAGCAGACATCCTGATCTGGTCACCCGGGAAGCCGACCGAAGGTCGGCGACAAGGGTGACCCGACCAGGTCAGCCCGCGTCAGGCCGCGGCGGCTGTCTCCAGGGCGACGATGTTGATGACGCGGCGACCGCGGCGAGTGCCGAACTGGACGTGGCCCTCGGCCAGGGCGAACAGCGTGTCGTCCTTGCCCCGACCGACGAGCGCGCCCGGGTGGAAGTGGGTGCCGCGCTGGCGGACGAGGATCTCGCCGGCCTTCACGTACTGGCCACCGAACCGCTTCACGCCCAGCCGCTGGGCGTTGGAGTCACGACCGTTGCGCGAGGAGCTCGCGCCCTTCTTGTGCGCCATCTCGATCAGGCCTCTTTGGTCTCGATGCCGGTGACCTTCAGCCGGGTGAACTTCTGGCGATGACCCTGCCGCTTGTGGTAACCGGTCTTGTTCTTGAACTTGTGGATCCGGATCTTCGGACCCTTGACGACGCCGACGACCTCGGCGGTCACCGCGACGGACGCGAGCGCGTCCTTGTCGGTGGTGACCGACTCACCGTCGATGAGCAGCAGCGCCGGAAGGTTCACGGCCACGCCCGGCTCACCGGGGAGAAGCTCGACGTCAACCACATCGCCGACGGCGACCCTGTGCTGCTTGCCGCCGCTGGCAACGACCGCGTACACCAGTTCTCCCTGCTCCTGGGGCCCACGCGCACCTCGAAAGCCGCCGCGCGAGCTCATCTCCTCAGGTGCCCAGTGCCCGTGCGCTCCGGCCACACCGGTCGCGCAACCACCCCGGATCTCCCAAACGGAGTCACCCTGGGGGCCCGCGCGACGCTCAGTCGATCTTGTTGAGCTGGCCAAAGCCCGTCCGGAGTGGGCACCAAACCTACCCCGTGTCGCTCCACCCTACAGGCCCAATGGCGAAAGGTGCTGACCGGCACCGCCTCATCCACGCCGGTTGCCCGCGCGGCGTCCCGGCCGGCGCGCGGCGTCCGCCCAACATCAGGCTCGGTACCGCCTCAATACCGGCCGCTCTCCGCTGGTAGCCAGTCCGGATGGGTACACGAGGCCGGCGCGGGCGGGTGGCCCCGTGCCTAGGGCGGGATCACGGGCGGGTGATCCGGACGTGTCATGGTCACCACCCCGGCCGCCGAGGAACGATGGTTTCGGCGACGGAGACGTCCGGCGGGGGCGGGAAGGGCGGCCGGGGGATGACCGAGATGGAGTGGGAGACGGCGACCTGGGTGGCCGGCGCAGTCGCGCTGGTCGCTCTCCTGGCGGTGCCGGTGGCCTGCTGGGCGACGCTGCACGGACGGGCGCTGACGGTGCGCCTGGCGGCGGCGACCGCCGCCGCGCGTCGCAACGAGGCGGCCGCGCGCCTGGGTGACCAGGACGATCTGGTGCAGACGCTCGTCGTCGCGACCTACGCGCTGCAGCTCGGCGACCACGACAAGGCCAGGGACGCGGTGGACGGCGCGCTGCGCCGTTCACGGGTGGCCCTGGACCAGTTGCTCGTCGAAGCCGGCCGCTGCGCGCTCGCCGGCCACGACCGTGACCGGACGCCTCCGGACGGGACGGCCGGCGATGCTCGGGACACCCGCGCTGCCGCCGGCCACGACGAGCCGCTCATCCGCCAGCGGCCGGCGCGGCCGGACGCACCGATCCCCACCGGCCACCCCCGCCACGCCGCCTAGTCCCGTTCAGCGCCAGTCGGTTGACTGGCGCTGAACGCTGGCCCTACTCGGCGGAGGCGCTGGCCTCCACGGACTCCGTCGGCTTCGCCACCGGGCGGGATGCCCGCCGCGGCCGACGGCCACGGCCGCCCGCCGAGCCCGCGTCGACGGAGGCGCTGTCCGGATCGGCCGAGTTGGCGAACACGGTCGGCCCCCCCGGCGCGGCGTGCTCCGCATCCTCGGTGGCGCCGGTGGGCGCGCCGCCGTTCTGGTGGCCCTGGGGGTAGGCCGCCGCGCCGTTCACCGGCCAGCCGGTGCCAGCCGGTTCACCGACGGATGCCTGGCGGGCCTGGTCGTCGCCGGTCGCGATGGCGACCGGCCAGCCGGTGCCGGCCGCGGCCGGCACCGGCTGGGCCGACGTGCTCTGGGCCGGCTTCGGCTCCGCCTGCTGGGCGGCCGTCGGCGCCGGTGGGACCACGTCCGCGGAGATGACCTGGCTCGTCGCCCGGCGGGCCCGCCGGGACCGGCGGCCGCCTTCCCGCGAGGCGCCGGCCTCGGCGCCTCCCGTGGTCTCGACCGCGGCCTCGCCTGGCCCGGCGACCCCGCTGTGGCCGTCGGGGAGACCAGCGGCCTCGGGGATCTCCAGGTCGCTCTCAGCCACGCCTGGCTGCTCGCCGTCCCCGAGGGTCGCGGCCGCGAGCGCGGGGATGGCGCCGCGCCGGCCGGCGCGCCGGAGCGGGGGCACCGGGATGGGCGTGGGCGGCGGCGTCTGGTGGCCGTCCAGGTGGATGAGCACACCACGCCCGTTGCAGTGCGCGCAGGGTTCGCTGTACGCCTCCAGCAGGCCCTGGCCGACCCGCTTGCGGGTCATCTGGACCAGGCCGAGGCTGGTCACCTCGGCGACCTGGTGGCGAGTGCGGTCCCGGCCGAGGCACTCGGTGAGCCGGCGCAGCACCAGCTCGCGGTTGCTCTCCAGGACCATGTCGATGAAGTCGATGACGATGATCCCGCCGATGTCGCGCAGCCGCAACTGACGGACGATCTCCTCCGCGGCCTCGAGGTTGTTCTTGGTGACGGTCTCCTCGAGGTTGCCGCCCTTGCCGGTGAACTTGCCGGTGTTGACGTCGACGACCGTCATGGCCTCGGTCCGGTCGATCACCAGCGAGCCACCGGAGGGCAGCCACACCTTGCGGTCCAGTGCCTTGGCCAGCTGCTCGTCGACGCGGTACTCGGTGAACAGGTCGATCGTCCCGACGTGCCGGCGGACCCGGGGACGCAGGTCCGGCGCGACCATGTCGACGTAGTTCTCGATGGTCTCGGCCTCGCCCGAGCCCTGCACCAGCAGCTCGGTGAAGTCCTCGTTGAAGATGTCGCGGATCACCCGGACGACCAGGTCCGGCTCGCCGTACAGCAGCGCCGGGGCACTGGCCTTCTGCGCCTTGCGGGCGATGTCCTCCCACTGGGCCGCGAGGCGTTCGATGTCCCGCTCGAGCTCCTGCTCGCTCGCGCCCTCGGCGGCCGTCCGCACGATCACGCCGCCGTCCTCGGGGGTGATCTTCTTGAGGATGCTCTTGAGACGGGACCGCTCGGTGTCCGGCAGTTTGCGGCTGATACCGGCGCTCTGCCCGTCCGGCACGTAGACCAGGTAGCGGCCCGGCAGGCTGATCTGGCTGGTCAGCCGAGCGCCCTTGTGCCCGATCGGGTCCTTGGAGACCTGGACGAGCACGGACTGGCCCGGCTTGAGCGCCTGCTCGATCTTGCGCGGCCGGCCCTCCAGCCCCGAGGCGTCGTAGTTCACCTCGCCGGCGTAGAGGACGGCGTTGCGGCCCTTGCCGATGTCGACGAACGCCGCCTCCATGCTGGCCAGCACGTTCTGCACCCGGCCGAGGTAGACGTTGCCCGCGTACGAGGCGGAGCTGGCCCTGGTGACGAAGTGCTCGACGAGGACGCCGTCCTCGAGCACGGCGATCTGGGTGCGGTCGCCGGCGTTGCGCACGAGCATCCGGCGCTCGACCGACTCACGACGGGCGAGGAACTCCGACTCGGTGACGATCGGCGGTCGGCGCCGGCCGATGTCACGGCCCTCCCGGCGCCGCTGCCGCTTCGCCTCGAGCCTGGTCGACCCGCTGACCCCGCGGACGAGGTCGTCGTCGCGGCGCGTCTCACGGACGTGGACGACCGTGTTCGGCGGGTCGTCCGGAGACGACGAGGTCTCCTCCCCGCCGGGTGAGGCCCGGCGCCGCCGGCGCCGACGGCGGCGTGAGCCGGGCCGCCCGTCGTCGTCCTCGTCCTCGTCGCCCGTGTCGGCGGCGAGCTGCTCGTCGGCCTCGTCGTCCTCGGCCTCGTCGTCGTCCTCGGCGGCGGGCTGCCCCGCGTCGCCCTCACCGGCCTCGGCGGTGGCCGCCTCGGTGGTGTCGAAGCCGTCCTCGTCGCCACGCGCCCGGCCCCGGCCACGCCGGCCGCGCCGGCGGCGGCGGGTGCCGGCCAGGTCGGCGTCCTCCAGGCCCGCCTCAGCGTCGGCGGCCTCGGGCTCCTGGGTCTCCCCGGTCTCGAGCACGGCAAGCTCGACGAGCTCGTCGCCGGCCTCCGTGGCCTCCTCGGTCTCCCGGACGGCCACCTCCGGCGCCGCCCGGTCAGGGCGCTGCTCCCCGTCGCGGGGACGGTCACGATCCCGGTCGCGATCACGGTCGCGTTCGCGGCCACGGGGGGCCGGCGGCTCGTGGGCGGCCAGGTCGGGTGCCTGGAAGGTCACCGCGGTCACCGGGCGGCGGGCCACGCGCGGCGTGGACTCCTGGGTGTCGAATCCCGCCGAGAAGGTCGACCCGGCACTCCACCGCGGAGCGGCCGACCGGCCGCCTCCGCCCGTCCGTGCCGGTGCCTCGGCGGTCGGTGTCTCGACGGCGGGTGCCTCCGCCGCGGGTGCCTCCGCGGCAGGTGCCTGCGTGGCGGGTACATCGGTCTGGGCCGACGGCTCAGCCTCGGCCACCTCGCCGGCCGCGGGCTCCTCGGTGGCGCGGGTGCGCCGGCTGGCGGCGCGACGACGCGTCCTGGCCGCCGGGGCGGCCGGCTCGGCCTCGGCGGGCACCTCGGCCGCCGGCTCGGAGATCTCCGGCGTCTCGACGGGCTGGGCCACGGCCGCGGTCGGCTCGCCCACGGCGGGAGGAACGGCCCCGGTGGGCGTCCCGGCCGTTGGCGCCTGTGCCGTCTCGGCGGACGGTTCGGCCGGCGTGGACGCGCCGCGACGGGCGGCCCGGCTTCGGCGCCGTACCGGCGCCTCGACCGGGGTGGGCTCGACCTCGCCGGTCGCCTCGCCGGCAGCCGGCGCGCCGGCCTCGGCCGTCGACGGCTCAGCCGGCGCCGCGGCGACGGGAGCGGTGATCTCCGACTCGGGAAGCGGCGCGACGGGCGTGAGCACGGCCCGGACCGCGCGGCGTGCGCGCGACCGGCCGGGTGCCTTGGCTGGTGCCTCCTGGACCGCCGGGTCGGAGTCGACCGGCGGCGTATCGACCGGGGCGACGGCGACCGGCGCGACATCGACCTGCGTCGTGCTGGTTTCCGCCACGGCCTCGGTGGGCTCGCTCGCGGGCGCCGGCGGCTCGGCCTCACCGGCCGGGGCGGGTACGACCGCCCCGGCCGCCGGGTCGAGTTCGTCCTCGTCCGCGGATTCCATGTCGGTCACGGGTTCCGGGTCGGTCGTGGCCAGTACGGCCGGCGTGTCGGTCGAGTCCAGGTCGACCGGGGCCCCACTGGCGGTGGGTGGCTCCAGGCCGTCGGCAGGCTGCTCGAAGGGCAGCTCGACGGATGGCTCGCTGGGAGGACCGGCTGGTCGGCCGGCCGCGCGACGGCGTCGAGGCGAGAGGGCGGGCTGTTCCGCCGTCGTCGCTGTCTGGTTGTCGTCGCTGGGAATCTGAGTGTCGTCGGGCACGGGATATGAAGCCTCCGGGCTCCCGGGCGCGCTGCCTCAGGGCAGTCGCGGCCGCGCAGAAGCCACTGTCTCGTCCGGCGGACAAACCGCCGTAATCCTGCGACGCCCTGGCGTCAAGCTGTGAGTCGACCCGCCAACCGGCCCGTCTCGCTATGGTTCGGCACCCCGGTAGGGGCGACCAACGGGTCCGTCAGCGTCCCGCCCACACAGACCAGTCCCTGCTCGAGCCTGGTTGGCTCCGGCGGAACCGGGAACGTCAGCGGCGGAACGGCGACCACTCCGAGGGCAGTCAGCACGTCGTCTGGTCGCACAGCGGGCGTCGTATGCCGCACGACCACATCCAGTATCGCACAGTCGCGCGTCTCCGCACGGCAAACGCCGCAGATCACCGCTCGCCGCACGTCGACGAGGCCGCGGCCAGACTTGGTTTTGCGCTCGACCTCGAGACTTTCCCGAGCCAGCAGCGCGTCCAGCGCCCGGGCGACGTCGTCCGCCGGCACGCCCGGCAGGCGCACGCTCCAGCGGGACGCCTCGATCCGGTCTGCCAGTGGACCACCCTCCGCCGGCACGCAGGCGAGCAGGTCGAGCCCAGGCGGCAGGGCCGCGTCCAAGGCGACCCGCAGCGCCTCCGGGTCGACGTCCTCGACGAGCGCGAGCTCGACGTACTCGGCCTCGCTGGCCGCCCCGGTGGGCACCCCGTTGATCCACGAGACCCTCGGATGCGGGCTGAAGCCGGCCGAGAAGGCCATGGGCACGCGCGCGCGGCGCAGCCCACGCTCGAAGCTGCGCGCGATGTCGAGCTGGGAGAGGAACCGCAGCCGGCCCCGCTTGGCGAACCGCAGCCGCACCCGCGCGACCGGCGGTGGCGGCGGCGGGCCGTCAGGGCGCCGCGGCGGCACGGGCCTTCTCCTGCCCCGTCGCCGGCACCATCGCGGCCGGGGCCCCGGCCGGCGCGCGCGCGGGCAGCGGCGGCACCGGGGTCAGCGGCAGCAGCGTGCGGCGCGTCGGTCCGATCTCGATCTGTGAGCCCGTCGTCGGGCAGACGCCGCAGTCGTAGCAAGGTGTCCAGCGGCAGTCGTCGATCTCGACCGCGCCGCGCAGCGCGTCCTGCCAGTCCGACCACAGCCAGTCGCGGTCGAGGCCCGCGTCGAGGTGGTCCCAGGGCAGCACCTCGCGTTCGGGGCGCTCCCGGGTGGTGAACCAGTCCAGCGAGACGCCCAGCGGCTCGAGCTCGGCGGCCGCTGCGCGCTGCCAGCGCTCGAAGGAGAAGTGCTCGCTCCAGCCGTCGAAGCGCCCGCCCTCGCGCCACACCCGTTCGATCACCCGGCCCACCCGGCGGTCGCCACGCGAGAGCAGGCCCTCGACGATCCCCGGCCGGCCGTCGTGATAGCGGAACCCGACGGCACGGGAGATCTCCCGGTCGGCCCGGACGGTGTCCCGCAGCAGCTTGAGCCGTTGGTCGGTGACCTCCCAGGGCGCCTGCCCGACCCACTGGAACGGGGTGTGTGGCTTGGGCACGAACCCGCCGATGGAGACCGTGCAGCGGATGTCACGGTGCCCACTGGCCTTGCGACCAGCCTTGATCACCTCGCGGGCGAGCTTCGCGATGCCGAGCACGTCCTCGTCGGTCTCCGTCGGCAGGCCGCACATGAAGTAGAGCTTCACCTGTCGCCAGCCCTGCGCGTACGCGGTGCTGACGGTGCGGATCAGGTCCTCCTCGCTGACCATCTTGTTGATGACCTTGCGAAGACGCTCCGAACCGCCCTCGGGAGCGAAGGTGAGGCCGCTGCGACGGCCGTTGCGGGAGAACTCGTTGGCCAGAGTGACGTTGAACGCGTCGACCCGGGTCGACGGCAGCGACAACGACGTGTTCGTGCCCTCGTAGCGGTCGGCGAGTTGGGTCGCGAGCTCGCCGATCTCGCTGTGGTCGGCGCTCGACAGCGACAGCAGCCCCACCTCGGAGAATCCGGATGCCGACAGGCCGGCGTCGATCATCGCGCCGATCGTGTCGATCGAGCGCTCGCGAACCGGCCTGGTGATCATTCCGGCCTGGCAGAACCGGCAGCCACGGGTGCAGCCGCGGAAGATCTCCACGCTCATCCGCTCGTGCACGGTCTCCGCGAGCGGCACCAGCGGCGTCTTCGGGTACGGCCAGGAGTCCAGGTCGGACAGCGTGTGCTTGGCCGGGCGAGCGGGCACGTCGTCGCGGTTGGGGGTGACGGCGGCGATCGCGCCGTCGCTGCCGTAGGTGACGTCGAAGAACGCCGGCACGTACACGAGGCGACGCCGCGCAAGGCGGGCGAGCAGCTCCGTGCGGCCGCCGGGCGAGCCCGCGGCCTTGAACGCGCGGACCACGTCGGTGATGTCGAGGACGGCCTGTTCGCCGTCGCCGAGGACGACGGCGTCGACGAAGTCGGCGACGGGCTCCGGGTTGAACGCCGAGTGCCCGCCCGCGATCACCAGCGGGTGCCCGTCGCCGCGGTCGGCGGCGTGCAGCGGGATGCCGGCGAGGTCGAGCGCGGTCAGCAGGTTGGTGTAGCCGTGCTCGCTGGCGAAGCTGACGCCGAGGACGTCGAAGTCGCCGACCGGGCGGTGGGCGTCGACGGTGAACTGGGGCACGTCGTGCTCGCGAAGCAGCGCCTCCAGGTCCGGCAGCACCGCGTAGGCGCGCTCGGCGAGCACGTCCGGCTGCTCGTTGAGGACCTCGTAGAGGATCTGCAGGCCCTGGTTGGGCAGGCCGACCTCGTAGGCGTCCGGGTACATCAGGCACCAGCGGACGGCGGCGGACTCCCAGGGCTTGACGGTGGAGTTCCCCTCACCGCCGACGTACTGCACGGGCTTGCGGACCCTGGGCAGCAGCGGCTCCAGGCGGGGGAACAGCGACTGTCCGGCCATGGGTGCCAGCCTACCCAGTCCTCAGAGGGCATACGGGTCCGTGCGCGACCGGAGTCGGACGTTCTGCAACAGGCCCACTGCCAGCATGTTCGCGAACATGGCCGAGCCACCGTACGAGACGAACGGCAGGGGCAGGCCCGTGACCGGCATGATGCCCAGGGTCATCCCGACGTTGACGAACGCCTGGAACGCGAACCAGCACACCACCCCGGTGCCGACCAGCGCGCCGAAGGAGTCGTCGGAGGCGCTGGCGATCGACAGCGCCCGCCACAGCACCACGCCGAGCGCGACCAGGATCCCGCCCGCGCCGAGGAAGCCAAGCTCCTCGCCGGCGACGGTGAACACGAAGTCGGTCTGCTGCTCGGGGACGAACTGCCCCTGGGTCTGCTGGCCGTGCAGCAGGCCACGGCCATAAATCCCGCCGTTGGCGATCGCCGTCTTGGCCTGGTCGACGTTGTAGCCGGTGGTCGAGTTGGTGGCGGCGTCGGCCGAGACGAACGAGGTGAGCCGGGCCTCCTGGTAGGGCTTGAGCAGGTGGAACTGCAGGATCGCCGCGCCGAACAGCACGCCGCCGAGCAGCAGCCCGAGCACCCAGCGCCGCGGCGCGCCGCTGACGGCCAGCATGCCGAGGATCACGAAGACCAGCACCATGACGGTGCCGAAGTCCGGCTGCAGCATGATCAGGCCGATGGGCACCAGCGCGAGCGCGAGGACGACGAGGACGTCGACGTCACCGGGGTGGGTCGAGCGCACCCCCTCGCGGCTGTCGCGCTTCTCGCCGAGGATCATCGCCACGCCGACGATCAGCGCGACCTTGGCGAACTCAGACGGCTGCAGCTGGAAGCCGGCCGGCAGCACGATCCACGAGTGCGCGCCGTTGATCGTGCTGCCGACGAGGAGCACCGCGACCAGGCCCAGCAGCGAGCCCAGGTAGACGAACGGCGCGTAGGCCCGCAACAGCCGGTAGTCGAGCAACATCGCCCCGGTCGCGAGCACGAGGCCGATCGCCAGGTTCAGCAGGTGGCGCTTGAGGAAGACGTTCGGGTCGGCGCCCGCGTCCGCGAGCCGCTGCTTGGTCGCGGACCAGACGAGCAGCGCGCCGAGCACGGACAGCGCCAGGACGGCGCCCATCAGCACCCAGTCGAGCCGGCGCAGCGGCGAGTGCCGACCGGAGGCGCGGTCGCGCAGCTGCCCGATCCGGCCGCGCAGCGCGACCGGTGACGACCGCAGCGCGGTCGATCCCAGCTCGTCCACTGTGCCTCCTGTTCGCTCCGTCCGGGCGGCGCGCTCCGGCCCCTTCCCTTGCTTCGCGGCGGGAAGGGACCTCCGCGCGCCGTCCTCCTCCGCTCACGGGCGCTCCGGCGACCTCGCTGCGGCCCGGCCCACCTCGCTTCGCTCGTGGGCCGGGCCTCCGCGGAGGCGCGCCTCCGCGCCGCACGGTCACCCACCGCTGAACGTCACCAACCCACGAACAGCCTCTGTTTGTGGGGCACTTCGCTTCGCTCGTGGGCCGGGCCTCCGCGGAGGCGCGCCTCCGGGCCAGCGCGGTCGCGTGGCGCATGAACGGTACGAACTCAGCTAGGCGCCGAGGGAGGGCCGCTTTGCGTCGCTCGTGGGCTCGGTTTCCGCGCCGTCGCCCAGTGCCTACCTGTCCTCCTCGCGCCGTCGTGGACGGTCGCCGGCTAGCCGGCGGTGCCCGCGGGTGGCGCTCGCGGCCCGGCGGAGGGGCTGGCGGACCTTCCGGACGGGCCCGGGCTCACCGACGGCACGGGGGCGAGGACCGTCGGCGCCACGAGCGCCCCGCCCCCGCCGGACGGAAGACCGGTGCCGTCGGACGGCGGGGCCAGCGCGGCTGGTCCCGGAGTCACCGCTGCCCCACCCGTCGCGTCCGCAGGGGCGGGCGCGAGCGTCGCGTCCCGTCCCACGGCCGGCAGGTCCGCGGGCGGCAGGCCGCCGGGCAGCTCCGCCGGGCGGCCGACACCGAAGATCGCCTGGTAGATCGCCTTCGCCGCCGGCGCCGCGTAGGTGGCGCCGGTGCCGGAGTCGGGAATGTCGACGACGATGGCGTAGCGCGGGTCGTTCACCGGCGCGAACGAGGCGAACCAGGACGTGTCGCCGTGGCCCTCGACCTCGGCGGTGCCGGTCTTGCCGCCGACCGGGATGACGTTGTTCGGCCAGTCGGCGAAGACGCCGGTGGCCGTGCCGCCGCCCTCGGTGGTCACGCCGTGCAGCGAGTCGCGGATGTAGGCCAGCACCTCCGGCGGGACCGGCAGCTTGCCCTTGACCACCGGCTCGAACCGCTTGACGACCTTCCCGTCCGGCGAGACGACGGCCTTGGCGACCTGGGGCTCGTAGAGCGTCCCGCCGTTGGCGATCGCCGCGTAGGCCGCGGCCAGCTGCAGCGGGCTGATCGACAGGTACTGGCCCTGGCCGATGGAGAACTGCGCGGCCGCGCCGGCGTTGTACAGATAGCCGTCGGCGCAGGCCTCGGCGGCGTACTGCTGGTAGCGCTTGGCCGTCGCCGGGTCCTTGACATCCGGGTAGCCGTTCTTCGCCCGCTCGCAGTAGGAGCCCTTCAGCTCCTCCCAGATGGCCTTCGCCTGGTCCCGGTCGACGATGCTGCCCGTAGTCTCGCCCGGCAGGTCGATGCCAGAGCGCGAGCCGAAGCCCATCGCCTCGGCCATCTTCACGAAGTTCTCCGCCGGCGGCGGGTACGGCCCCTTGCCGTTGCGCAGCCCGCCGTCGCGCAGCCACTCGTCGTAGGCGAACTTGTCGAAGATCACGTCGCAGGAGATCACCAGCGCCCGGTGCAGGGTGATCGGGCCCGCGGACGACCCCTCGAAGTTGTGGAAGGTCTGGCCACCGATCTGCAGCGTCGGCGCGCAGTCGAAGTTCTGGTTCGGCTTGGCGCCGAGCTTGGCCATCGCGACCGAGGTCGACACCGGTTTGAAGGTCGACCCGACGGCGCCGGAGCCCTGGTAGGCCCGGGACAGCAGCGGGATGCCGTTGGCCGGGTCGGACAGGGCCGCGTAGTCCTGCTGGGAGACCCCGCCGACGAACACCGACGGGTCGAACGTCGGCAGGCTGACCAGGGCCACGACACCGCCGGTCTTGACGTCCAGCACCACCGCGGAGGCCGTCCGGGCCTGCTGCCCGCCCGGCAGCTTGTCCAGGGTCGAGCGCAGCGCCTCCTCGGCGGCGGCCTGCACGCCGCGGTCCAGGTTGAGCACGACGTGGTCGCCGGGGACGGGCGCGGTGTTCGACGCGGTGCCCGAGACCCGGCCGAACCGGTCGACCTCCAGCCCCTCCACACCGTCGACGCCGCGCAGCTCGGAGTCGTAGACGGACTCCAGCCCCGCCACGCCGACCAGGCTGTTGAGGTGGTACGCGCCTGGCGTCGCCTCGGCGTCCTTGCCCTGCTTCTTCAGGTCGGCGTCCTGCCGGTCGAGCTGGTCCTGGCTGACGGGCGCGAGGTAGCCGAGCTCGTGAGCGGCGAGTGAGCCGAACGGGTACTCGCGGACCGCCTGCAGGTCGGCGGTGATGCCGGGGAACCGCTCGGGATGCTCGATGATCGCGAGTGCCTGGGCGGGGCTCACGTCCTTGGCGATCGGTACCGGCTGGTAGGGCGAGCCGTTCCAGCACGGCTGGGGGATCTTCGGCCCGCAGAACCGGATCTTCTTCCCGATGTCGTCGACGGACATGCCGATCACCGACGACAGCGCGGCGAAGACCGCCTTGCCGCCGTCGACCTGCCGGTCGGTGGTCGAGCGGTTCACCGAGATGACCAGCGAGCTGCGGTTGCGCACCAGCTGCTCGCCCTGGTCGTCGAGGATCATGCCCCGGGGCGCCGGGGTGACGACCTCCCGGACCCGGTTGGTCTCGGCGACCTTGCGGTAGTGGTCGCCGTCGAGGATCTGCAGCGTCCACAGCCGCGCGCCGAGCGTCACCAGCAGCGACACCGCGAGCACCCGCAGGATGATGATGCGGACGCGCATCCCGTCGTTCACGGCCGCCCCCCGCCCCGCACGGCCGCCCCGCCCCTCACGGCCGCCTCACCCACCGCGTCCGCCTGGTCCGGCGCACACCCGCCGCCATGGCCGGGAACAGGAACGGGGTCAGGAGCGCCGCGTACAGCGCCCCCACCACCGCGCGCAGGAACGCCTGACCGGGAGTGCCGGCGGCGTTGTCGCTGAGCAGCCCGGCGACGGCCACGTTCGCGAGCGTCCCGCCGGCGACCGCGCCGGACACGACCAGCAGCGCGATCGCGACCGACCGCTCGGTCGCCTCGGCGAGCAGGCCCACGAGGTAGCCGAGCAGGCAGCACACCAGCGCCGACCGGCCGAGAACATGGGTGGACATCAGATCGCCGAACAGGCCGACGACGAAGCCGAGCACCGCCCCGGTGACCGGCCCCTCCAGGAGCGCCGCGGTGCCGAGCAGCATCAGCACCAGGTCCGGATGACCGCCCGGCAGCGGCAGCCGCGTCACCACGCTCACCTGCGCGATCGCGGCAGCCAGGAGTATCACCGCGAGCGCGGCGAGCGTCAGCGCGTGGACCTCGCCCTCGCGGTCCGGCTCGAACAGCTGGACGCTCATCCGGTCGAGTCACCTCCCCCTGCCGGCGCGGTGCGTGGCGGCAGCACCCGGTCGCCCGGGTCGGTGGGCGGCTTGCCGACGACGATGCCGACCAGGTCGAGTGTGCCGACGGAGACGTACGGCTTCACTTCGGCCGTCCTAGACAGCCCGTCCGCGTCGGTGACCTTGGTGACCTCGCCAATCGGCACGCCGGCGACGTAGTCGAGGCTCCCGAAGGTGACGAGGCGCTCGCCGGGCCGCACCCGGTACGAGGCGTCGTACAGCGTGAAGACGAGCTTGTTCGGACCGGACCCGCCGGCGACGGAGCCGAGCAGCTGGGTGCCCTCCAGCCTCGCGCCGATCCGGCTGCGCGGGTCGCAGAAGAGCCGGACGACGGCGGTGTGGTCGGTCAGCGAGACGACCGTGCCGACCAGGCCCTTGGAGTTGACCACGATCTTGTCCACGGCCAGGCCGTCCGCCTTGCCCGCGTTGACGGTGACCGTCCAGTCGGTGCCGCTGACGTCTCCGACGGCGATCACCCGGGCCGGGACGATCGTGTACTGGCCCTTGTCCGCGAGCAGCCGCAGCGCGGACAGCTCGGACGCCTGCCGGGCGACCTCGTCCCCGTCGGCGAGCTGGCGGCGCAGGTCGGCGTTCTCCTTGGCCAGCTCGTCGGCACGGTCGTGGTAGCGGTTCGGGTGGAACAGCGAGGAGGCCGTCCGCCCGATCGGCCGCACGACCGTGGTCACGCCGCTCTCGACGCCGCCGACGACCGTGTGCACGACGCCGCGCGCCCCGCCGGAGCTCTCGCCCGTCCGATAGTCGATCGTGATCAGCGCGAAGGTGATGACGAGCAGGACCGCGACGACGAGCCGGGAACGCTTCAGGTCACGTCCCACGACATCTCCTCACCGTCCCAGCCCGACGCCGCCATTCCGGACATCGCCCGACCCGACATTCCCGTGCCCCGCAGGGCGGCTCGGCGCCAGCTCGCGACCCGCCCGGCGGTGCTTAACGCCTGCCGGCACGGACGAACCAGTCCACCCCCGGGTTCCCACGCCCGGCGATTTTCCGAAACGTTGTTCGACCAGCGCCCAATTGTTCCGTCAACCGGGCGCGGTCACACAAAACGACGTCACCCCGCCCACGGCTCGGCCCTGGTCGCTGCGACCCTGAAGGGACGACCCCCCAAGGTCACGCGAAGCCCGACATCGAGGGCCCGGAGGTCGCCTCGGAGTAATACGATCCAGCCCTCCTGACCGCGACCCCCTGACCGCAACGACCCCTAAGGTCGAGCGAAGCCCGACATCGGGGGTCCGGGGGTCGCCCCCCGGAGCAATATTGGTGAGCAGGCCTCGGCGAAGCCGCCCCGAGGGCGGCGAGCAGAGTCCACCCCAACCCGCCTGCTCACCGCCGACGCGGTTCGGAGATGAGGACCTGCTGCAGGGCTTCGAACTCCTCGACGCATTTGCCGGAGCCCATGGCGACGGAGTGCAGTGGATTGTCGGCGATGTGGATCGGCATGCCGGTCTCGTTGCGCAGCCGCTCGTCGAGGCCGCGCAGCAGGGCGCCGCCGCCGGTCAGCACGATGCCGCGGTCCATGACGTCGCCAGCGAGCTCGGGCGGGCAGCGGTCCAGCGTGACCTTCACGGCGTCGATGACCGCGTTCACCGGCTCCTCGATGGCCTTGCGGATCTCCTCGGCGGTGACCACGATCGTCTTCGGCAGGCCGGTTACGAGGTCGCGACCACGGATCTCGGCGCTTGGCTCGTCCGGCACCTTGTACGCGGAGCCGATCGCCATCTTGATCTCCTCGGCGGTCCGCTCGCCGAGCATCAGCGAGTACTCCTTCTTCACGTAGGAGATGATCGCCGTGTCCAGCTCGTCGCCCGCGATCCGGATGGACTGGCTGGTCACGATGCCGCCGAGCGAGATCACCGCGACCTCGGTGGTGCCGCCGCCGATGTCGACGACCATGTTGCCGGTCGGCTCGTGCACGGGCAGGCCCGCGCCGATGGCGGCGGCCATCGGCTCCTCGATGATGTAGACCCGGCGGGCACCCGCCTCGTAGCCGGCGTCCTTGACGGCCCGCTGCTCGACGCCGGTGATCCCACTCGGCACGCAGACGACAAGCCGGGGCTTGGCGAAGTGCCGGCGGCGGTGAACCTTCTGGATGAAGTAGCGCAGCATCCGCTCGGTGGTCTCGAAGTCCGCGATCACGCCGTCCTTGAGCGGGCGGACCGCGACGACGTTGCCCGGCGTCCGACCGATCATGCGCTTGGCGTCGGTGCCGACCGCGAGGATGCCCGTGGTGGTGGTGTTGATCGCGACGACGCTCGGCTCGTTGAGCACGATCCCACGCCCGCGTACGTAGACGAGCGTGTTGGCGGTGCCAAGGTCGACCGCCATGTCACGACCGAGGAATGACAAAGAACTGGACATCGTCGGGCCGACCCTCCCGGAGATGCGGTCCTGGGCGCCACCGTGCTCAGCCCGGGCTCGCCGGGCCCGCCGGCCCGCCCTCGAACAGATCAAGGTTCTTAGGCTCTTGGACTTCGGGATGCTGCTCTAGCTTGGTATCACTCACTTCGGTAATACAGGCTTCTACTTGACCGTGCTGGCCGCGGCTTGCCCGGGGGACGCCGGTACCACGGGATTGGAGCTGCATTTACTTTTCTACGGTAGACGGGTGGGCCTCGCGTGGGACGATTCAGGGCGTCCGGCGTGCCCCATGGCGACACCTGAAAGGTTAGACCGCGCCACCGACAGCCCGCCCCCCAGCGAGGACGTGTCACCCATGGTGCCGACAGGTCATCGCCGCCCAGCCCGGCCCTCGCCGCCCATCGCGACCACCTCCGGACTCACCGCCACCGGCCGGCGGGTCCGCCCGCCGACACCCGGTCCTACCCTCGCAAACCGCCCGGCCGCCCGGCGGGACGCCACGCCGGACCACGGCGCCGACTCACCCGGGAAGAGCGACCCGGAAGACGGGGGTCAGCGTCCAGACAACCCGGTATAGCCCCGTGGATCGATCGGGAAGGCGCGGGTCAGCGCCTAGAGGGCTCGGCATAGCCCCGTGGATCCGATCCGCCGGGGCGGATCGGATCCACGGGGACCCCGACGTCCAGGCACCACGGGGAACCCGACATCCAGGCGTCGGGGGGTTCACGACGTCCTGGCGCGATTCGCCGGGAGAGGAGCTCCCGGCGGGGCCGTCAGGTCAGGCCCGGGCTGTCAGGTCAGGCCCGGGAAGAACAGGTCGATCTCCCGCTTGGCGGACTCGGGCGAGTCCGAACCGTGGACGAGGTTCTGGCCGATCTCCAGGGCGTAGTCGCCGCGGATGGAACCGGGAACGGCCTTCACCGGGTCGGTGACGCCCATCAGGCCGCGCGTGCCCTCGATCGCGCGCGGGCCCTCCACGACCAGCGCGACCAGCGGGCCGGAGGTGATGAACTCGACCAGCTCGCCGAAGAACGGCTTGGTCGCGTGCTCGCCGTAGTGCGTCTCGGCGACGGACTTCTCCAGCGTGCGCAGCTCCAGGGCAACCAGGCTGAGGCCCTTACCCTCGAGACGGCTGATGATCTCCCCGACGAGGCCGCGGCTGACGCCGTCGGGCTTGACCAGGACGAGGGTGCGCTCGGCGGACACTGGACTCCTCATTTCGCGTCATCGTTGACAGAGCGGATGTAACGCACCGTGCCGGTCGCGTTGTGGCCGATCGCGTTGCGGCAGGTCGCGTTGTGATCCACGCCGGGGCCGGGGCCCTAGCGCTCTCGGCCCAACCTACAGGGCCCTACGACCGTCCATTTGGGCGGCGCCGGCGACATGACCTCCATCCCGCCGGCAGGCCGACCGCGGACCTGGTCCGCCTAACGGATCGGGTCCGACCACAGTGGTCGAAAAGCGACGATCATCGGACGGCGAGGGACGCGCGGCGGGCGACCACAGGACTCACCGAGCCAGCAGGTGACGGGCCTCGCCCACGGTGGTCAGCGAGCCGGTCACGACGACGCCGCCACCACCGAGGTCGGCGTCCTCCTCCACCAGCCGTACCGCCGCCTCGATCGCGTCGTCGAGCCGTGGCGCGACCTCCACCCGGTCCGTCCCGAAGATCTCGACGGCGACCGCGGCGAGCTCGTCGACCGGCCGCGCCCGCGGCGACGCGCTCTGCGTGACCACGATGGAGCTGAACACCGGCTCCAGCACCGACAGCATGCCGAGCGCGTCCTTGTCGGAGAGCAGGCCGACCACGCCGACGACGAGGTCGAACGCGAACGCGTCGGTGAGCGCCTCGGCCAGCGACTGCGCGCCGGCCACGTTGTGGGCCCCGTCGAGCACGATGGTCGGCGAGCGGCGGACGACCTCGAGCCGCCCCGGGGACGTGACACTCGCGAACCCGCCCCGGACGGCCTCGACGTCCAGCGGCTCGGCCCCGCCACCGAGGAACGCCTCGACGGCGACGAGCGCGCACGCGGCGTTGTGCGCCTGGTGCTCACCGTGCAGCGGCAGGAAGATCTCGTCGTAGACGCCGCCGAGGCCGCGCAACGCCAGCATCTGACCGCCGACGGCCACCTGCCGCCGGGCCACCCCGAACTCCAGCCCCTCCCGGGCGAGCGGGGTACCCAGCTCGGCGGCGCGCTCGGCGAGCACCCGGGCCGCGCCCAGCGGCTGCGTGCCGAGCACGGCGAGGCCGCCGGGCCGCAGGATGCCGGCCTTCTCCGCGGCGACCTCCTCGACGGTGGAGCCGAGCTCGGGATGGTCGAGGCCGATCGGCGTCACCACCTGCACGACGCTGTCGACGACGTTGGTCGCGTCCCAGGTGCCGCCCATCCCGACCTCGACGATGCCCACGTCCACCGGGGCGTCGGCGAAGGCCGAGAAGGCCATGGCGGTCAGCAGCTCGAAGAAGGTGACCCGCTCGGCGTGCCGGCCGTCGACGAGCTCGACGTAGGGCAGCACGTCGTCGAACGCCCGCGCGAACACCTCGGCGCTGGCCGGGTGCCCGTCGATGCTGATCCGCTCGGTGACGCTCTCCAGGTGCGGCGAGGTGTACCTGCCGGGCCGCAGCCCGAACCCGCGCAGCAGCGCGTCGATCATCCGAGCCGTCGACGTCTTGCCGTTCGTGCCGGTCAGGTGAACGACCGGGAACGAACGCTCGGGATGGCCGAGCAGGTCGACGAGGTCGCGCATCCGCTCCAGGTCGGGGATCATCCGATGCGGGAACCGCCCGGCGAGCGCCTTCTCCACCCGCGACAGGTCGTCCCTCGCGGTGTCCCCGCCGCCGCCCGCGGCCCCGTCGGAACCGCCCCTCGTGCTCGCCGGCCGGCCGTCTCGCCCGTTGTCCACCACGCACGAAGGTTATCTCCGGATACCCCGCCGCCCCGCCGGGCGCCGGCCCGCCGAGCGCCGACGCGGCCACCGTCGACCGCCACATCTCGCGCGCGGGTGACCGACGCCACGGATCGCCCGTTTCCTGTAGGTACGCGGCTAGCGTGACCGGGCGTGGGCGAGTTCGAGAAGGCGATCGCCGCCGAGGTCGATGACGCCGGCGTCTGGACGGCCGGCGTCGCCGAGGGCTGGGACATCGGCGGCCACCCGCACGGCGGCTATCTCATGGCGCTGGCTGCCCGGATCGCGCTCGAGGCGACCGATCGGGAGCATCCCCTGTCGATCACCGCGCACTTCCTGCGCTCCCCCGCGATCGCGCCCGTCTCCGCCAAGCCCGCGCTGCTGCGCGCCGGGCGCTCCACCGCGGTCGTCGCCGTCGACCTGCACCAGGACGGCGAGCCCATCCTGGCCACCCTGACCACCACCGGCCGGATACCAGGCACCTCCGCGCCCGTCTTCCAGCGCGGCACCGCGCCCACCCTGCCGGCACCGGAAGCCTGCGTCGACGTCGACACCCCCGGCAACCCGTTCCGCCAGAACCTGCACGACAGGCTCGACATCCGGCTGGACCCGGGCACCGTCGGCTGGGCAACTGGCAGGCCACGGGGGGTGGGCGAGATCCGCGGCTGGGTGCGGCCGCGCGACGGCTCCGAGCCCGACCCGCTGTTCCTCCTGGTCGCGCTGGACGCGCTGCCCCCAACGACGTTCGACTTCGGCATCTTCGGCTGGGTGCCCACGGTGGAGCTCACGGCCCTGCTACGCGCCGCGCCGGCCCCCGGCTGGCTGCGGGTGGTGGTACGCAGCCACCTGATCGACGACGGCTGGCTCGACGAGGACGTAGAGGTCTGGGACTCCTCCGACCGCCTGGTCGCCCAAGGCCGCCAACTGGCCGGCTACCGCGCCTGACCAGGCGGCACCCCGTGGCGGGCGCGGAGCGTCCGCCACGGGACAGCCCTACGCCGACTTCTCCTGGCGGGTGTTGCGCTTGGCGGCGCTGATGTCGCGCGGCACCAGCGTGGGGTTCACGTGCTCCAGCACGACCTCGCGGGTGACGACGACGCGGGCGACGTCCTTGCGGCTCGGGATGTCGTACATCACCGACATCAGCACCTCCTCCATGATGGCGCGCAGGCCACGCGCGCCGGTACCGCGCAGGATCGCCTGGTCGGCGATCGCCTCGAGCGCGTCGGAGGTGAAGTCGAGGTCGACGTTGTCCAGCTCGAAGAGCCGCTTGTACTGGCGGACGAGAGCGTTCTTCGGCTCGGTCAGGATGCGGATCAGCGCTTCGCGGTCCAGGTTCTGCACGCTGGTGAGAACCGGCAGCCGGCCGATGAACTCGGGGATCATCCCGTACTTGAGCAGGTCCTCCGGCATGACGTCGCCGAAGACGTCGGAGGCGTCCGGGTCGTCCTTGCCGTGCAGGACGGCGCGGAAGCCGAGCGACTTCTTGCCGATCCGCGACTCGATGATCCGGTCGAGCCCCGCGAACGCGCCGCCGACGATGAACAACACGTTCGTCGTGTCGATCTGGATGAACTCCTGGTGCGGGTGCTTGCGTCCACCCTGCGGCGGCACGCTCGCCGTGGTGCCTTCGAGGATCTTCAGCAGCGCCTGCTGCACGCCCTCGCCGGAGACATCCCTGGTGATGCTCGGGTTCTCCGACTTTCGGGCGATCTTGTCGACCTCGTCGATGTAGATAATCCCGGTTTCGGCCTTCTTGACGTCGTAGTCGGCCGCCTGGATCAGCTTGAGCAGGATGTTCTCGACGTCCTCACCGACGTAGCCGGCCTCGGTGAGGGCGGTGGCGTCGGCGATCGCGAACGGCACGTTGAGCATCCGGGCGAGCGTCTGCGCGAGCAGCGTCTTGCCGCAGCCCGTCGGCCCGAGCAGCAGGATGTTGCTCTTGGCCAGCTCGACGTCGCCTTTGCCCCCCTCGCCCTGGGCAGCGCCTCCGGCCTGGATCCGCTTGTAGTGGTTGTAGACCGCAACCGACAGCGTCTTCTTCGCGGTCTCCTGGCCCACCACGTAGCCGTCGAGGAACTCGTAGATCTCCCGCGGCTTGGGAAGTTCATCCCATTTGAGCTCGGAGGACTCGGAGAGCTCCTCCTCGATGATCTCGTTGCAGAGATCAATGCACTCGTCGCAGATGTAGACGCCGGGGCCGGCGATGAGCTTTTTCACCTGCTTCTGCGACTTCCCGCAGAACGAACACTTCAGCAGGTCGCCGCCATCACCGATGCGTGCCACCGAGGACTCAGTCCCTTCGTCCAGACGATGGGGTCGCCTGCAGCTCGGGGGCGGCTGCCGCCGCCCGGTCGTCGCGTGTCGAGTGAGCCATCGATGTCTCCTGCGCTATCCCCGGCTCGGGGTTTCTCCCGGACCGAGGAAGCCGATCCGGAAGGTCCACCGCCGGCCAGCCCACCAGCCGCTTCGGGCCGTTGCGCCCAGCGCCCCCGTGACTGGCCAGTCGACCAGCCCGCCAGCCGGGTCAGGCACGGACACACTCCGCCCGCCGTGCCCGCGCCCAGCCGGTGCTGCCACACCGTCTCCCGCTCCCGCGGCGGCCAACCTGCCGGCCGATCCCCGCCGGCCGCCGCGAGAGATGTCACGTGGGGGACGGTACCCCGCCACACCGCCCGACGAGAGCCCTATCGCACGGCTCATTCCGGTCAGCGTGCCTGGGGCGATGACCGCCGGGCATACGAAGGAAGAACGTTTTCGCACACCCTTTGGCCCTCTAGCGTACGGCTGTTTGACACCGTCAGCGGGCAGCGGCCAGACGAGACGACTTACGGGTCTTGATCACTTCGTCGATCAGGCCGTACTCCTTGGCCTCGTCGGCGGAGAGGATCTTGTCGCGCTCGATGTCGCGGCGGATCTGCTCCTCCGGCTTGCCGGTGTGGTCGGCCAGCATTCTCTCCAGGAGCGAGCGCATGCGAAGGATCTCCTTCGCCTGGATCTCGATGTCGCTCGACTGGCCCTCGCCCGAGCCGGACGGCTGGTGGATGAGGATCCGGCTGTTCTGCAGCGCGAACCGCTTGCCCGGCGTGCCGGCGGCCAGCAGCACGGCCGCGGCCGAGGCGGCCTGGCCCATGCAGATGGTCTGGATGTCCGGGCGGACGAACTGCATCGTGTCGTAGATGGCCGTCAGTGAGGTGAACGACCCACCGGGCGAGTTGATGTAGATCGAGATGTCGCGGTCCGGGTCCTCGGACTCGAGGAAGAGCAGCTGCGCCATGACGTCATTGGCCGACACGTCGTCGATCTGGACGCCGAGGAAGACGATCCGCTCCTTGAGCAGCTTCGAGTACGGGTCCATGCCGTACTCGCCGCGAGACGTCTTCTCGATGATGTTCGGCAGCACGTAGCGGCCGGTCTGCTGGTAACGAGACATGATCGTGCCCTCCGAAGAAGCTCTAGCGCCAGGCCGTCAGGAATGCCGCGACTAGCTGGGCACGTCGCTGGGCACCTGACCGGCGCGCTGGACGACGTGGTCGACGAAGCCGTAGTCCTTCGCCTCCTCGGCCGTGAACCAGCGGTCACGGTCGGAGTCCCGCTCGATCTGGTCGATCGGCTGGCCGGTGTGGAAGGCGATCCGCTCCTGCATCGTGCGCTTGGTGTAGAGCATCTGCTCGGCCTGGATGGCGATGTCGGACGCGGTGCCTCCGATGCCGCCCGACGGCTGGTGCATCATGATCCGCGCGTGCGGCAGCGAGTAGCGCTTGCCCGGCGCGCCGGCGCACAGCAGGAACTGGCCCATCGACGCGGCCAGGCCCATCGAGAAGGTGGCCACGTCGTTCGAGACGAACTGCATCGTGTCGTAGATCGCCATACCCGCGCTGACCGAGCCACCCGGCGAGTTGATGTACAGCGAGATGTCCTTGGCCGGGTCCTCGGCGCTGAGCAGCAGCAGCTGCGCGCAGATCTGGTTCGCGATGTTGTCCTCGACCACCGAGCCAAGGACGATGATCCGCTCCCGAAGGAGGCGGTTGTAGACGTCGTCGCCGAATCCCGGGCCACCCTGGCCCGGCGACCGGAGGCTCGGGCCACCCGGCACGGCCAGACTCGGCACTACGAACTCACTCACGGTCGGCTCCTCGGCTTTCCTGCCCAGAGACACCCCAGGCCGGGCCTCCGGCTGCGCGACGCTTCGCTCTCATCGCGCGGCCTTCCGCCTCACCTGCAATACCCACGGGCGACAGCTTGACCGGCTCGACACTATCTGTGACCCGCGTCAGTTCCGGCCCATCCGGCTCGATGTTCGCGCTGGGCAGAGGCCGAGCCCGGACACGACTCGGCCCCCGCGGCGATCGCCACGGGGGCCGGGCTCGGTCACAACGGACCGCGAGCGACCTGACGGACCTAGTGGTCGTGGCCCTCATGGTCGTGATCATGGTCGTGGCCCTCGTGATCGTGGCCGAGCTCGAGGTCGAGGTCGTCGACGTCCAGCGGCTCCGGCCGCTCCGGGAGATCCAGCGTGATCGGGCTGTCCTCGCCGTCGACGACGGTCGCGGTGCGCAGCAGGTGCAGCAGCGCCTTGTTGCGCATGATGTCCGACATGAGGGCGGTCAGGCCCGCGCCGTTGCCGGACGCCAGCTGCTGCGCGTACTGCTCGGGCGCGATCCCCATCCGCTGCGAGAGCAGCACGATCTGCTCCATCAGCTCGCCCTGGTCGATCCCGATCGACTCGGTGCGCACGACCGTGTCCAGGATGAACTGGGACTTGATGGCCTTCGTCGCCGAGTCGCGGACCTGGTTGTCGAACTCCTCGGGCTCCTGGTCCAGCGTCTTGAGGTAGGTCTCCCGGTCGACGCCGAAGCGCTCCAGGTCATGGCCGAGCCGGTGCTCCCGCGCCTCGATCTCGGTGGCCAGCACCGAGTCGGGCACGGGCACGTCGACGGTCTCGACCAGCTGCTCGAGCAACCGCTCGCGCGCCTGGTTGACCTGCTCGAACTTGCGGGTGCCCTCGAGCCGCTCGCGCACGTCGGCCTTCAGCTCCTCGAGCGTGTCGAACTCGCTCGCGGTGGTCGCGAAGTCGTCGTCGAGCGCCGGAAGCTCCTTCTCCTTGACGCCCCGCACGACCGCGGTGACCTGGGCGGTCTGGCCCTTGCGGTCGCCGGCGAGCAGCTCGGTGTCGAACGTGCGGCTGTCGCCCTCGCTCGCGCCGACGATCGCGTCGTCGATGCCGTCGATGAGGTTGCCGCTGCCCACCTCGTAGGACATGCCGGTCGCCGTCGCGTCCTCGACGGGCTCGCCGTCGACCGTCGCCGACAGGTCCAGCGACACGTAGTCGCCGGAGGCCACCGGCCGCTCGACCGGCGTCAGCACGGCGAACCGCTCCCGCATCGAGCTCAGCTGCGTGTCGACCTGCTCGTCGGTGACCTCGACCGAGTCAACCGTGACCTTGAGGCCGTCGGCAGCCGGAAGGACGACATCCGGCCGGACGTCCACCTCCGCGGTGAAGACGATCGGGCTGCCCTCGGTGAACTCGGTGACGTCCACCTCCGGCCGCGACAGCACGTCGACGTCCTCGGCCTCGACCGCCTGCGAATAGAAGCTCGGCAGGGCCTCCTGCAGCGCCTCGTCGAGGATCACCTCACGCCCGAGCCGCTGGTCCAGGATCCGCGGCGGCACCTTGCCCGGCCGGAACCCGGAGACCCGAACCTGCCGGGACAGCTTCTTGTAGGTGGCGTCCAGGGAGGGCTTCAGGTCGTCGAAGGGCACCTCGACGGTGAGTTTGACCCTGGTCGGGCTGAGTGTCTCCTTGGTGGCCTTCACGGCGCGGCTGTCTCCTGGTACGACGGCGGACGGGGAACGGGGACGGGTAACGCGCCGAGATTACGCCTCACGGCGACCCGAGAACCCCAGCCTGTCTCCTGGAGCCCACTAGTTACGCCACGCGAGGCCCGACGGTTGGGGGCTTCCCCAAAACCTGCCCCTCGGTAAAACCTGCCCCTCGGTCGAGCGAAGCTCGACATCGGGGGGTCTGAGGGGTCGACCCCCCAGACGAGATCGCGGCCTCCGGGAAGCTGCCCCAAGGGGCAGCGAACAGGATGAACCAGCCCGTCGGGGCGGGGAGACTCGAACTCCCGATCTCCTGCACCCAAAGCAGGCGCGCTAGCCACTACGCTACGCCCCGAAGCGTTGCCCACCCATCCTACGGTGTGGACCGGCCACGATCACGGGGCGGGTCGAAGATCCCAGCCCGGCCCGCCCACGACCCGCCAGGCCGGCCCCGGTGACCGCGCCTTCCCTGGTGGACCTCGTCGCGGCCCGCCGCACCGTCGGCGCCATTTCCGGGTAAGCTCATCGCGACGATCACCACGCGGGTGTAGCTCAATGGCAGAGCCCCAGCCTTCCAAGCTGGCCATGCCGGTTCGATCCCGGTCACCCGCTCGGGCCGGCGACTGCTGCTTGTTGACCTTCGGTCACCTTCGCCAACGGCCGCTATTTTGCCCCGGGGCCGAGCCCCGGACCCCACGTGCCCCGGCGACGCTTCCCACCAGCAACCACCGGCACTCACCAACCGCTGCCGCTCGTTGACCTTCGGTCAACTTCGGTGGACCGCGCCGCTTGTTGACCTTCGGTCACCTTCGCCAACGGCCGCTATTTTGCCCCGGGGCCGAGCCCCGGACCCCACGTGCCCCGGCGACGCTTCCCACCAGCAACCACCGGCACTCACCAACCGCTGCCGCTCGTTGACCTTCGGTCAACTTCGGTGGACCGCGCTACTCGTTGACCTTCGGTCAACTTTGCCGTTGGCCGTCGTTTTCTTGGCTCACTGCCGGCGGTGGCATTGTCGCCAAGGGGATCCCACGGGTCACAACAGGGCCACATGGGCGCGGGCCGTGCCTAGGGGCCGTTGCAGGGCGGATGGCAAGCTTCACGCTATGTCTGAGGTGGGAGCGGGGGTGGCGGCGGGGCTACTGGGCGCGGTGGTACCGGACGTCGCGGTCGCGGTGGAGACGTTCACCGACGAGACCGACGCCGTGCTGTTCCCCGCCGAGGAGACCGTGATCGAGCGCGCCGTCGACAAACGGCGGCGCGAGTTCACCACCGGGCGGGTCTGCGCGCGCCGCGCGCTCGCACGGTTGGGGGTCGAGCCTGGACCGCTGCTGCCGGGGCCCAAGCGGGAGCCGCTATGGCCGGCCGGCATCGTCGGCAGCATCACTCACTGCGACGGGTACCGCGCCGCCGTCGTCGCCTGGTCGCGGCACCTCACCTCCGTGGGGATCGACGCCGAGCCGAATGGCCCCACCCCGGAGGGCGTCCTGGAGCGGATATCACTGCCGTCCGAACGGGTGTGGATCCAGGCGGTCGCCGCCCGCACCCCCGAGGTCAGCTGGGACCGGCTGTTGTTCTGTGCCAAGGAGTCCGTCTACAAGGCCTGGTTCCCGCTCGCCCAGGAGTGGCTCGGGTTCGAGGACGCCGAGGTCACCGAGGTCGGGTTCACCGACGACGGCTCCGGCCAGGGCGGCGATGCCGGCGCGGGCCGGCGGACCGGGACGTTCGCGGCGCGGCTGCTGGTCACGGGGCCGACGCTGCCGGACGGGCAGCGGCTGACGGCGCTACGGGGGCGGTTCGTCGTCGGGCAGGGACTGATCGTCACCGCGGTCGCGGTCCAGCCTGGCGGGAGCGCGTCGTGAGCCGGCGGCGCTGGCTACCGGTCGCCGTGTGCGCCGGGGTGCTGCTGAACACGGCGCGGTTGCGCCGGCGGTTGTCCGCTTTGCCGGTCATCGAGCCCTCCGACGACCAGATCCACCACGACCACGTCTTCCTGCTCGCCGACGGCGTCCACCTCGACGACGCCCAACAACGCGCCGCCAGCGCCCACGCCCGCCACCACGGTCTCGACGTCCTCGACCTCGTACCCGAAGACCTCACCGCCGACCGGCTCCTCGACCTCGCCCGCATGCTCGACACCACCACCTACCAGGCCAACCGGCTCGCCTGGGGCCGGGGCGCCCATCAGGCCCTGATGATCAACCGGGAGGTCCTCGTCCGTGCGGGGCTGCACCCGAAGGACGTCACCGAAACCGACCTCGTCACCGTCACCGAGACGCTCAAGCGGCACGCGCCGGTCAGCACCGGGGTCGCCGTGCTCCCGGGGCTGCGCGCCGCGACCCGCACGGGGGCCCGCAGGCTCGACGTCCAGCGGGTGGCCTACCGCTGGAACCCGGTGGGCACGCTAGGTCCGACGGCGCGGGACCTGGCGCTCGTCGCCGGGGCGACCGCCGCGCCCGGCTGGGCGCTCGCCGCCGCCACCGCGAGCTGGCTGCAACCCGCCCTCATCGCCACCGGCGGCCCGCTCCACCTGACCGACACGCTTGCCTCCCCTCTCACCCGCCGCCGCGGCGCCGCCGAACTGCTCGCCGACCTCACCGGGCGTTCCGAACCGTCACCGACGGGCGCGTCGCAGCACCCCGGCACGGCTGTGGTCGCCCGTGACGGCGCGCCCTCCGTGCACGGCGTCGCCGGGCGGTTGGCACGGTGGTGGGTCGCGCCGCCGAAGGCGTTCGTGCCCGAGGGCAAGGCGCAGACCGACGAGCTGCGCGCGGCCTACCGGGCCGAGCTCACCGGCGGGGTGCAGCGCTTCCTCGAGCCGGCGCGCTCTACCTGCCCGTGGTGTGGCGGCGCGCAGTTGAACAAGGTCATCATTGGTTTCGACGCCACTCAGGCCAAGCCGGGCCGGTTCCGCTATGACCGTTGCTCCGAGTGCCGGCACGTCTTCCAGAACCCGCGGCTCACCCCGGAGGGGCTGGACTTCTACTACCGCGACTTCTACGACGGCCTCGGCGGTGAGCTCGCCGAGTTGATCGCCAGCGCCGGTGCGGGTCCGTACCTGGCCCGTGCCCGCGCCGTGCCGCCGACGCCGCGCAACTGGCTGGACGTCGGGGCGGGGCTCGGGCACTTCTGCCTCATCGCCCGCGACGTCTGGCCAGAGACAATCTTCGACGGCCTCGACATGGGCGACGGGCTCGAGGAGGCGGCCCGGCGCGGCTGGATCGACACCGCCCACCGCGGCCAGTTCCCCGACCTCGCCCCCAACCTCGCCGGCCACTACGACGTCGTCAGCATGTTCCACTACCTCGAACACACCCGCGACCCACGCGCCGAACTCGACGCCGCCACCACCGCCCTCACCCCCGGCGGCCGCCTCGTCATCGAGATCCCGAACCCGGACAGCCCCGCGCTGCGCGCCTACGGGTCACTCTCGCCAAGCTGGATGGTCCCGCAGCACCAGCACCTGCTGCCCGCGGACAACCTCGCCGGCGCGCTCACCGAACGCGGCTTCCAGGTCGAGAACATCGAGTTCGGCCAGACGCACATGGCCGGCGACGGGATGTACGCCTGGTGGGCGCTGGTCCAGCGGCTCGCGCCGTCACCCAACCTTCCGTGGCGTGACGACCCGTATCCGGACGCCAGCCGAGCGAAACGCGCGGCCGTTCTCGCGACGCTCGCGCCACTGTTCCCCGCCTTCGTCGCGGTCGAGGCCGCGAGCCGCCCCTACCTCGTCCGCGGCAACCGCGCCAACGCCTACCGGATCGTCGCCCGGCTGAAGAAAGAGGCGCCGTGAGCCGCCGGTACTGGCTGCCCGTCACCGTGCTCGCCGCGGTAAGTCTCAACACGGCGCGGTTGCGCCGGCGGTTGTCCGCTTTGCCGGTCATCGAGCCCTCCGACGACCAGATCCACCACGACCACGTCTTCCTGCTCGCCGACGGCGTCCACCTCGACGACGCCCAACAACGCGCCGCCAGCGCCCACGCCCGCCACCACGGTCTCGACGTCCTCGACCTCGTACCCGAAGACCTCACCGCCGACCGGCTCCTCGACCTCGCCCGCATGCTCGACACCACCACCTACCAGGCCAACCGGCTCGCCCCCGGGCGCGGTGCCTACCAGGCGCTTCTCGTCGACCGCGACGTCCTCACCCGCGCGGGCCTGGACCTGAAGGACGTCACCGAAAGCGACCTCGTCGCGGTCACCGGCACGCTCAAGCGGCACGCGCCAGTCAGCACCGGGGTCGCCGTGCTCCCCGGCCTGCGGGCGGCGGCGCGGTCGGGCGCCGAGCGGTTCGCCGTGCGGCGGGCGGTCCACGCCTGGGAGCCGACGAGCCTGGCGGCGCCGCTGGTACGTGACGGGCTGCTCGCCGCCGGGGCGACCGCCGCGCCCGGCTGGGCGCTCGCCGCCGCCACCGCGAGCTGGCTGCAACCCGCCCTCATCGCGGCCGGCGGTCCCCTCCGCCTGACCGACACGCTCGTTTCCCCCCTCACCCGCCGACGCGACGCCACCGAGCTGCTCGCGGATCTCGTCGCGGCCGCCGGCGACCGCGACGACGCCGGCCGGCTCTCGCGGTGGCGGGTCTCGCTGCCCAGTCAGTACGGCGCCGGAGACCGCGCCCGCGCCGCCGAGATCCGGGAGAGTTACCTGGCCGAGCTCGCGGACGGCCTCGACCGGTTCTTCGAACCAAGGCGGACGACGTGCCCCTGGTGCGACAGCTCCCGGCTGCGCCGGATGCTGGTCGGCGTCGACGCGATGCAGGTCAAGCCGGGCCGGTTCCGCTATGACCGTTGCTCCGAGTGCCGGCACGTCTTCCAGAACCCGCGGCTCACCCCGGAGGGGCTGGACTTCTACTACCGCGACTTCTACGACGGCCTCGGCGGCCCCGCGATGGAGTGGCTGCTCGGGTTCGGCCCCGGCGCCCACCCGGCGCGGGCGCGGTCGGTCCCGGTGGCGCCGCGGCGCTGGCTGGACGTCGGGGCGGGGCTCGGGCACTTCTGCCTCATCGCCCGCGACGTCTGGCCAGAGACAATCTTCGACGGCCTCGACATGGGCGACGGCGTCGAGGAGGCGGCCCGGCGCGGCTGGATCGACACCGCCCACCGCGGCCAGTTCCCCGACCTCGCCCCCAACCTCGCCGGCCACTACGACGTCGTCAGCATGTTCCACTACCTCGAACACACCCGCGACCCACGCGCCGAACTCGACGCCGCCACCACCGCCCTCACCCCCGGCGGCCGCCTCGTCATCGAGGTTCCCAACCCCGACAGCCCCGCGCTGCGCCTCTACGGGCCGCTGGCGTCGGGAATGCTCATCCCCCAGCACCTGAACCTGCTCCCGGCGGACAACCTCGCCGCGGCGCTGACCGAGCGCGGGCTGCACGTCGAGGACGTCGCGTTCGGCGAGACCCACATCTCCGGGGACGCGCCGATGGCGTGGTGGGGTCTGTGCCAGCGGCTCGCCCCGTCGCCTGGCCTGCCCTGGCGCTCGGAGGCACACCCGGGCCTGGGCCGCGCCAGGCGAGTCGCGACGTTCGCCGCGCTCGCGCCGTTGCTGCCCGCCGCCGCCCTCGCCGAGGCCGCGAGCCGCCCCTACCTCGTCCGCGGCAGCCGCGCCAACGCCTACCGGATCGTGGCCCGGCTCCCGTAGTTCGGCTCCCGCTCCGTGGCTCGGCTCCCGTAGCCCAGCCCTCCGACCGCGATTACTGTCCGTAGCAACGATCCCCCCGTAGGTGGTGGGACGTGGGCTGCGAAGGGAGCGCGGCTATGGCCGTGTGCGAGGTCTGCTCCAACGACTACGAGATGAGCTTCGAGGTACATGCGCAGGGTGCCGTGCATGTGTTCGACAGCTTCGAATGCGCGATCCACGCGATGAGCCCGATCTGCGAGCACTGCGGCGTGAAGATCAGCGGTCACGGTGTGGAGGCGAACGGAAAGTTCTTCTGCTGCGCTCACTGCGCCCGGGCCACGGGCGTCGACCGCGAGCTGGTCCGAGACCACGCCTAGGGCTTCCGGGAGGAGAGCCGCCGGAGGTGCGATGGAAGAACGTTTTCGCACCTCCTTTGACCTCGGGTAGCGCGAACCGGCTGACCCGGTACGCCCTCCCCCGGCCCGACTCCGGGATAATCGGTCGGGACCGGAGGAGATCATCTGTGACGACGACGTCCAGCGCGCGGGCCGACGTGCCGGCTGTGCGCAGGTCCATCGAGGGGCGGATCGCCGACGAGCTCGGGGTGCGCGAGACGCAGGTCTCGGCGGCCGTCGGGCTGCTCGACGGCGGCTCGACCGTTCCGTTCATCGCGCGTTACCGCAAGGAGGTGACGGGCACCCTCGACGACGCGCAGCTGCGCACCCTCGAGGAACGGCTGCGCTACCTGCGGGAGCTGGAGGAGCGCCGGGCGGCGATCCTGGAGTCGATCCGGTCGCAGGGCAAGCTTGACGACGCGCTCGAGGCGCAGATCAACGCGGCCGACTCGAAGGCGCGGCTGGAGGACATCTACCTCCCCTACAAGCCGAAACGGCGCACGAAGGCCCAGATCGCCCGCGAGGCGGGGCTGGAGCCGCTCGCCGACGCGCTGCTGGGCGACCCGACCCTCGACCCGGCGGCCACCGCCGCCGGGTACGTCGACGCCGAGAAGGGCGTCGCCGACGCGGCGGTGGCGCTCGACGGCGCCCGCGCGATCCTGGTCGAGCGGTTCGCCGAGGACGCCGACCTGATCGGCGAGCTGCGCGAGCGGATGTGGACGCGCGGCCGGCTGGTCTCCAAGGTTCGCGCGGGCAAGGAGGAGGACGGCGCCAAGTTCTCCGACTACTTCGCCTTCGACGAGCCTTTCACCTCGCTGCCGTCACACCGGATCCTGGCCCTGTTCCGCGGCGAGAAGGAGGAGGTCCTCGACCTGGATCTCGACCCGGAGCCGCAGGACGCCGACGTGACGGCGCCCGCCGTCACGTCCGAGTACGAGACCCGGATCGCGGCCCGCTTCGGCGTCGCCGCCCAGGGCCGGCCCGCCGACCGCTGGCTCGCGGACACGGTCCGCTGGGCGTGGCGCACCCGGGTCCTGGTCCACCTGGGAATCGACCTGCGGCTGCGGCTCTTCCAGGCCGCCGAGGACGAGGCCGTCAAGGTGTTCGCCACCAACCTGCGCGACCTGCTGCTCGCCGCGCCCGCCGGCACCCGGGCGACCATGGGTCTCGACCCGGGCTACCGCACCGGCGTGAAGGTCGCCGTCGTCGACGCCACCGGCAAGGTCGTCGCCACCGACACGATCTACCCGCACGTCCCGGCGCGGCGCTGGGACGAGGCGCTGGTGACCCTCGCCCGGCTGTGCGCGGCGCACAAGGTCGACCTGATCTCGATCGGCAACGGCACCGCGTCGCGGGAGACCGACAAGCTCGCGGAGGAGCTCGTCGGGCGCGTGCCGGAGCTGAAGCTCACCAAGATCGTCGTTTCGGAGGCCGGCGCGTCGGTCTACTCGGCGAGTGCGTACGCCTCCCGGGAGCTGCCGGAGCTGGACGTGTCGCTGCGCGGCGCCGTGTCGATCGCCCGCCGCCTGCAGGACCCGCTCGCCGAGCTGGTCAAGATCGACCCGAAGTCGATCGGCGTCGGCCAGTACCAGCACGACCTGAGCGAGCTGAAGCTGTCCCGCTCGCTCGACGCCGTCGTCGAGGACTGCGTGAACGCCGTCGGTGTCGACGTGAACACGGCGTCCGCGCCGTTGCTGACCAGGGTGTCCGGTATCGGCGCGACCCTCGCCGACAACATCGTCGCCCACCGGGACGCCACCGGGCCGTTCCGGACCCGCACGGCGCTGCGTGAGGTCCCCAGGCTCGGGCCGAAGGCGTTCGAGCAGTGTGCGGGCTTCCTGCGCATCCCCGGCGGCGACGACCCGCTGGACGCCTCCAGCGTCCACCCCGAGTCCTACCCGGTGATCCGGCGCATCCTGACCGCCACCGGCACCGACATCCGCGGCCTGATCGGCAACACCGGCGCGCTGCGCGCTGTGAAGGCGACGGACTTCGTCGACGAGACGTTCGGCCTGCCGACGGTGACCGACATCCTCGCCGAGCTGGAGAAGCCCGGCCGCGACCCGCGCCCGGCCTTCAAGACCGCGACGTTCGCCGAGGGCGTCGACGAGATCAAGGACCTGGTCGCCGGCATGGTGCTGGAGGGCGTGGTCACCAACGTGGCCGCGTTCGGCGCCTTCGTCGACGTCGGCGTCCACCAGGACGGCCTGGTGCATGTATCGGCGATGTCGAAGTCGTTCGTGCGCGACCCGCGCGAGGTCGTCAAGTCGGGCGACATCGTCAAGGTCAAGGTCCTCGACGTCGACATCCCGCGCAAGCGGATCTCGCTGACCCTGCGGCTCGACGACGAGGCCGTCGACCGGACGGCCTCGGGCGGTGGCACCGCGGCCCGGTCCGCCGGCCAGGGCGGCGGGCGGGACGCGCGCG
>NZ_KI912266.1:6864034-6993075 GCF_000235425.2 Pseudofrankia saprophytica
GCGGCGGCGAACGCGGCGGCGGCGGCCAGCGAGGCGGCAGTGGCGGCGGCGGACGTGGCGGCCAGCGGGGTGGGCGTTCGGCGCCCCCGCCGACCGGCGCGATCGCTGACGCGCTGCGCCGTGCCGGCCTCGTCGACGAGAACGGCGTTCCCCGCACCGGTCGCTGACCGGAGGCCGCCGCGCCCGACCCGTCGGCGCGGATACCCGCACCGACACCCTGATGGCGCCCGGACCGGCTCACACCCCGGTCCGGGCCGCCCCCCAGTCCGGGCCGCCGAACGGCGGGGAAGGGGTTGTCCCGGCGGTTCACGCCCGAACACCACGGCTAACCCGAACGGACGACTACGCACAGTAGTCTGCGCGAGGCGAGCGGTGAGGCGACGGGCGGGAGGGCCGGAGCAGTGCTGGGACGGCGAGACGACCAGGCGGCGACGGCCCAACCGATCGGGTGGGGAGCGCCGCGCTCCACCCGATCCCGCGCCAGGCGTCGGGCCGGCGTGCCCGTGGTGCTCGCGGTCGTCGCGGCGCTCGGCGCGCTCGCGACCGGCTGCGGGAAGAGCCATGACGAGGCCAAACCGGCGGCGCGGCCTGGCCCGACGGCGAGCCCGCCACGGCCGGCGGCCACGGCGGGTGCCGATGACGATCTCGACCCCGCGCACCTGCCGAAGGGATGGAGCCTCGTCGCCTGGCCGCTGGATCACGACGTCCCGATCTTCGCCGAGTCGGCACCCGACGACGAGGCTGGCGGCGAGGCGGGCGGCGGCTCCGGCGCGCGGGCGACGGCTGCGCCTTCGACCTCGCCGCCGACCGGCGCGGCCGCGCAGATGGCTACCCGCACTCTCACCAACCCGAACGCGCAGGGCGCCCCCTTGGCCCTGCTCGTCGAGCACTACGACGCCGACTGGCTGCGGGTCTCGCTACCGGTACGGCCGAACGGGACGAGCGGCTGGATCCGGCGAGCCGGTGTACAGCTCGGGGCGACCCCGTTCTCGCTCGCCGTCGACCGGGCGAGCCACGTCCTCACGGTCTTCAAGGACGGAAAGCCGGTGCGGGCATACCCCGTCGGCATCGGCACCGGAAGCACCCCGACCCCGGCGGGACGGTTCTACCTGGCCGAGCTGCTGAAGCCCGCGAGCCCGGCCGGGCCGTGGGGACCGTATGCCTTTGGCCTTTCCGGTTTCTCCGACGTCGTGACCACCTTCAACGGCGCTGACGGAATCATCGGACTACACGGCACCAACCAGCCGGAACGCGTCGGCACCGACGTGAGCATGGGCTGCATTCGGCTACGTAACGAGGACATCACCGAACTGGCCGACCTGCTTCCGGTCGGAACGCCGATCACCATCACCTGACTTCCCTCCCCACGCACGCCGCGGGGCCCCGCCGCTGGTCCAGGTAAGGCGGACCGGCGGCGGGGCCATGGCGGGCTGAGGCAGGAATGCTCAGCGGTTCATCGCTGGGTGAGAATGAAGTTGTAGAACAGCGCGATCGGCCAGAGCACGGTGGCGACGAGGGCGGTCAGCAGGCTGGACCAGAAATGCCCGTCCCACCGGTCCACGTGCCAGTATCCCTGGTTCACCGTTATGATCAAGCCAATGACTAGGTATACGAGCGTCGCGAGCGACGCCCTCGTGTAGCTACGAACCGCGACCATTGTCACTCCCGGAGAGAGCCCCATAATGTGGCTTGTTTCCGGAATTTACCCACAATCGACTGGCCATACACCCCCGAGGCACGATGAGTTGGGCGGAAAGCGCGGGCCGACCTCGCCCGCGGCGGTACGGACGACCTCGCGGGCGCGATCCGGTTCGTCTCTGGGCCGATCGGCTGCCCCGGCAGCACGGACATGACCCGCATCGCCAATTTCGGCGCGGGAGAGAAGCTGCTCAGGTGCTGGTGAGAATGAACGTGTAGAACAACGCGAGCGGCCAGAGCACGGTGGCGACAACGCCGGTGAGCAGGCTGGACAGGAAATGGCCGTCCCAACGATCCGGATGCCAGTAGCCCTGGTTCACCGTGATGATCAGGCCGACGACTAGATAGATAAGTACCCCGACGGTCGTTCTTTTGTACGTCCGAGTGTCGGCCATCGATTCTCCCCACCGGAAGGCCATGCGGGCGGTCGCCCCCGGGCTGGAAATTACCCACTATCGGCGGTTCTACACTCCCGAGGCACGATGAGTCGGGCGTCGCCGGACCCGTGAGCGCCTGCCCACCAGGCGTCCTGTCGGGCCAGGTTCGGTGTCGCCGGGCCGACGGGGCCACCGCGGACGGGTCCCAAACCGGTACGGTCGCGACGTGCGTACGAGATGGGCGACAATCGCCGCTATTACGGTTTCGGTGGTGTTGACGGCGGGAATGCTAGCTGCCTGCCAGCCGACGGACACCGCGACGCCGGACCCGACTACCCCGGCGACAGCCGCGGGCGGCGGCGGGGGTGGCGGGGGCAGCGCCGAGTGCGGCGGCTCCGCGGACACCGCGGATGGCGCCCTCAAGGTCATCACAGGACCGATTGGCTGCCCGGGCGGCGTCAACACGTTCTGGGCGCAGAAGCTGGGCAGCGTCTGGACGGTGCCGCGCTTCATCGAGTACCACGACGGCGACATCCCGCCGGACGAGTGCGGGGCGCAGAGCGATGACCCGGACGACTTCGCCAGCAACGCGTTCTACTGCAGCCTCGACGACACGGTCGCCTACAGCGCCGAGTTCATGGCCTCGCTCTCCGAGCAGGACACGGCCTACCCAATGCTGGTGCTCATGCACGAGCTGGGCCACCGGGTCTCGACGCTGACCAGCAAGGAAGGCGTGGTCTCCCGGTCCGAGGAGAACCAGGCCGACTGCCTGGCCGGCGTCCAGGCCAAGTTCGCGCGCGACGCCGACCGGCTACCCCTCTCCGATGCGGTCGAGGGCATCGGCCTCTTCTTCCAGCTCGGCGACTCCGGCGGCTCCTGGTTCTCCGTCGGCGAGCCGAACGCCGACCCGAACGCGCACGGGAACCCGTCCCAGCGCGTCGCCGCCGCCCTTCTCGGCTACGGCAAGGGTGCCGACACCTGCTTCAAGATCGGCAAGTCGCCCACCGGCGGGATCTCGCTGTCCGACACGATCGGCGGCTGACGGCCGCCGGACCCATCGGTCGGCGGGAGGCGCCAACCACACAGCTCCGCTACCCCCGCTACTTCCCCGCCGGGCGCCCCTTGGGCTTCCGGCGGGGATTGGCGCCGCCGCGAGGCAAGATGGAGCCGCCGCGGGCGGCGGGCGCCGGCGGCTCGCCGAAGGGACTTCGCGGATGCCGACGCTGTGCGGGATCGACCTGGAACACCCGGTCATGAACGCGGCAGGCACGGGCAAGTCGCTCGAGGACGTCTCGCGGCTCGCCCGCTCGGCCGCCGCCGCGGTCATCGTCGGATCGATCACCGTCGCCGCCCGGACCGGCAACTCCGGGACCACCTACCACGCCGGTGACGGCTTCTCGCTCAACGCGCTCGGCCTGCCCAACCGAGGCCTGGACTACTACGTCGAGCACCTGCCCGCGATGACACGCCTCGCGCACGATGCCGGCAAGCCGCTGGTGCTGAGCATCGCCGGTTTCTCCGTCGAGGACTATGCCCGGGCCGCCGCCGCGGTCGCGCCGACCGGCGTCGACCTGCTCGAGCTCAACCTCGCCTGCCCCAACGTCTGGGACGGCGGCACCCAGAAGCGCATCGCCTGTTTCGACCCGGGCCAGACCGCGACGATCTGCGCCGCCGTCGACGACGTGCTGCGCGCCACGCCGGCCCCGATCCCCTACGGGGTGAAGATCTCGCCTTTCTCCGACCCGGAGGCGCTCGCGAGCCTGGCCGACGTACTCGGCAAGCCGGCCAGCGGCGCGACGAGCGGAACCGTTGCCACGAGGGGGGCAGGGCGCGGCGGTCCGCGCTATGTCTGCTCGACCAACACCTTCCCGAACGCGCTGGCCTTCGACGAGGCGGGGCGGCCGGTGATCGGGGTGGAGCTCGCCGGGCTCGCGGGGCCGGCGCTGCGCCCGGTCGCCCTCGGCCAGGTTCGCCAGCTGCGCCGGCTCCTGCCCGCCGACATCGAGATCGTCGGCGCCGGCGGGGTGACGACCGGTCGCGACGTCGCCGACTTCCTGCGGGCCGGCGCCACCGCCGTCCAGGTCGCCACCGCCTACTGGAACCGCGACGGCGACCCGGCCGTCTTCGGCGAGATCGCCGCCGACTGGGCCGAGAATCTCGCCGAGTACTGAGCCGCGATCTCGAACCGTGGCGGCTGGGCAGGCCTATACGCACGCTGAGGCACCACGGTTGCTCACCAGTGATGGGAACTGTGGCTGGGGAGCGAGTCCATGGACTCGCTGGCCAACCACGGTTCGCGTTCGCGGCGGCGGGCCGGCCGGAACACGCCCGCCTGGTGACGTCGACGGTGCAGGGGAGCACTCCGGCCTGCCCTCGCGAACGCGCCTACGGCCCTTCCAATGGCGCACGTACTGCACACTTATGGCGCTAGCTAGCGAGAGACCGTCGCGCTCAGCGGTGTGGGTTCCGGTGGGGACCAGCCTGCGCGGCTACTCCCCGACGGGGGCACTATTACGCGCGTGGAGTTGACCAAAGGCGCGAATGCCGCGCTTCCGGACCGGGCGCTCGAGATCACGGTTGGCTGGCGGCCGACGGACTCAAGCGGCGCCAACACCTCGCTGGATGTCTGCGCGCTGCGGCTAGGAGCGAACGGCAAGGTCCGCGTGGACACCGATATGATCTTCTTCAACGCGCCGAGCAGCCCGGACGGGTCGGTCCGCCACATCGGCCGCACGCCGGACGGAGCCGCCGAGGTGGTCACCGTCGACCCGCCGGCCCAGCCGGCGGACGTGCAGTCGATCGTCGTGACCGCGACGATCGACGTCGTCACCCCTCTGCTGACCTTCGGCGGCCTGGGCGTCTGGGCGACGGTCAGGGACCTAGCGAACGGCACGGAGGTCGCGAGTTTCACCGCGCCGCCTCTCGGCCCGGAGAAGGCACTGGTCGTGGTCGAGCTCTACCGGCGCGCCGGTGCCTGGAAGGTCCGGGCCGTCGGCCAGGGCTACGCCTCGGGCCTCGCGGGCCTGGCGACCGACTACGGCGTGGACGTCGGCGGCGACGAGGACATCTCCGCGCCCACGCCGGCCGCCGCCGCGGACCTGCCCGCGACCGGGGACCCGAGGATCGACATGCGCAAGCGGCTCGACCTGCGCAAGAAGACCGTCCAGACGATCCTGGCCAAGCAGGGCATCGCCGGCCGGCAGGCGCGGGTCGCGCTGGCACTCGACGCCAGCGGGTCGATGCGCGGGCTCTACAAGGCGGGCACCGTGGCGCGCGTCGTCGAACGGGTCGCCGCCGTCGCCGCGACCATGGACGACGACGGGACGCTGGACGTCTGGTCCTACGCGACGGAGCCGCTCGCGCTCCCGCCGCTGCGCGTCGACTACCTGGCCGACTGGATCCCGCTCTACGTACGGATGCGCAAGGCGACGACCGGCCAGGGCGGGGCGGACGCGACACTCGCCCGGGAGCAGGCGGCACGGGCCGCGGGCTGGCCGATCCCGAACTGGGACGGCATCGGCGGGCAGAACGAGGAGCAGAAGGTGATGGCGCTCATCGTGGAGCACTTCCGCCGGTTGCCCTCGCCGCCGCCGGCGCTCGTGCTGGTGCTCACGGACGGTGGCCTCTACCGCGACCGGCTGATCGCCGACCTGCTGCGGCGGGCCGCCGACCTGCCGATCTTCTGGCAGTTCATCGGAGTCGGAAAGGCGCGGTACGGCATTCTCGAGAAGCTGGACACACTTTCCGGCCGGCTCGTCGACAATGCCGGGTTCTTCGCGGTGGACGACCTCGACGCGATCGACGACGAGACGCTCTACCGCCGGATGCTTGGCGAGTTCCCTGCCTGGCTGAGCTCGGCCCGCGCCGCCGGCGTTCCGGTCTGACGGGCTCGTTCCCTGGCCGGCACCGCCGTCGGGAATGGCCTTGTCATTCCGAAACGCCGCTCGGGGTGTGGCCTTTGGCCACACCCCGAGTCTGCGTAACGCCTCTTGCTCCCGTCAGAAGTCGCCCCGGCGGGACGGACGGGCCGGCACCGTCGGATATTCGCCAGTGGCTCAGCGCAGCACGCGCCCGCGGCGGGTCGCCCGGACAATCAGCACCAGGATGATGGCGCCGACGATGGAGCCGACGATGCCGGAGGGCTGCAGCGCGCCCTCCCCAAGGTCCTTGTCGAACAGCACGTAACCCAGGAAACCGCCGACGAACGAGCCGGCGATACCGAGCAGGATCGTCGCCAGGATGCTCATCGGGTCCGGGCCCGGAACCAGCAGGCGGGCAACCGCGCCGGCGATGAGGCCAAGAATGATCCAGGAGATGATGGTGACTAGCACGGGAATCCCTCCGACGGGAGACAGTGGATCGGTCGCTATCTACCTCGTCTCGCGCCTTCCCAAACAAGGACAAGGAAGACGAACAGCCGACAGGTCCGACTCGGCCGCGCGACTCGGCCGCGCCGGGGGTCAGAAGATCCGAGCGGCCAGGAGACTCTGGCGACTCAGGTGACAACGACCGCCGGCGTCTGTCCAGCGCGGTCGCGCGCGAGCGCGCCGCCAGGGGGCGTGAAGGTCGCCAGGCTCAGACGTCGAAGCCGAACTGGCGGGCGATGCCGGCGAGGCCGTCTTGGCGGCCCTGGCCGAGCGCGCGGAAGTGCCAGCCCCTGTCGTCGCGGTAGAGCTCCCCGAAGAGCATCGCGGTGTCGGCGGCCGCTTCGTGCGTGAGGTCGTAGCGGGCGAGCTGGACACCCCGGACGGCGTCGACGACCCGGATGAACGCGTGCTGGACGTGTCCGAAGTCCTGGCGGCGGTAGTCGGCGTTGTGGATGGTGACCGCGAAGACGACGCGCTCGACCGTGGGGGGCAGCGCGTCGAGCTGGACGTCGATCTGCTCGTTGTCGCCGTCGCCCTCGCCGGTGAGGCTGTCGCCGCGGTGGGTGATCTCGTTGTGCGTGCTGGACAGATTGTTGAAGAAGACGAAGTAGTCCCGGGACACGATCCGGCCGTCGGCGCGCAGCGCGAGCGCGCTCGCGTCCAGGTCGAAGTCCTCCTCGGAGCCCCGCGGAGCGGGATCCCAGCCGAGACCGACGGTCACACGGGTGAGGTCCGAGCCCTCTTTGGTGAGCGCGATGCTGGCGCCCTTGGTGACGTCGACGGTCATCGACGGTCTACCCCCACAGCGTAGGGGCCGCCGGGAACACGAATGCGAACGAAGCACACCAGCCTGGCCAAAGGCGTGTGGACGTCGCTGTCGTGCCTCCTTCGGCCAGTTCGGATCAGGGAAACCTGGAGATACCAGGCAACCACACCCAAGTGGCCTATGCGGCCGGATGGTCCACTCCACGGCCCTGATCATGGCGGCGAGCGTTTGCTGGCGCCAGTCCGCGCTTGCGGCGCCAACTGGCAGGCAGCTCCGTTAATGCGTCGGTATGGTGACCATCGTGCCGAACTTTCGGATCAGCGAGGCCGCCGCCCTGCTCGGGGTCAGCGATGACACGGTTCGCCGGTGGGCGGACAGCGGCCGGCTGCCGACGGTCCGGGACGATGCCGGGCGGCAGGCGATCGAGGCGGCGGAGCTGGCCCGGTTCGCACGCGAGGTCAGCTCGTCGAGCGAGCCGGCGCTCGGCCGGGCGCCGATCGCGGGCGAGTCGGCCCGCAACCGCTTCCCGGGGATCGTCACCCGAGTCCTGCGTGACGGCGTGATGGCCCAGGTGGAGCTGCAGTGCGGCCCCTACCGGGTGGTCTCGCTGATGAGCCGGGAGGCGGCCGACGAACTGGGGCTGGAGCCCGGCGTGCTCGCGGTCGGGGCGGTGAAGGCGACCAACGTCGTCGTCGAGCTGCCGGTCAGGCGGTAGGCGGTAGACGCGCCGCTCCGGCGCGGGTCGCTGGTGACGGCGCGGTCACCCGGCAGCCAGTCACTCAGCAGCACAGTCACTCGGCGTCGGCGGCCCGTCCGGCCGGCCGGCCTCTTCTCGGGACAGGCGGGGGCAAAATGATCAGACTGTGGACTGACACGAGAGGTCTGGCTGCCGGGCCGTCGGCGGCCGAGCCGCGACGGCGGCGAGGACTCCGGGGCCGCGACGCGCTGACCGTGTTCCTGGCCGCCATGACGCTGGCGCTGGGCGCCGCCGCCTGCGGCGACGACACGACCGGCTCGGAGGCGTCCACCGGGGCATCGACGGCCGCGTCGGCGTCACCGACGAAGGACCCGGTGGCGACGTCGGTCACGGTGTTCGCCGCCGCCTCACTGACCGAGACGTTCACCGCGCTCGCGGACCAGTTCGAGGCCGCGCACCCCGGCGCCGATGTGAAGCTGAACTTCGCGGCCAGCTCGGCGCTCGCCCAGCAGATCATCGCCGGCGCCCCGGCCGACGTGTTCGCCGCCGCCAGCAACGCCACCATGAAGCAGGTCACCGACGCCAAGCTGACCGCGGGCACCCCGACGATCTTCGTCCGCAACAGCATGGAGATCGCCGTCCCGCCGAGCAACCCGGCGCGCATCACGAGCCTCGCCGATCTCGCCAAACCCGGCGTCAAGGTCGCCCTGTGCGAGGAGCAGGTGCCCTGCGGCGCCACCGGCCTCGCGGCGCTGAAGAAGGCCAATGTGACGGTCAAGCCGGCCACGCTTGGCCAGGACGTCAAGAGCGTGCTGTCACTCGTCCAGCTCGGTGAGGTCGACGCGGCACTGGTGTACAAGACCGATGTCGCCTCGGCCGGTGACAAGGTGCTCGGCGTCGAGATCCCGGACGCGCAGAATGCCTCGACGGACTACCCGATCGCCACCCTGACCGGCGGCGATCACCAGGCCACCGGCAAGGCGTTCGCCGACTTCGTCCTTTCGACCACCGGCATCGACGTCCTCGGCAAGGCCGGCTTCAGCAAGCCGCAGTAACCCATCCATGACAGCTTCCGGAGCCGGCGGCCGCCGCCGCGCTGCTGGGCGGCCCATGCCGCGCAGCAGCGGACCGGGCGACGCGTCACCCAGCTCCCCGGAACCCGGCCTCCCGGAATCCAGCGCCCCCGGACCCGGAGCCCCGGAGCCCAGCGCCTCGGCCGCCACGCCGGCGGTCGAGGCCCCCACGGCCGGCCCTGGCCCTGGCCGTGGGGCTGGCCTTGGCCGTGGGGCTGGCGCGGGTGCTGGCCGTGGCCGTGGTCGGGCCCGCCGTGCGCCGAACCGGAGGGTGTGGCGGCTGCGACGGCGGCGTGGCCACCGGGATGGCGGGCTGCCGTGGCCTCTGGTCGTGCCGGCGGCGCTCGGCGCGTTGTTGCTGCTGCTGCCGCTGGTCGGGCTGGTGTGGCGGGGGCCGTGGGACGAGCTGCCCCGGCTGCTGCGCGAGGAGGGCGTCCGCCAGGCGCTGTGGCTGTCGATCCGTACGGCGACCGCGGCGACCGTGCTTTCCCTCCTGCTCGGCGTCCCGCTGGCGTGGCTGCTCGCGCGGGTGGAGTTCCCCGGGCGGGGGTTGGCCAGGGCGCTGGTGACCCTGCCGATGGTGCTGCCGCCCGTCGTCGGCGGCGTCGCGTTGTTGCTGGCCGCCGGCCGGCGCGGCGTCGCGGGGCGCTACCTGTACGACGCGTTCGGCGTCAGCCTGCCGTTCACCACCGCCGCCGTCGTGGTCGCCCAGACCTTCGTCGCGATGCCGTTCCTCGTCGTCGCCGTCGAGGGCGCGCTCCTCGGCGCCGACCGGCGTTACGAGGACGCAGCGGCGACGCTCGGCGCCTCCCCCTGGTACACGTTCCGCCGGGTCACGCTGCCGTCGGTCGCGCCGTCGGTCGCCGCGGGGGCCGTGCTGTGCTGGGCGCGGGCGCTCGGCGAGTTCGGCGCGACGATCACCTTCGCGGGCAGCCTCCCCGGCACTACCCGCACGATGCCGCTGGCCGTCTACTCGGCGATGGAGAGCGACTCGGACGCCGCGATCGCCCTTTCCCTCGTCCTGCTCGTCACCTCCGTCGTCGTACTCTCCGCCCTGCGCGGGCGCTGGCTGCCCACCGCGCGCGACGCCGTCAGCCGGGCGGCGGCATGACCGCGGAGGCGCGCGACGCGGAGGCGGGGGCCGTGGAGTCGGGGTCCCTGGAGCCGGCGGCCATGGAACTGGGATCCCCCGAGTCGACGGCCGTGGAGTCGAAGGCGGCGGGGCTGCGGGCACGGGTGGTCGTCGGCCGCGGGGCGTTCACCCTGGAGGTCGCGCTGGACGTCGCGCCGGGTGAGGTCGTCGGGGTGCTCGGGCCGAACGGGGCCGGCAAGAGCAGTCTGCTGGCGGCGCTCGCCGGGTTGCTGCCCCTAAGCGACGGCCTGGTGACACTCGACGGCGAGGTGCTCGACGACCCGGCGACCGACCGGTTCGTCGAGCCTCGTCACCGGCCGGTCGGCGTCGTCTTCCAGGACTACCTGCTGTTCCGGCATCTGTCGGTGCGCGACAACGTCGCCTTCGGCCTGCGCGCCCGGCGGCTGGTCTCCCGCCGCGACGCGCCCGCGGCGGCGGACACCTGGCTCGACCGGATGGACCTGTCCGGCTTCGGCCCGCGCAGGCCGGCGACCCTGTCCGGCGGGCAGGCGCAGCGGGTCGCGCTGGCCAGGGCGCTCGCGACCGGTCCCCGCCTGCTGCTGCTCGACGAGCCGCTCGCCGCCCTCGACGCGACCACCCGCGTCGACCTGCGCGCGTTCCTGCGCCAGACGCTGCCCGCGACCGGCGCCGCCGTCCTGGTCGTCACCCACGACCCCACGGACGCGGCCGCCCTCGCCGACCGCCTCGTCATCCTCGACGCCGGCGCCGTGGCCGCCGAGGGAAAGCCCGCCGATCTCGCCGAGAACCCGCCGACCCGCTACGTCGCTCAGCTCTTCGGCGCCGCCGAGCCCAGGCGACGGTAGCCGCAGCGGGCATCATCGACATCAAGATCAGCCAGACGGCCCGCGTCACCAACGACCCGCGACGCCCGGCTGATGACGCGACCGCCAGCGCCGGCCCGTTGACATGATCGCCGGTCGTGCACTCTAGTGGTCATGGAACGGCAGCAGGTGCAACCGCCAGAGGGCTGAAGTCGCGATCATGCCGGCGTCACCGAGGAGGTGCGGGTGGACGACGTCTTCCGGTCCTACCTCGACCCGTCGATCCGCTACGTCTTCTCCCAGAGCCCGGCGCGGGTCCGCGACCGGAGGGACGCCGAGCGCGACGGGCTCAACTGCGTCACGCTGGCCCACCTGGTGATCCGTGACCTGTTCGGCTACGTGCTTCCCGCCGAGTTCCAGTCCTTGGAGCTGTTCTACGACCTGGATCGCTTCGAGCCGGTCCCGGCGCTGGCAGGACTGCGTGCGGGCGACCTCGTCTGGCTCGGCACGGACCGGCCGCGGGTGCGCCTGGAGGAGTTCGTGCCGCGCTACCAGGGCGGTGAGCTGCTGAACTTCGGGGACTTCCCGGTCAACCACGTCGCCGTCTGCACCGGCGTCCGTGCGGCCGGCCACGACCTGCTGCTGCACGCCAGCCCAGTCGAGGGCACCACCGCCCTGTGGCCGCTGCACCGCTTCCGCGGCCACGCCAGATACCGCGTGATCTACGCGATCCGCCGTCTGCGCCCGGATTTCCGCTCTCAGCACGGAGGAGCCCAGGAGCGGACGGCCCTGGGTGACGCCGGCTAGGGGCGCAGCTGGCCCTGTTCGGGGGTGCCGGCCGGGAGGGGGTTGAGGATGGCGAGGTCGAAGGCGCCGTCGGTCAGGCCGTCGAGGCGCTTGACCATCTCGACGAGGGCGGGCGACTTGGAGTGGGCGGCAAGCGCCGCGTCGTCCGCCCACTCCTCGATGAAGTAGAACTTCCCGGGCGCCTCGTGCACCGAGTAGAGCTTGCAACCCACTTCCTTGTGCACCTCGGGCACGGCTGCCAGCAGGGCCGCGCGCACCTCGTCGACGTGCTCCGGCTTCGGGACGACGCTGGCGACGATGACGGGCATGACGCTCCTTGGCTCGGTCCGGTGGTCTGTTTGTACCGCGACCGCGCGGGGCCGCGCTCGGCACGCGTGCCCCGCGCGCTCAGTTGACCTGGCGGGCGGTCGTGGACCAGTACTGGGCGCGCAGTGCCTTCTTGTCGGGCTTGCCGAGGGCGCTGACAGGGATCGAGTCGGCGAAGTCGACCGTCTTCGGCGCGTGGTGGGAGCCCTTGCGGTCGCGGACGAGCGCGGTCAGCTCCGCGGCGAGCTCGTCGTCGGGGGTGGGGACACCCGGCCGGCGCACGACGATGGCCTTCACCGCCTCGCCCCACTTCTCGTCGGGGACGCCGATGACGGCGGTGGCGGCGACCGCCGGGTGGGCGGACAGGACGTCCTCGACCTCGCGCGGGAAGATGTTGAAGCCGCCGGAGATGACCATGTCCTTCTTGCGGTCGACGATGTAGAGGTAGCCCTCCTCGTCGCGGCGCGCGATGTCCCCGGTGTGCAGCCAGCCGTACCGGAACAGCTCGGCGGTCTGCTCGGGCAGTTTCCAGTAGCCGCCGCAGTTCAGCGGCCCGCGCACGCAGATCTCCCCCGGCTCGCCGTCCGGCACCTCGTTGCCCTCGTCGTCGAGCAGCGCGAGCCGTACCCACGGCACCGGGCGGCCGCAGCTGGCCAGCCGCTCCGGCCGGGCCAGGTCGTGCTCCTCCCGGCGCAGCACGGTGATCGTCATCGGCGACTCGGACTGGCCGTAGTACTGGAAGAAGATCGGGCCGAGCCGATTGATCCCCTCGATCAGCCGGGTCGGCGACATCGCGGCGGCGCCGTAGTAGATGGTGCGCAGGCTGGAGACGTCGGCGGTGGCGAGCTTCGGGTGGTCGAGCAGCACGTAGATCATCGTCGGGACCAGCATGGTCGCGCTGATCCGGTACTTCTCGATCGCGTCGATCACCGCGCCCGGCTCGAAGCCGGGCAGCACCACCAGGCAGCCGCCGCGCAGCAGCACCGGGATGAAGAAGGCCGCGCCCGCGTGGGACAGCGGGGTGCACATGAGGAAGCGGGGCTCATCGGGCCACTGCCACTCGGTGAGCTGGATGTGCGTCATCGCGGCGGCGTTGCGGTAGGTGCCGAGCACGCCCTTCGGGCGGCCGGTGGTGCCGCCGGTGTAGGTCAGGCCGCCGACATCGTCGGGGCCGACGGCCGGGGCGCGCAGCGGTGCCGGGGTGAAGCCTCCGGCGAGCGCGAGCAGGTCGGGCCCCAGATCGGTCGGGCCGAACGTGAGGACCTGGCGCAGCGTCGGCACCCGCTCCAGGTACGCGGCGGCGCGGTCGGCGAACTTCTCGTCGACGACGAGCGTCTCCACCTCGGCGTCGGTGAGCACGTAGACGTGGTCGTCGATGGAGCCGAGCGGGTGCAGCGACGTCGAGCGGCAGCCGGTGATCATGTTCGCGCCCATGGCGAACAGGACCTCGGGCCGGTTCGGCGCGAGCATCGCCGTGCGGCTGCCGACCCGCAGGCCGACGGAGGCGTAGGCCTGCGCGTAGCGGCTTATCTCCGCGGCCACCTCGGCTGCGGTGAGCGCGACGTCGCCGATGTAGACGGCCGGCCTGTCGGGGTTGCGCCCGAGCGCGGCGATGAGCAGGTCGGGCAGGAACGACGGCCGGTAGAGATCGCCGGACTGCGGCGCCTGGGTCGTGGCGGTGGCCGTGGCGGTGGCCGCGCCCGCGGTGGACGTCTCGGCGGTGGTGGTCACGTGTTCACATCCTCCGGAGTCTGCGCCGCCGCTACCGGCTCAGCCGCGGTCGCGGTCGCGGCGCGGGCCGCGGCGGCCTCGTCGGACAGGCGCCGCGCGGTCTCCCGGCCCCAGACCGTGTCCGGCTTGCCGGCAGGGTTGCGGACGATTGTATCCAATATATATATCTCCTTGGGCGCCTTGTACCCAGCGAGGTGCTGACGGGTGTGAGCGATGAGCTCCGCGGCGCTCGGCGGCGCCGTCGCCGGCGCGCGCAGCGCGACCAGCGCCACGACCCGCTCGCCGTACCGCTCGTCCGGCACGCCGACGACCGCGACGTCGAAGACCGCGTCGTGTGTCTTGAGCGCGTCCTCGACCTCGTCGGGGAAGACCTTCTCGCCGCCGGTGTTCACCACCGTGCTGCCGCGGCCGAGCAGCTGGACGGTGCCGTCCTCACGAGCCAGGGCGAGGTCGCCGGGCACGACCCAGCGGACGCCGCGGGTGTCGCGCAGGAACGTCGCGTCGGTCTTCTCGCTGTCCTTGTAGTAGCCGAGCGGGATGGCGCCGCGCCGCGCGATCCGCCCCGGTTCCGGCGAGCCCGGCGGGACCGGGTCGAGGTTCTCGTCCAGCACCGCTGTGTCCCCGGTCAGCTGGAACACCCGCTTCCCGCCGTTCGCGCTGCCGTTGTGGCCGAACTCGGACGCGCCGTAGGAGTCGAGCAGGAACACGTTCGGCAGCGCGGCGGCGAGGTCGTCGCGGACCTGGCCGGACATCGGCGCGCCCGTGTTCGAGAACGCCAGCAGCCCGGACAGGTCATAGCGGCCCGGGGCCGCCAACAGCGCGTCGGCGATAGGCCGGGCCATCGCGTCGCCGACGACCGTCATCGACGTCGCCCGTTCCTCGGCGGCCAGGCGCAGCACGCCGTCGGCGTCGAAGTGGCGGCCGCACCAGATCACGGCCGTCCCAGCGGTGCCGACGCTGATCAGCAGGCTGAGCTCGGCGGCGCCGTGCATGAGCGGCGCCATGATCAGATAGTTCAACGGCGGGTTCGCGGTGTGGGCGAGGATGTCGGCAAGCGCCCGCGGCGTGGACCCGTCCGGCAGCGGGCGGCCGATCGCGGCGTGGAACAGGTCCTCGTGCCGCCACAGGACGCCCTTGGGCATACCGGTGGTGCCACCGGTGTAGAGGACGAACACGTCATCCCCGCTGCGGGCGGTGCGCACCGGGCCGTCGTCGGCCGGCTCGTCCTCGTATCCGACCAGCCGGATCCCGCGGTCGGCGAGCGCGCCGCCGGGGCCGGCGAGCGTGCCGAGCCCGCCGTCGTCGGCCGGGTCGGTGCCGTCCTCGAGGACGACCAGCACCCGCAGGTCCGGCGCGTCGGCCAGGATCTCGGCGACGGTCGGCAGGTAGCGGCGCTCGACGACCATCGCCACCAGGTCCGCGTTGACGGCGAGATAGCGCAGCTCGGCGGGTACGTAGCGAAAGTTGATGTTGATCGACGACGCCCGCAGCTTCATGCAGGCGAACATCGACTCGACCCACTCGGCCCGGTTGACCGCGTAGATCCCGACGTGCTCGCCGGCGCGCACGCCGGCCCCGCGTAGCAGCCGGGCCGCCCGGTCCATGCGGGCGTCGAGCTCGCCGAACGTCAGCCGGACCGGCGGGGCCACCAGCGCGAGCCGGTCGGGCACCGCGTCGGCCATCAGCTCGAGCATGTCCGCGAAGTTGATCGGCTCGGGCTCGGGCTCCGACCCGGTCCCCGGCCCGGCGCTCCGGCTGAGCTCCGACCCGCTTCCCGACTCGTTCTCCGGCTCGTTCTCCGGCTCGATGCTCACGCCACCGCTCCAAAGTAGATCATGCCGACGCCCACGCGGGACCGCTCAGCCGGAGACGTCGGTGAAGGTGTTGGCGAGTGTCGCGACGTTCTTGTCGTCGCAGTTGAAGAAGCCCTTGTTCGGGCCGGTGGCGTCCTTGTCGTAGACGAAGCCGTCCGGCGTGACCTTCATCAGCAGGTAGCAGTTCGTGGTCTTCTGCTGGCCGGCGACGAGGTTGCGCTCCGGGTAGAGGCCGCCGGCGGTCCAGGCACTCTCGGCGCCGGCCTTGCCGAGCACGCAGTCCACGGTGAGGTCGTCGCCGCAGGCGGTCGCCGACTTGGCCCACAGCACCCAGGCGTTGAGGGACAGCGCGGTGAAGTCGGTGAGCTTCGCGTTCGGGACGGTCGCGTGCACGAGGTCGACGGCCTCCTTGGTCACCGGGCTCTGCGAGGCCAGCTCCCAGGGGATGTGGTCGATCACGACGTACGTCGTCGGGAACTTGGTCGCCTTGGCGGCCTGGATCGTCAGCGGGTCGTACAGCTGGTTCTCGAAGATCATGAACTTGAGCGACAGGCCGACGTCGTTCATCGCGGTGACCAGCGGCGACGGGTCCTGCAGGCCGATCGGCTGGTAGCCCTGCACGCCCTTGTTCTTGAGCTGCTCGACGAACGGGCGGAAGTTCGTGACCAGCGGCGGCAGCTCCTGGTAGTCGGCCACCGTGTAGCCGGTCTGGGTGAGCGCCTCCTGCAGCCGCAGGCCCTGCGGGCGCAGCGTCCCGAGCGTGCTGCCGCCGACGCCGAGCGACTTCATCGCGTCCGGGTACAGCCGGGCCATCGACTGGAAGCCGCCGATCGGGTACCGCGCGGCCGTGTTCGGCTGGGCGCGCACCTGCAGCTTCGCGTTCAGCGCCTCCGGGGAGACGCCGTAGGCCGGGACCGAGCCGAGCTTGCACTCCTCGCGCGGCTGGACGCCGGGGGCGTCGACGGCGTTGCCGCCACCGACGATCATGAAGTCGGTCTGGCAGGCGTCGATCATGCGGGCGGCGACGTCGGTCAGCTTGCCGTCGTGCTTGTTGAGGACCAGCTCGCGGCCGTTGATGCCTCCGGCCTTGTTGCACCAGGCGACGAACGCCTCGCCGACGTCGAAGAACTCCTGGCCGAGGCCCGGCGTGATGGTGCTGCCGGGGTCCCCGAAGGTACCGAGCGTGATCGAGCTGGCGGTGACGCCGCGGCCGGTCGCCTTCGAGGCGGTGCCAGGGCCGCAGATGCCCTTCTCGGTGCCGAAGTCGCCGGCAGCCGCGGCGGCCGGCGCCGACGTGGCCGGGGCGCCTGAGCCGCCCCCGCCCGTCTCGGTCTCGTCCGTCGAGCGGGTGCAGCCGGCGACGACGACCAGCAGCACGCTGGCCGCGGCGAGAACCGGGACGAGCCGTGCGCGCCGGCGGTCGGCTGGCGGGCCAAAGGGCGTGCGAAAATGATCTTTCTTCGCACGCCCGGCGGCCGTTGTCCCGAGCAACACCGGGAGGACGTGTCTGCGGGCCATCGGACCTCTCCGTCGTCAGTCCTGCGGTCGTGTTCGTTCCAGCGGTCTGTTCGTTCCTGGGAGCGCTCGCCGCCGGGCGCGGCCTGCGGGGCCAGGTCGGTCCGGTCGATCTGGCGGTCCGGTCGGCGCGGCGGTCCGGTCAGGCCGGGCCGCGCCCACCGGGTGGCGGGCGCCGTCGGCCTGCCGTGTCGGGCCATGGCCCCACACGGGTGGTCGAGGCAATACTCCCTGGTGACGTGAGCGCCGCCACAGACTAGAACAGGTTCCCCTCCAGGCGAAAGCGAATCCGGCGAACTCCTGACCGATCGTCAGGGCACGGTCCACCCGGCAGCACGCACCATCGGCCACCAGCCGGGGACGTCGTGCCAGCATCGGCCCGATGACCTGACGGGTCGTCAGATTCAGCGCTACTGTCGGGACGTCGCGTGGGAGGAGAGCGCAGTGCTCGAGATGGTCGTGCGGGGTGGGTTGCTCGTCGACGGCACCGGGGCGCCGGCACGCGCCGCCGACGTGGGCATACGAGACGGGCGGATCGTCGAGGTCGGCGCGCCCGGCACCATCGGGACCACCGAGGCGCCGGCCGGCGGCACGACCGTCGACGCCACCGGTCTGGTCGTCTGCCCCGGGTTCATCGACGTGCACACGCACTACGACGCCCAGCTGTGGTGGGACCCGTACGCGACACCATCGAGCCAGCACGGGGTGACGACGGTCCTCGGCGGCAACTGCGGCTTCACCCTGGCTCCCCTGCGCCCGCGCGGTGCTGGGCCAGCCGGGCCCAGGGGGGTGGACGGGCAGGGCGGGCCGGACGGGTCCGGCGGGCAGGACGAGGCCGACTACCTGCGCCGGATGATGGCGAGGGTCGAGGGCATGCCGCTGGAGGCGCTCGAGTCGGGTGTCGCATGGGGCTGGGAGTCCTTCGCCGAGTACCTGGACGGGCTGGACGGCCGGACCGCCGTCAACGCGGGCTTCCTGGTCGGGCACTGCGCGCTGCGCCGCTACGTGATGGGCCCGGCGGCGGTCGGCTCGGCGGCGGACGAGGAGGCGGTCGCCGCGATGACAGCCATCCTGCACGCCGCGCTCGAGGCGGGGGCGCTGGGCCTGTCCACCACCCTGTCCGGGTCCCACAGCGACGGGGACGGTCAGCCGGTCGCCTCCCGCTGGGCGGACCGCGCCGAGCTCACGGCGCTCGCCAGCGCGGTGGGCGGCCACGAGGGGACGTTCTTAGAGGGCATCGTCCCCGGCTGCCTGAACATGTTCAGCGACGACGAGATCGAGCTGCTCGCCGGGCTGTCGGCGGCGGCCGGGCGGCCGCTGAACTGGAACGTGCTGACCATCGACGCCGCCGCGCCCGAGCGGGTGCCGCGCCAGCTCGCCGCCTCGACCCGGGCTCGTGAGCTGGGCGGCCGGGTGATCGCGCTGACCATGCCGACGCTGGTCCCGATGAACATGAGCCTGCGGACGTTCTGCGCCCTGCACCTCATCCCCGGCTGGGGCGATGTGCTGAGCCTGCCCATCCCCGAGCGGATCGCGGCCCTGCGCGGCGCGGACGTCCGGGAGCGGTTGCTCACCGCCGCGAACGCCCCGGAGGCCGGCGTCCTGCGGCGCCTGGCGAACTTCGGCCGCTACGTCATCGGTGACACCTACTCCCCCGCGAACGAGGGCCTGTCCGGCCGGGTCGTCGACGACATCGCCGCCGAGCGCGGCCAGGACCCGTTCGCCACCCTGGTCGAGATCGCCGCCGCCGACGAGCTGCGCACCGTGCTCTGGCCGATGCCGACCGACAACAACCCCGAGTCCTGGGCGCTGCGCGCGGAGACCTGGGAGCACGAGGACGTGCTGCTCGGCGGCTCCGACGCGGGCGCCCACCTGGACCGGATGGCCGGCGCCCCCTACCCCACCCGTTTCCTCGCCGACTGCCTGCGCGGGCGCGGCCTGGTCAGCCTGGAACGGGCGGTGGCGATGATGACCGGCGAGCCCGCCGCGGCGTTCGGCCTGCGCGGCCGCGGCGTCGTCGCCGAGGGCAACGCCGCCGACCTCGTGATCTTCGACCCGACGACGGTCGACTCCGAGCCCGCGCGGCTCGTGCACGACCTGCCGGCCGGCTCCGCGAGGCTCACCGCGGGCTCCGTCGGCGTCAACGCGGTCTTCGTGAACGGCGTCCAGATCGTCGCCGGCGGCCAGCCGACCGGCGCCACCCCCGGAACCCTGCTGCGCTCCGGCCGCGACACCGTCACCGTGCCCACCCGCTGACCCAGCGGCCGAACGCGCCGAACGCGCCGAACGCGCCGGGCGCAGGGGCGCAGGGGGCTGATTCTGCTCAATAGCCCCAAGACGGGCGGGCGCCAGCGGAAGTCGCCGGGATTGGCCCGGCCCAGAAGGCCGGCGAGTCCGCCGGCAAAATGGGGCTAATAACGTCGATGTCGGATGCCGGCCGTTAGCCGTGGCGCTCGTCACACCCGCCGACGGGGCGTGGCGGGTGAGTGGACGGATTGCACAGGCCCGCGGCGGGCCGGTCACGCGGGCGAGGTATTGCCACGCCGCGACGGCGACCGGATGCGCGGGGCGACGAATACCAGCTGGTTTCCCAGCCGAGCCGGGATTGTTTTTGGTTTCCCGTGCCAGGTGGGGTGGGTCACGTTGTTGTTGGGGTTTGCCAGCCCGCCGGCTGGCTGTCATGGTGTTTGCAGTGCCCGATCGGGGCACACGCCGGGCGGGACGCCGTATCACTGCCCCCGCCACACACGGCGCACAGGCTTCGGACCCGATGGCAGGGACCGAAGACGGACCGTCGGACACCTTCAGCGTGTCCCGGCCAGCGCAGCATTTTCACGGTCTCCGCCGAACCCTTTCCATCCGGTGGTGGCCTGCCGTGCGTGTCCGTCTTCGTAGGCGTGGGAAAGGACCAGAAGACTCTTGGCTCGTCGTGGCATCTCCAACCGCGTCCGCGCGCTCGTCCTCGGCCCGGCCCTGGCCGCCGCCGTCGGCACCGGCATCGCCGTCACAGCGCCCGCCCACGCGGCCAGCCACCCTGCCTCGGCCCAGCGGTTCCTGTCCGCCGTGATCCCGTGCGAATCCGGCGGCAACCCCCGCGCGGTCAACTCCATCGGCGCCGGAGGCCTCTTCCAGTTCCTGCCCTCCACCTGGCACGGACTCGGCGGCTCAGGCCTCCCCCAGAACGCCTCCACCAGCGAACAGTGGGCCAAGGCCATGAAGCTCTACAACCAGCAGGGCACCAACCCCTGGTACGCCTCCAAGGCCTGCTGGGGCAAGCGAATCTGAGCTCCACCAGGCCTGGGCGAGGCTGAATAGCCGCGCCAGCGGCACGCTGAACACGCACACGAGGCCCCGCGCCAGCCGGCGCGGGGCCTCGGCGTGTTCCAGTCCAGCTTCGGCCGTGTCAGGCGGCAGGCCCGGCTCACTTTTCGGGTAACGACTGGCATCAGACCTTCGGCGTCATGCGCATGACCGGAGGCGGGGTCGGGTCATCGCCCTGGATGAAACTCAGCGACGGAGCGGCGGCCCAGCCCTGGGCGAATCCGAGCAGAGCGAGCGTGCGGTCACGCGCCGAGACTCCCCAGGCATTGTTGTAGAGGCCCGCATCGCCGTCCCCGAACCGCTCACCCAAGGTCGCGAGCATCTCCTGGAACTCGGGCGTGAAAGCCTTCGACATCGCTGTCGATTCGGTGGTCCCCACCAGGTTCTTCTGCAGTTGGCGCATGAGCAGGGTGAAACGGGCGAAAAGGTGGTCCTCCCAGCTGAAGGTGCTCAGGAAATCCTCACCCACGGCCCCGCCACTCGCGGCCAGGTGCGCGATCTGGTCCGGCGACATGGTGATGTGAATACCGCCCGTGCCGTCGGGCAGCTGGATGGAGCGGATCCGGTCCCGGAAGCCGGGCAGCTCGGCTTGCAGCGTGTCCCGCCAGTTCAGCGACGTGTCGAGAATCTGCAGCAGGAACCCGACGAGACTCCGGATCTGCGCGACCGTCCGCACCCGCTGGCCGGCGTTCGCGACGACCACCGCCGGGGCGAGCGTCACGGGCGCGGCGGCGGCCGTGGGAGCCTCGGCGGAGAGCGCCCCAGACGCGGCGGAGGGCACGGAGGACGCGGACGGGGTCGGCGGCGTTGACGATGCGGGCGGCGCTGAGAACCCCGCGGGCACGTCCGCCGTCGGCGCGGCGCGGCGCGGCCGGCGGACCCGCTCACGCCTGCCCTTCTCGCCGCGCGGCGACGGGACCAGGTCGATCCCGAAGGTCGGGCGGCTGGGCAGCCAGGCGTCGAAGAAGTGCACCGGGAAGTTGCTGGCGATCCCGCCGTCGGAGAACCAGTGCCGGATGGGCCCGGCGCCGCCGGACCCCTGTACCCACAGCGGAACAGCGCAGATCAACACGGGGAAGCTCAGACTCATCCGGGTGGCGACGATGACCGGCAGGTCCCGGGCCGGGAAGGTGCGCAGGTCGGTGGGCGCGCCCGGCACCGGAACCGTCGTCACCGGGGCGCTGACCCGCTCCAGATGCCTGAGCACCTCGAGCGGGAACAGGCGGGCGAACTCGGTCGGCGAGTAGAGGAACGCCTCGCCGACAAACGGCAGGTTCAGCGGACGAGCCGCGCTGACGTCCGTGGTCATCATCTCAAGGACGATCTTCTCGTTCGCCCGGCGCGGATGGCCAAGGTCGGCGAAGGTCAGCGGGGCGTCGCCGACGTCGTGGCCGGCACACGTCTGGATCTGCCGGTGCAGCCATTGCGTCAGCGCCTCCGGGCCGTCCTCCGCGGCCGGCATGCCGGAACAGGCACCGTAGAAGGCCGCGGGTAGGCCGCGCGCGGTCCACAGCACCCTGGCCAGGATCGCTCCGACCAGGCCGAGCAGCGCGGTGACGACGACGCCCGGTACGAGCAGCGGCCAGCCATACCAGCGCTGATCGCCCAGCCTGCCGCCGAACCCATACAGGACACCGAGAAGGCCGCCGAATGCGATCCCGGCCGCCACCAGCATCGGCAGCCAGAAGTAACGCGCCGCCCACACCAGCGCGACCCGGACGCGGCCTAGCCACGACCCGCCGACGCTCTGTAGGCCGAACACCAGGCAGAACAACCAGCTGGTCCCCCGACTCGGTTGGAAAAGACCCTCCAGCACGCCCGGCCCGGCGATCTGCTCGCTCGCCGCCGTCAACGCACCGAACCCGCCGGGCCGGCCCGGATCGCGGCGCTGCTGGTATTCGCCGTACTGCGCGGCGGCGGTCAGTGCCGCCCCGATGGCGCCCGCCGACGCGCCGCCAATGCTGTGGAAGTCGTACCTGTTGTGCAGCTCGGCGACCGCCCGGGGATACACGATCCCGCTGGTGATCCCACCTTTCATGATCAGATCACACTGCTCCCGCGAGCCGAGGGCGCCCGGGTTCGCACCAGAGCCCTGGCCCGAACCTGGGAGCGGACTCGAATCAGGGCCTTGGCCCTGACCCTGGCCCGGGAGCGGGCTCGGACCAGGGCCAAGGCCTGGGCCCGAGCCGCCGTCGGGTGTTCCCCCGCCAGGGCTCGCTGGATCGTCCGCACGGGTGCTCGGTGCGCTCATCGCGGCCTCCCCGACCGCCGGCAGGCCGCCTCCCGGCCCACGATCGACGATCACTACCCAAGCTAGCGTGCCGCCACCCACCGGTCTTCCGGGGCGTCGCACCGCGGCGGGCGCCCGTGGCGTCGGCTGTGGCACCTGAGCAAGCCCATGGGCTTCTTCATCCGACACGCTTTCACTGGCCGATGAGTGACCGTGTCGGTTGAGCGTGTTCATAGACGTGCTGATCCGACACGGTCTGGGTTGGCAGGGGCAGCGCGGTCGGGGGGACACCGCGGGCTGGCACGGACCGGGGCAGGCCAGGACACCGGGAACCCAGTTCGGCGCCGCTGCGGCCAGCTCAGCCGCACCCGCTCAACTACTCTCCGTACCCCTACTCGGTGGGTCCCGCGGCGCGGCGCCCGGACGCTATGAGGCGAGCGTGAGGACGCCGCGGGCCAGATCGCCGTGCTCCAGATCCTCGATCGCGCGGTGGAAGTCGGCGACGGGGTAGGTGCGGGTGACCAGCTCGTCCAGCAGCAGCCGGCCGCCCCGGTACAGGTCGACGTACTGGCGGATGTCGGCCTGTGGCCGCGACGAGCCGTACCGGCAGCCCATGATCGACTTGTCGAGGTAGAGGTCGAACGGCGAGAACGTCGACTGCGTGTCCGCCGGCGCCACCCCGAGCAGGACGGCCGTGCCGCCCCAGCCGAGCGAGCCGATCGCCGCCTGGATCAGCGCCGGGTGGCCGACGCACTCGAAGACGTAGTCGTAGCCGAGCGGCGCCGCATCCTCGACGGCGGCCTTCGCCGCGACCGCCGTGTCCTGGCCCGCGGGGTTGACGAAGTCGGTCGCGCCGAACAGCCGCGCGGCCTGCTCCTTCGCCGGGTTCACGTCCACCGCGACGATGCGCGCCGCGCCGGCGATCCGCGCGCCCTGGATCACGTTGAGCCCGATGCCGCCGACCCCGAGCACGGCGACCGTCGACCCCGGTTCCACCTTCGCCCGCCGCAGCACGGCGCCGACGCCGGTGACCACCCCGCATCCGACCAGCGCCGCCGACGTCAGCGGCACATCGGCCGGGATCGGCACGCACTGGTTGGCCTTCACCACCACCTGCTCGGCGAAGCAGGAGATGTTGGCGAAGTTGTAGGCCGGTTCGCCGCGCCAGGTGAACGGCTGGGGCCGCAGGCCGAAGGTCGACCGGCACATCGTCGGCCGGCCGGCGTCGCAGTGCTCGCAGGCCCCGCAGTTGCCGAGCGTCGAGAGCACCACGTGGTCACCGGGTCGCACGTTGCCGACCGAGTCGCCGACCGCCTCGACGACCCCGGCGCCCTCGTGCCCGAGCACGACCGGCACCGGAAAGGGAATCGTTCCGTTGACCACCGACAGATCGCTGTGGCATAAGCCCGCCGCGGCGATGTTCACCAGCACCTCGCCGGGCCCCGGGCCGCGTACCGCCAGATCGTCGACCAGCTCGGCCTTCTGGCCGTCCCACACAACACCCCTCATCGTGCGCCCCTCTCCTGGAACTTGGATCAGCTGGTGAACGTGGTTCAGCCGGGCCAGACGACGCTCTGCAGCTCGCTGTAGGCGTGCAGCGCGAACACGCCGCAGTCGCGGCCGACGCCGCTGTGCTTGAAGCCGCCGAACGGCGTCTCGTGGTTGCGGGCGACGGTGTTGACGCCGACGTTGCCGGTGCGCAGCCGGGTGGCGACCCGGTAGGCGCGCGCGGTGTCCCGGGAGAAGACGTAGTCGTACAGGCCGAACGGCGTGCCGTTCGCGATCGCGAGCGCCTCGTCCTCGTCGTCGAAGGGGAGCACGACGACCACCGGGCCGAAGAACTCCTCCTGGGCGACGGTCATGTCGGGCCGGACGCCGGTCAGCAGCGTCGGCTGCGCGTAGAAGCCGCGTTCCATCGCGGGACGCTCGCCGCCGACGGCGACGGTCGCGCCGGCGGCGACCCCATCGGCCACCAGTTCCTCGACGCGGGTGCGCTGTGCGGCCGAGATCAGCGGACCGACGACGGTGGACGGCTCCATCGGGTCGCCCACCTTGCAGAACCCCGCGTAGGCGACCAGCTTCTCGACGAGCTGGTCGTGGACCGAGCGGTGGACGAGGGCCCTGGTCGGCGCGGTGCAGATCTGGCCGGAGTGGAAGGCCCAGGCGCTGCCGATGCCGGCGGCGGCCTTGTCGAGGTCGGCGTCCTCGAACACGATCGCGGCGCCCTTGCCACCGAGCTCCATGAGCTGGCGCTTGATGTCGCGGCCGGCGGCCTCGCCGATCCGGCGGCCGACGGCGGTGCTGCCGGTGAAGCTGACCATGTCGACGTTCGGGGAGGCGACGAGGGCGGCGCCGGTGTCGGGGGTCGAGCCGGTGACGACGTTGATGACGCCCGCGGGGACGCCGGCCTCGTGGGCGATCTCGGCGAACCGCAGCACCTGCAGCGGGTCCTGCGGAGCCGGCTTGATGACGACCGTGTTGCCCATCGCCAGCGCCGGCGCGACCTTGCCGGCCATGTTCACCAGCGGGAAGTTGTACGGGGTGATGCAGGCGACGACGCCGACCGGCGCGCGGCGGGCCACCGCGCCGACCAGCCCGCCCGGGGCCAGCGGGGTCGCGTCGATGGCCTGCGGCGGGAGCGGCACGAGCGCCGACTCCAGGGCGTGGCGCGCGTAGCGCTGGAACCGCTCGACCGCGACCGGGACCTGCATCGTGGACGCGACCCGCATGGTCGCGCCGGTCTCGGCCTGTACCAGCGGCACGAGGTCGTCGTTGTACTTGGTGAGCAGGTCGCCGATCCGGGCGAGCACCTCGGAGCGGTGCGCCTGGCTCGCCGACGCCCAGCCGTCGAAGGCGGCCCTGGCGGCGGCGGCCGCGTCCTCGGCCTGGGCGGCGCTCGCCTCGGGTGCCTCGCCGACTAACTGCTCGGTGGCCGGGTTGATGACGCCGTAATGGCCGCCGGCCGGTTCCACCCACTCGCCGCCCACGTAGATCCGGCTGCTCGGGACGCCCATGGCGTGTCCCCCCTTGTGCTCGGGGTGAGCCGACGGCCGCGCGTGCTCGGCAAGCCTGGTCGCGCGGCGGGCGGCCCTTGGTCCTCATGCTCCTGACGGCCCGCTGCCTGGTGTCCCTTGGCCGGTACGCGTCCAGAGTTGCGGGCTGACGGTTTCTGACGGTACGTCAGGCCCGCTTGCGCGGCAGCCCGTCGCGGCTAGAGTGTAGAACAGGTTCTAGTCTGAAGCCGACCGGTCGAAGCACGCGATCGGCGGAAGGCTGTTCGCGCGCGGAGCGCGCTCCCAGGCTCCCGCGTGATGTTGCTCCGGGGCCGAGCTCCGGACCCACGTCCAGGGGCTTCGCCCCCAAACCCCGATGGGCGGGGCGCGCGGACACCGCGCCGACGCCTGCCCACGCACCAGACACCAGACACCACGCGAAGGGTGGCCGCGCTCATGGAGTTCGGGATCTTCAACTCGCTCTACCTGCCGAAGCGGCTGTCCGAGGCGGACCCGGTGGGCGCGGAGCACAGCCGGCTGATGGACGAGGTCACCTGGACGCAGGCGGCGGACCGTTCCGGCTTCAAGTACACGTGGGCGACGGAGCACCATTTCCTGGAGGAGTACTCACACCTGTCGGCGAACGAGGTCTTCCTCGCCTACGTCGCCGGCACGACCAGCAACATCCACATCGGCAGCGGCATCATGAACATCACGCCACCGGTCAACCACCCGGCGCGGATCGCCGAGCGCGCCGCGATGCTCGACCACCTCTCCGGCGGCCGCTTCGAGCTGGGCATGGGCCGTGGTTCCTCGAGCACCGAACAGCAGGGCTTCGGCATCGAGGACCCGGCACTGACGAAGCTGATGTTCGACGAGGTCGTCGCCGAGCTGCCGAAGATGTGGAAGGACGAGCCCTACTCCCACGAGGGCCGGTTCTTCACGATGCCCGAACGCAATGTGCTGCCGAAGCCCTTCACCAAGCCGCACCCCCCGCTCTGGGTCGCGGCCGGCAACCCCAGCACGTTCGAGAAGGCCGCCCGGATGGGCCTGGGCGTGCTCTGCTTCGCGAACAGCTCGCCCGATGAGCTGGCCCCGCTCATCGAGCTCTACAAGAAGAACATCGACAAGGCTGAGCCCGTCGGCGGCTACATCAACAACAACATCATGGTCACCAGCCAGATGCTGTGCCTGGAGGACGGCGCCCGGGCCAGGCAGATCGCCACCGACATCACCATGAGTTATCAGCACACCCTGGTCTACCGGTACCTCGACACCTTCCCGAAGCCCGACTGGGTGCCCGCCTGGCCGGCGACGCTGCCCGAGCCGACCGTCGAGGTCCTCGAGCTGGGCGTGCGCGCCGGCACGATCCTCATCGGCGACCCGGACGAGTGCGAGCGCGCCGTCCAGACCTACGTCAACGTCGGCGCCGACCAGCTCACCTTCGGCATGCTGTCGACCACCATGCCGATCGACGTCGCCGTCGAGGCGGTGGAGACGTTCGGCCGCCATGTCCTGCCGAAGTTCGACACCGACCCGGTTCACAGCACCACCCGCCAGCGCGAGGCCCAGCTCGGCGCCTAGGCCGGCCCGGTCTCGGTCGCGCCTCGGTCGGGTCTCGGTCGGCCGGTCGGGACAGGGCGAGGCCCCGCGTCAGCGGACGCGGGGCCTCGTGGTGTGGCGGGACCTGGGTGGTGGCAGGCCGGCCCCGATCCGCGCGGCGGGTGGGGTCGGCGGCTGCTCGCCCAGGCCTGGTGGAGCTCAGATTCGCTTGCCCCAGCAGGCCTTGGAGGCGTACCAGGGGTTGGTGCCCTGCTGGTTGTAGAGCTTCATGGCCTTGGCCCACTGTTCGCTGGTGGAGGCGTTCTGGGGGAGGCCTGAGCCGCCGAGTCCGTGCCAGGTGGAGGGCAGGAACTGGAAGAGGCCTCCGGCGCCGATGGAGTTGACCGCGCGGGGGTTGCCGCCGGATTCGCACGGGATCACGGCGGACAGGAACCGCTGGGCCGAGGCAGGGTGGCTGGCCGCGTGGGCGGGCGCTGTGACGGCGATGCCGGTGCCGACGGCGGCGGCCAGGGCCGGGCCGAGGACGAGCGCGCGGACGCGGTTGGAGATGCCACGACGAGCCAAGAGTCTTCTGGTCCTTTCCCACGCCTACGAAGACGGACACGCACGGCAGGCCACCACCGGATGGAAAGGGTTCGGCGGAGACCGTGAAAATGCTGCGCTGGCCGGGACACGCTGAAGGTGTCCGACGGTCCGTCTTCGGTCCCTGCCATCGGGTCCGAAGCCTGTGCGCCGTGTGTGGCGGGGGCAGTGATACGGCGTCCCGCCCGGCGTGTGCCCCGATCGGGCACTGCAAACACCATGACAGCCAGCCGGCGGGCTGGCAAACCCCAACAACAACGTGACCCACCCCACTCGCGCATTTCCGGCCTCACCGAAACGCGCGGTGCCAGAAATCAGCCGGAAATTCTCGCGCGCCGTGCAGGGGGGTTTTCGCCATGCACCGGTCGCTCGTTTACGTGACCGGTCGGTTCCCACCTGGTGCGTGGCGTTCACGGGTCCCGCACGCTGCGTTCATGGATGTGACGGCCCCCACGCACCGGCGGGCCAGTCCGGCATAAAGCGATATGTGGACCTCTCGAATGCGGGCCTCCCCGACCGACGTCGCCGGTCGGGGAGGCCGGGATACCTCGATACCTCGATACCTCAGTCCGCGGTCAGACCGATCAGTCCGCGGTCAGACCGAGGCGTGCGGTCTCGGCGGCCACGGCACGCTCATGGGCCTGTTCGCGTTCCCGTGCCTTACGGGGGTTCCACTCACCGGCCATCGTGAAGATCAGCGGGATGAAGACGACCTGGCCGCCCAGGCAGATCCAGAACCAGGTCCGCCACTGGTCCGGGGCCTTCCGCTGGGCGTCGACCACCTGTTGGCCGTGTTCCTGGAGGAAGGCCAGGTCGGCGGCCGGGACCTTCTTCGCGTCCAGGAGCCGCTGGATCGCCTCGGCCTGGGTGAGGTGCGCTCCGGCGGCGACCTCGTTCGCGGCCTTGAGCCCCGCCGTCAGGTCGTTCGGGTTCTTCGCGAGCGCCGCGGCCGTGTCGGGGTCGATGAGCTGGATCGTCGCGAGCTGGGGCCCGTACTGGGCCTGGATGGCCTGAGCCCGCGGCCCGTTGTCCACCAGCGGGTCCAGCGCGTTGACGACCAGCGGCGCGGTGAACGCGAGCGCCGCGACGATGAGGCGCAGGATCAGGCCCCACACCGCCAGTCCGGTGGCCGTCAGCGCCGGGTTACGCCGTTCCACCGTCTCGGTGAAGCTCGCCATCCAGGGCGCGTAGGTGACTCCCAGGAACGCTCCCAGGCCCATCAGGATGAAGGCCAGGTGGTAGTAACCCGTGTGTGCCTGGCCGGTCTGGTTCAGCAGGACGAGGGTCATGGCGATCGTGCCGAGCGCGCCGACCAGCATGAACGGTTTACGCACCCGCAGCCTGTCGGAGGCGAACCCGATTCCTACCAGCAGGATGGCCTCGAATCCCCACATCCAGTTCCCCACGCCGTTGGCGTCCTGGTCCGTAAGGCTGAAGGTGGTCTCGAAGTAGACGACGAAGAACCCGACCGCCGTGTAGTAGATGAGCAGGAAGACGGCGATGGCGAACGCCGATCCGATGACGTCGGGCTTCAGCACCTGGCGCCACGGATTCCTGCGCGCCGCCTCGACATCGAGCCCGCGTGCCCGGGCCTCGACCAGCGCCCGGTCGCGCAGCGACATCATCAGCTGGTCGCGCAGGGGCGGGGACAGCTCCCGCAGCCCGACGAGGGCCACGACGAACACGACCAGGCCGGCCACGCCGCAGATGTAGAACTGGTCCTGCCAGGCGTGCAGGTGGCGCAGAGTGTTGCTGGCCACCGCGGAGACGACGAGGCTGCCGAGCACGGGCCCCAGCGTCCAGAAACCCATCGCCGCGGCACGGCCGACCTGCGGCGAGAAGTCCCGCACCAACGCCGGGGTCGCGACCAGGATCATGCCCTCGACGAGACTCAGCAGCGCGACCAGGACGCCGAACGTCATCTTGTTCGGCGCGTTCGGCAGGCCGAAGAGAATGATGGCCCCGGTGAACCCCAGGCCATAGGCGACGAGGTTCGCCCGGCCCCACCGGTCCGCGAGGCCCGCGACCAGCGAGGCGAGCGCGCCCACCACGCTGGCGACACCGGTCGTGTAGACGTAGAACATGAACGACATGTCGTACTGCCGCAGGATCGCGGGGGCGACGGCGCCCTGCACATAGAGCTCGTAGTACTGGACGATGGTCGCGACGACGACGATGCATAAGTAGAGGTATCGCCGCGCGTTTGCCGGATAGCTGTGGAGCTGCCGGCGCCACAGGCGGTGCAACGGGCTGATGGACGACCGGGAATCCAGGGGGAAAGCGGCGGTTGTCACGGTTGGCGTCCCTTCTCCGCGCAGGCGGAAAAAACCGGGCTCGCCACCGGCCTGTGCTCGTTTCCGGTGTCAGGTTGCCTCGTCGAACCGAAGGGCTCGCGGATCGTCTCCAGATGTGTTCATGGCCGGCGGGGTACTCATCGGACACGGCTCGGTTACTTGATCGTAACGGTGCGGTTGTCGAATGCAACCCCTCACGTCAGGGGTCGGCAGGCGCCGAGAACTACCTGCTGAGAGCCTGCTGGCCGGCGAGAACGACGGTGACGGTGTCGGCCAGCGAGGCGCGGACGCCGTCGAGGGTCATCCGGTCGCCCAGCCAGTACCGCAGGTCGCTGAGGAAGACCTTGCCGATGATGTTGGTGATCAGCTTGTCCCGCTCGTCGATGACGTGGTCCGGGCCGAAGGCGGCCACACCGATGAGGCCGATCATGGCCTCGTCCACGTCGTCGATCTCGGTGCCGATCGTGGCCGACGCCAGCGTCATCGCCTGGATCAGCGCCTCGGCCACCAGCCGGTCGCGGCTGAGCTCGTCGACCATCCGGTTCATCATCGCGAGCACCCTGGTCGCCGGGTCCTCGAAGCCGGTCGGCTGGGGCAGCACCGCCTCGCGCAGGCCGGAGAGATGGCGTGCCAGCGCCGAGGCCAGCAGATGCACCTTGGACGGGAAGTAGCGGTAGAGGGTGCCGAGGGCGACGCCGGCCTGCTCGGCCACCTCGCGCATCTGCACCTCGTCGTAGCCGCCCCGGCTGGCCAGGGCGAGCGCGGCCGTGAGCATCCGCTCCCGGCGCGCCTGCTGGGACGGCGTGGCCGTCGTCGCCGGTACGCCCTTGGGCGACGGCGACGCGGCCGCCGAAGTCACGGCCTCGCTCACCGCAGCCTCCTCGCCGCCAACCAGTCCGCCGACCGTCAAGAAACTAGATCCTGTTCTACTCTAGGCCCGCGCCCCACACCCCGCAGGCGCACGCGCCGTATCGGAGCATCGAACCGACCGAAACCAGCCAGCCAGTCGGGCGGCCACGGTGCGGCGGAGCAGCCCGACCAGATCGGAAAGGGCGATCTCCCATCGTTACCGGACGGTCGGGCGAGATGTCCAATTTTGTTACGTAGCTCGCGCGCCTACACCGTCCATCGCCTGCCAGGTATCACCAGCCGGCCTGGACGAGTCATGACCTCGGCGCCACCGATGCACCCGGTGTGGCGCCTGTCACTCGCGATCGTTACTATTCGCGGCAACTGTTCAGGATGCGTTGCATTGGCCCGCTTCAGATCTGTTCGCGGATGTCGTCCGCCAGCGCCAAGCTACGAGCCGGCCTTCCAGGCCCGCATCCACGTTGTCCACTCTGTAGGGATGGAGATCGGGGGGTCCCATGGCCGACAGCGACGTCGCCCAGAACACGACGGGGAACACCGGATCGGCTCCCACCGACGAGCCCACTGGACGCTCGGACGGTGAACCCGCGGAACCCGCGGAACCCGCCGATTTCGTCGACCTACGCATCGACATCCCGCACGGCGCCCGCGTCCACGACTACTTCCTGGGCGGCAAGGATAACTACCCCGCCGATCGCACGGCAGGCGAGGCGATCCTTGCCTCGGCGCCCTGGATCACCGAGAACGTCCGCGCTGGTCGGAACTTCCTGGGCCGAGCCGTGCACCTGCTGGCCACCGAGCGCGGAATCCGCCAGTACCTCGACATCGGCGCGGGCCTGCCGACCGCCGGCAACACCCACGAGGTCGCCCAGCGGGCGGCGCCGGACGCCCGCGTCGTGTACATCGACCGCGACCCCATCGTGCTCGCGCACGGGCGGCCGCTGCTGACCAGCACCCCCGAGGGGACCACCGACTACCTGCTGGGCGACGTCCGCGAACCCGCCGACATTCTCACCCGCGCGGCGGACATCCTCGACTTCACTCGACCGGTCGCGCTGGTCCTCGCCGGGATCATGCACTATCTCCACCAGGCAGATGGTCCCTGGGCGGCGGTACGAACCCTGTCCGCAGCGCTGCCCGCCAACAGCTACCTGGTGCTCACCCACCTGGGCATCGCCGACGAGATCCCGAGCCTGGATGGCGCCGTCACCACGCTGGACGCGTCGGGCTACTCGCGGCCGCTCACGTCGATGGTCGAGCACTTCTACCCGCGCCCGCTCGACGAGATCAAACGGTTCTTCTATGGGTGGGAGCTGCTCGACCCCGGCGTCGCACTCGCGCCACACTGGCGCGCCGAAGATCCGGACCTTGCGGGCGTCTGGGCCGCCGTGGCCCGCAAGCCGGCCTGACGGGCATCCTCACGCCGGTCGTGCCCAGCTGCCAGCCGCCCTGGTCGGGGCCGTCGGGGCCGTCGGGGCCTGTCGGGGCCTGCCCCCTCACACCAGGTAACGGGCGAGAGCGTCGGCCACACAGACGGGCTGGCCAGTCGTCTCAGCCGTCAGGGTGACGCGGTAGGTGGCCTGGAGGCCGCCGGGGACGTCGGCCACGTCAAGGATGACCAGCCCACCGCGGACGGCGCCGCCGACGGGAAGCGCCGACGGGAAGCGCACCGCGCCGGTGCCGTAGTTGACACCCATCGCGAAGCCGCGGACGTCGACGAGCCTGGGCAGCACGAAGTTCACCAGCGAGAGCAGGAGCAGCCCTGGCACCGGCCGCTCGGCCCCCGACCCGGGCCGCCCGGGCGCGCCCAGCGCGCCGGCCGCCCAGCCGGGTCGCGGACCGGCGGTGGCGGCCTCGAACCCGTCGACCCGGTCGGCGCCGACCACCAACAGGTCCGTGGGGCCGACCATCCAGCTCGCCGAGGTCCGCAGCTCGTCCGGCCCGGTCAGCGTCAGCGGCCCCGGCGCGGGCTCTCGCCCCGGCGGCATCTGCCCCGGCGGCGTCCGTCCTGGCGGCGAGGCCGGCTCGGCGAGGGGCGCCGACTCGACGGAACGCGCCGGACGCCCCGTGGTCATCGGGCGCGCCCGTCCTCGGTCGACGCGCCGGCCCCGGATGACGCGACCGCCTCGACGGCGCGGAGCTGACCCATCCCGCCGAGGCGGTCGAGCACCCCTGTGGCCTCCGCGATGATCCTCTCGACCAGCTCGGCGACCGACGGCGTGTCGTCGATCAGCCCCGCGACCTGTCCGGACGTCATCAGGCCGAGGTCGGCGCGGCCCTCGACCATCGACGCGCGCAGCAGCATCGGGGTGTTCGCGCTCATCAGGACCTGGCTCCACGACAGGCCGCCGTGGGCCCGCGACGCCCGGCCCTCGCGCAGCAGCCCACGCCAGCTGGCGCCGGTGTGCCGGCGGAACGCCGCCGCGTTGCGGACCGCGCGCGGCAGCCGGGTGAGCGGGCTGGCCGCCGTCAGCCCGTCGACGAGCGGCGTGCGCAGCACCCGGTGGGGGACGCCGTCGACCCGGGTGGTCACGACGGTGCCGTCGAGGCCGGCGGCGAGGTAGTGGGCCTTGACGTTGTCGGCGACGGTGCTGTCGGCGGTCAGCAGGAAGCGGGTGCCCATGCCGATGCCGGCCGCGCCGTAGGCGAGGGCGGCGACCAGGCCGCGCCCGTCGAAGTAGCCGCCGGCGGCGACGACCGGGATGTCGACGGCGTCGACGACCTGCGGCACGAGCAGCGACGTGGGGACGGCGCCGGTGTGGCCGCCGCCCTCGCCGCCCTGGACGAGCACCGCGTCGGCTCCCCAGGAGGCGACCTTCTCCGCGTGCCGGCGGGCGCCGACGGACGGCATCGTCACGATGCCGGCATCGTGCAACCGGAGAAAGAGATCCTTGCGGGGCGCGAGCGCGAACGACGCGACCCGCACCCCTTCGGAGATCATGAGGCTGACCCGGTCCTCGACGTCCTCGGCGTCCGAGCGCAGGTTGACGCCGAACGGCGCGTCCGTGCGCTCCTTCACCGAGCGGATCGCCGTGGCGAGCTCGTCGAGGGTCATCGTCGCCGAGCCGAGGATGCCCAGCCCCCCGGCGGCGGCGGTCGCGGCGGTCAGCCGCGCGCCGGAGACCCAGCCCATCCCGGTCTGCACGATCGGGTACCGGACGCCGGTCAGCTGGGTGAACGCCGTCTGGAGCCTCGGGTCCGCCGCCGGGGCCGTCATGCCGGCACCTCCCGGAAGCGCAGGCCCGTCGGGTCGAACGCGTCGAGGAGGTCCAGCTCGGCCGAGGTCGGAGTCGCGGTCGTCGGGACGGCGCCAGGGCCGCCGTCGGGCAGCGCGAGCGCGAAGCCGGTGGCGGCGAGGACCTCGTCGACGGTGACGCCGGGGTGCACCGAGGCGAGCCGCAGCCGGTGCTGACCTCCCCGATCGGCTTCGTCGATCGGGGAGGAACCCTGGGGGGCGGCGAAGTCGAGCACGGCCAGGTCGGTGACGACGCGGCCGAGGCCGTGGAAACGGCGCGCGGCCGGCCCGGCGGCCTGCGCCCGGTCGTAGCCGACGCCGCAGACGACGTCCACCCGTTCGACGAACACGCGCGGGCTGTGGCGCGCCACCCAGTAGCTGGTGCGGTGGTTGACGGTGTTGCCCGGGGCGCCGCGGGTGCCGATGAGCTGAACCTTGGGACGGCCGTGCGGCCCGACGGCGGAGATGTTCATGTTGCCATGGGCGTCCAGCTGCGACGGGATCATGATGACGTGGCGGCGGCCGGAGGCGACCACGTCGAAGACCGAGCGGAACGGCAGCCAGCCCTCGACGACGGCGCCGGCCGGAGCCGCGCCGAGCGGCGGCGGGTCGGCCAGCAGCATCGCCTCGCCGTCGGAGAGCAGCAGGTCAGGGGCGAAGGTGCGCCGGGCCAGGCGCACGCCGAGCGCTGGCGCCGTCCCGAAGGCGCTGGCGAGGATCTCGCCGTCGCCGCGGAACGCCTCGGCGCACGCGAGCGCGCAGACGTCCGCCCGCCGGGCGGCGCGCGCCGCGGTCCCGGCGGCGTCATCGGTCCCGGCGGCGGCCGTCGTCGCGTCGAGCTGGGTCATCGCGCGCCCTCCTTCTCCTGCGTCTCCGGGGTGCGGTCGCCCGCACCCCGCGCCGGACCGTGGTCGGCGCGGACGGCGGCCTGGTATGCGGCCTCGTCACCGGCGAGATAGCGGTCCTGGAACGCCGCCCAGCTGGAGCCGTTGCCGCCGGCGGCGGTCACATATGCCCGCTGGAAGGCCTCGTCCCGGTCGTAGTCGGGCACGCAGCTGGTGAAGTGTGCGCCGTTCGGCGTCTCGACCACGGCGTCGACCATCATCCGGTTGATCCGCAGGGCCTGGACGGGGGCTTCCTTCGTCAGCTCCGCGGTCTCGACGACCCGTTCGCAGGAGAGCACCCGATGCCGGGCGGCCAGGCAGAACAGGTCGTCGAAGTACGGGTCCGGGCCGAGGAATGCGGCGTTGCCGGCCGCGTCGGCCCGGTTCGCGTGCACGAACGCCACGTCGAGCGACAGCGCCGGCATCGCGAGGAGCTCCTCACCGTCGTCGTAGGGCGAGGTGACGGTACGCAGGCCGGCGAACGTGGCCGGAACGTCGGAGCCGAGGCCGGCGCGGATCGGCAGGAACGGCAGCCGGTGCGCGGCGGCGAGCAGGCCCCACTGCAGCATGCCCTCGTCGAGCTCGGCGAACTCGATCTCGCCGCGCTGGCGGGCGGCGCGGAAGTGCGGCTCCAGCGGGACCGAGTCGAGCGAGACGAAGCCGCTGACCAGCTTGCGGACCTTGCCGGCGGCGGCGAGCAGGCCCACGTCCGGGCCGCCGTAGGTGACCAGCGTGAGGTCGGTCGCCGGACCGCGGGCGAGCGCCCTGACCAGGGCCATCGGTTTGCGGCGCGATCCCCAGCCACCGATGCCGACCGTCATGCCGCTCTCGACCACCGCCACGGCGTCGGAGACTGTGGCCAGTTTGGCGCCCATCAACCGTCCCTGTGTCGTCGGTCAGTGATCTGTCATCTGGCCAGACATGTGCCGTCTGGTCAGTCATCTGTCGTCCGGTCGGTCCGGGCGCGGGTCAGGCGCGGCCAGGTACCGGCCCGCGCCCCGCGGGCGGATCGGCCGGATTCCGAGAGGAACATCTACACAAGCGCTTGCTTGGTTGGGTAAGTTACCAGCCGTCGACGGCCACCGCGAGAAACTCCGACCGGGCTCGGGCTCGGGCTCGCGCCGGGCCGGTGGGCAATCGGCGATCGGCGCCGAGGTGAAGGGTGGGCCAGGGTGAGCGAGAGCGGGATCTGCGCCGGCCGGGTGGTGATCGTGACCGGCGCCGGCCGCGGCATCGGCCGTGGGCACGCGCTGGAGTACGCCCGCCAGGGTGCGCGCGTCGTCGTCAACGACGTCGGCGTGGCCCGCGACGGGGCGGCCGCGGGCGAGCCGGTGGCCCGGGCCGTCGTCGAGGAGATCAGGGCGCTCGGCGGCGAGGCGGTCGCGAACACCGACGACGTCGCCGACTGGGACGGCGCGAAGGCCCTGGTGGCGAACGCCCTCGACGCCTTCGGCCGGCTGGACGTGCTCGTCAACAACGCGGGTTTCGTGCGCGACCGGATGATCGTCTCGATGACCGAGCAGGAATGGGACGCGGTGGTGCGCGTCCACCTCAAGGGGCACGCGGCCCCGCTGCGGCACGCCGCCGCCTACTGGCGTGACGAGGCGAAGGCTGGCCGGCGCCCGGACGCCCGGGTCGTCAACACCAGCTCCGGCGCCGGCCTGCAGGGCAGCGTCGGGCAGGCCAACTACGGCGCGGCCAAGGCCGGCATCGCCGCGCTCACGCTCACAGCGGCCGTCGAGCTGGCCCGCTACGGGGTGACGGTCAACGCGATCGCGCCGTCGGCGCGCACCCGGATGACCGAGGGCGTGTTCGCGTCCATGGACCGGCCGGAGTCCGGGTTCGACGCCATGGACCCGACGAACATCGCGCCGCTCGTGGTGTGGCTCGGCAGCGAGCTGTCGGCGCACGTCACCGGGCAGGTGTTCGAGGTGGAGGGCGGCAGGATCGCGGTCGCCGCCGGCTGGCACCACGGCGTGCCGGTCGACCGCGCCGCCCGCTGGGACCCCGCCGACGTCGGTCCCGCCGTCGACAAGCTGCTCGCCGCCACACCCCCGGCCGAACCTGTCTACGGAGCCTGATGGGCCTCCAGGCGCGCGAGGCTCCGCCATCGTCGCGCACCCTTCGGCCAAGGCGCCTGATGGGCCTCCAGGCGCGCGAGGCTCCGCCATCGTCGCGCACCCTTCGGCCAGGCGCCTGATGGGCCTCCAGGCGCGGCCGACCTCCCACGAAAGGCTGTCCTCATGCTGTCCGTGCTTCGGTTCAACTTCGCGGTGCCTGGCCTCGACCGGGGCGCGCTCGCGGCGTCCTACCAGGCGGGCGTCGAGATGGCCCGGTACGCCGACGAGAACGGGTTCGCGATGGTCTCCCTCGAGGAGCACCACGGCGCCGACAACGGCTGGAGCCCGGCGCCATTGACCAACGCGGGACTCGTCCTCGGAGCGACGAAGAAGGTCCACGTCATCGTCCAGGCGCTGCTGGTGCCGCTCTCCGACCCACTGCGGCTGGCCGAGCAGCTCGCGGTGCTGGACCTCGCCGGCCGGGGACGGCTCACCGCCGTCGCGGGCCTCGGGTACCGACCAGAGGAGTACGCCGACGCCGGGCTCGACTGGTCGCGGCGCGGGGCGCTGCTGGACGAGTCGCTGGCGGCGATCCTGGCCGCCTGGACCGGCGAGCCGTTCGAGTACCGCGGCCGCACGGTGCGCGTGACGCCGCCGCCGGCCAGCGCGCCGGCTCAGCTCATGTGGGTCGGCGGGTCGGTTCGGGCGTCGGCACGCCGGGCCGCCCGGCTGGGGCTGCCGCTCTGCCCGCCGAACACCCTGCCGGACCTGGAGGCCTACTACTACGAGCAGTGCGCCGAGCACGGCACGTCCGGGTTCGTCATCATGCCGCCGGCGGACACGGCGTTCGTGCATGTCGCCGAGGACCCGGAGAAGGCCTGGGCCGAGCTCGGCGAGTACTTCCTGCACGAGGCGCTGCTCTATTCGTCCTGGCAGCCGGCGGGGCAGACGTCGGCGGCGCACTCGCACGCGGCGACACTCGAGGAGCTGCGCGCCGAGGGCCGCTACCGCATCCTCACCCCGGACGAGTGCGTCGAACGGGCGGGCAACGTCGCCGAGGGCGGAATGCCACCGGTCACCGTCCTGCATCCGTTGTGCGGCGGGATGCCGCCGGAGAAGGGCTGGGAGAGCCTGCGGCTCTACGCGGAGGCGGTACTCCCCCGGCTCGCCGCCGGGGCGCGGCCGGTCGGCTGAGCCCGTCCGGCCGGCCGTGGGGCGCCGGGCACGCTACGCCACGGCCTACCCGTCGGCCGGTCGGCGGGTGTGGTCGGCGCGGCAAGCTCGCGGCCTGCACAGTTGGTGACGAAAGACTGGCGAGTAGCGGGGCGCGCTGGCCGTGCCCGGCTGGGACTGTGAACGCGCGAATGCCGGCTGCCGGGACTTTCGACCCGGTATTTTGCGACCCGAGTCCCGTTGGGGACGCTTTGTCGTGTTTTGGTTGTCGATGCGTGAACGCGGCCTTCCCCCTTGCGTCGCAGCCGCGCCAGCGCGGCATGTACGCCGCGTGTTGTCCCACGTGGTCTGTCCGATGCGCGCGATACGCCAGGGATGACGACCGGTAGGCTCATACGGAACGCACCGGACAATAACGGTCAGTAACCCTGAAAGCCGCCAACGGGGGAAAGTCGGCGAGGGCGAGCGCGCGGGCACCACGGAGGGACGCCACCCTGGCGTCCGTCCTCCGCCGCTTTCCGTGTCGGCGAGGGGACGTGGGGAACGCCGGACACGACGAGAGAGCGCTCGGGGTGGGATGACGACGCGGGCTCGGGAACTCCTGAACCGATCACGTGCGCTGCTGGGCGGCCCCCGCGCGGCGGCCTCGCAGCTGCTCGGCCCGCAGCAGCCAAGACCCGGCCCTCCCCGGACCGGCACGCCGGCCGGCACGGGGGCGCCCCGCCGGGCCGACGGGGCCGGCGGCCGGCCGACGGAGGCCGAGGAGGCGCTGGGCGCCATCTGCGCCGATCTGGCGCTGCGTGATCTGAACCTGGTCGACTCGCTGCTCGCGCAGCTGGAGGAGATGGAGTCCCGGGAAGAGGACGCCGACCGGCTGGCGGAGCTCTACCGGCTGGACCACCTCGCCGCCCGGCTGCGGCGCAACGCCGAGAACCTGCGGGTCCTCGCGGGCCGCGACGCCGGGGACAGCACGTCGGACACGTCGTCGCTGGTCGACGTGATCCGCGGCGCGATGTCGTCCATCGACCACTACCAGCGGGTCACCGTCGGGAGGGTCGTCGCCCTGGGCGTCGTCGGGTTCGCGGCCGAGGACGTCAGCCGGCTGGTCGCGGAGCTGCTCGACAACGCGACGAAGTCGTCGCCGCCGCACTCGCCGGTGCGGATCGGCGCCCACCTCACCGAGCAGGGCAGCGCGCTGCTGCGGATCGAGGACGAGGGCATCGGGCTCCCGCCGGACCGGCTGAGCCAGCTCAACGCGCGGCTGGAGGCCGAGCCGGTCCTCGACGACGACGCGGTCCGGCACATGGGGCTGGCCGTGGTGCGCCGGCTCGCGGCCAGGTACGAGATCAGGACCTGGCTGGACCACCGCCACCCGCACGGCACCACCGCGACGGTCCTGCTGCCGGCTCCCCTCGTCTGCGAGCTGTCCGACATCGGCTGGTCGGGACTGCGGACCGTGGTCACCCCGCCGTCCGCCCCCGGCGAGGAGCCGGTCGAGGCGCACTCCGCCGCCGCACCCTCCGTCGAGGCGATCTCCAGCAACGGCAATGGCAACAGCGCTGTCACCGCGTTGCCCAGCCGGGCGGGGCCGAACGGCCGGGCGGGCTCGCGGACCGCCGCCGCGGTCGCGGGGGCGCGCGAGGGACGGCCGGCGGGCACGGTCGAGCGCCCGGCCGGCGGGCTCACGGCGTCGGCCACCGGCCCGATGCCCGCGGCGACCGCGTCCGGGACGACGGCGAGCGGGCTGCCGCGGCGGGTGTCCCACAGCCTGCGCGACCCGAGCGGCGAGGGGGACGGCCCACGGACCGCCGCGGCGGGACCGGTCGGCGCGCCCGGCGCCGGCGCGGCCCCGGCACCGACGGAGGCCGACGTGCGTGCCGGCCATCAGAAGCTGCTGGCGGATCTCGGCGCGTTCTCCGAAGGAGAGCAGGCTGCCCTCGACGAGTTGCGACGGGACTGAGGCCGACGATGGTTACCCAGGAGCACAACCGCCACGCCAACCCGGACTTCACCTGGCTGATCGACGACTTCGTCCGGAAGGTGCACGGCGTCACCCACGCCCTGATCATGTCGTCGGACGGGCTGGCGCTGACCTCGTCCCAGTCGATGAACACCGAGGAGGGGGAACGTCTCGCGGCCATCGCCAGCGGGATGCTCAGCCTCGCCCGCAACAGCGCGGTCCTCTTCGGCAAGGGAGACTGCGAACAGATCATCGTCCGGCTCTCGCATGGCTACTTCCTCTTCATGGGAATCGACGCCGGCGCCGGGCTCGCGGTGCTGACCGGACCGGACTGTGACATGAAGGTCGTCGGCTACGAGATGACCCAGTTCGTGCTGCACGCCGGGCACGCCCTCACGCCGGAGCGGCGCGCGGACCTGCGGCGCGTCCTCGTCGGGCGCCGTCCGGCCGGCTGAGCCGCCTCGAGTGATCTGGGACAACGGCCTCCGGGCGCGCGAAGGAAGATCCCTTTCGCACGCCCTTCGGCCTTCGAGGAGACAGGGATCGTGATGGCGGTGCCGCAGGATTCGAGGCCGGCGAGGCCGGTCCACACCGCGCGCAGCAAGCGGGTTCGGCCGTACGCGCTGACCGGCGGGCGAACCAGGTCGCGCTACCACCTGCTGGTGGAGACCCTGGTGTCCGTACCGCGGTATGACCCGGCACTGAGCGAGGCGCTCATGCCGGAGTCGCAGGCGCTGTACGAGCGCGCCCGCTCGCAGCTGTCGATCGCCGAGCTGTCGGCCCTGCTGGCGATTCCGCTCGGTGTCGTCCGCGTTCTGATCAGTGACCTGGCGACGCAGGGCGCCGTGCTCATCCACCCGACGGCGCATGCCTTCCGCGACGACCGCAACGTGCTCGAACGCATCCTCAGCGGCCTGCGGGAGCTTCCCGTCTGACGGCCCTCGCCGCGCCGGTGCCCTCTCGCGGACGGGAGGCCGGCCGCGGCCGCCGCCAGGTGCGCCGCCACCAGACCGCGCCGGACATCCAGGCGCCACGACTACAGGAACGCGGACGTGAGCTCTGCCGACATGACCATCAGAGATCCGCGCCGCCCGGGCGCGAGGCATAAGGACGACGCAAGCAGCGGTTCACTGACGATCTCGGCGAAGATCGTGGTCGCCGGCGGTTTCGGCGTGGGGAAGACGACCCTTGTCGGTTCGGTGTCCGAGGTCGCCCCGATCAACACCGAGGCGTGGATGACCGAGGCGAGCGAGGGCGTCGACGACCTCCCGCCCGGCGGCGGGAAGACGACGACGACCGTCGCGATGGACTTCGGCCGGATCACGCTCGACCCGGACCTCGTGCTCTACCTGTTCGGCACGCCCGGGCAGGCGCGTTTCTGGTTCATGTGGGACGACCTGTCGCGCGGCGCACTGGGCGCGATCGTCCTGGTCGACACCCGTCGCCTGGACCAGTCCTTCGCGGCGATCAACTATTTCGAGAACGACTCCGACGTGCCCTTCATCGTCGCCGTCAATCTTTTTGATGGAAAACTGTGGCACGACCTCGCCGAGGTGCGGGAGGCTCTTGCGCTGAGCCCGCGAACCCCGCTGGTGACCTGCGACGCGCGCGATCCCGCTTCCGCCGTCGCGACACTGCGCGAGCTTGTGCTCTACACGATGTCGCTGACCGAGACAACGGAGCCTGGGAGGGCACGAACACATGCGTAAAGTGCTGGTCGTCGGGGCTGGCCAGTCCGGGCTTCAGCTCGCGCTGATGCTTCAGGAACGTGAATACGACGTCACCGTGATGTCGGCACGCACGCCGGAGGAGATCCGGGGCGGCCGCGTCATGTCCACCCAGGCCATGTTCCACACGTCGTTGCAGCATGAGCGCGACCACGGCCTGAACCTGTGGGAGAAGGACGCCGTCCGCATCGAGGGCCTCGGCGTTTCGGTCGCCGCGCCCGACGGCGGCCGCGCGCTGGACTGGTTCGGCCGCCTCGACGACTACGGCCAGTCCATCGACCAGCGCGTGAAGATGGCGGGCTGGGCGGAGCTCTTCGAACAGCGCGGCGGGAAGCTGCTCATTCACGGCGTCACCACCGCCGATCTGAACTCGCTCACGTCGCTCTATGACCTCGTCGTCGTCGCGGCGGGAAAGGGCGAGCTGGTCCAGCTGTTTGACCGCAACCCGGAGCGCTCGCCGTTCACCAGCCCGCAGCGTGCGCTGTCGCTGGCCTATGTGCACGGCCTCGCACCTCGCCCCGAGCATCCCGACCACCCGGGCGTCCGGTTCAACATCGTCCCCGGCGTCGGCGAGCTGTTCATCATTCCGGCGTACACGACCAGCGGAAACTGCGACATCCTCTTCTTCGAGGGCATTCCCGGCGGCCCGCTGGACTGCTGGTCCGACCAGCCGGGCCCGGACGAGCACCTCGCGCGCCTGCTCGACCTGGTGCGGACCTTCCTGCCGTGGGAGTACGAGCGCTGCGCGGACGTGGAGCTCACCGACGCGCGCGCCACGCTCGCCGGCGGCTACACCCCGGTGGTGCGCAGGCCGGTCGGCGAGCTGCCCGGCGGCGGCATCGTGCTCGGCATGGCGGACGTCGTCGTCGCCAACGACCCGATCACCGGCCAGGGCTCGAACAACGCCTCGAAATGCGCCGTGTCCTATCTGGACAGCATCCTCGAGCACGGCGACAAGCCGTTCGACCGCGTGTGGATGACGGCGACCTTCGAGAAGTACTGGGACTATGCCCAGTACGTGACCACCTGGACGAACGCGCTGCTCGGCCCGCCCCCGGAGCACGTGCTGCAGATCCTCGGCACCGCGCAGGCCAAGGACGCCGTCGCCCGCCGGTTCGCCAGCGGCTTCGACAACCCACCCGAGTTCTTCGAGTGGTTCATGGACCCGGCGAAGACGGCCGCCTACCTGGCGACCGTCTGACCGGTGAGCAGGGGCATGACCCTGCCCAGCAGCGGCCCGAGCTGGTCCGCCAACGGCGCGAGCTTGCCGAGCAGCTCCGGGCCGAGCGCCGGCGCATCCGCGCCGCCGTTCAGCGAGGCCAGCATCGGCGCGAAGATCGGCCCCAGGGCCGGCCCGACGACGTCCATGAGGCTGATGCCGACGTCCGCGCCGGGCCACTCGGCGGCGCCCGGGTCGAGCAGGCCAAGCCATGGGTCGTTCGCCGCGTAGGTGACCGGTCGAGGCGGGCCGGCCGGCCACATCGCGCGCAGGATGAGCGCGAGGTAGGCAGGGTCCAGCCCGGTGAACAGGCCGCGCACGGCGGTCCGCGGGGCCATCGCGGCCGGCACGTGCGCGGCCACCTCGACGGCGCCCCACGACGGGAAGACCGCGACCCGGTACTGCGGCCGGGAGAACAGGTAACCGGGTGTGCCCGGCACCACCACCTCCCAGGAGCCGTCGCCGAACACCAGGTGCCCGGGGCCCGGCAGGTACGGCGCCAGCTCGTCGATCGGTCCGACGTGGGCGATCTCGGCGATCGCGGTCCTGATGCTCACCCTGCCGTCGAGGGTCCGGATCCCGTGGGCCTGCAGCCGCCCCACCGTGTAGAGCTCGCCGGGGCCGGCCGGCACCTGGTCGAGCGCGGCGACCAGCGGCCCGGTGGCGAGGAACCCGGGAACGTCGAGTGTCCCGAGCGGGATGGTCACCCGTTCGAGCCCGATCGGCCCGAACGGCGGCAGCCGCCCCGCGTCGGAGGCCGCCGGAACCGGCACCCCCACGAGGGCCGACGCGGCGGGCGTGCCGGCGACCCCGGCCGCTCCGACGCATCCGACGGCGACCAGGGACGCGGCCACGGCACGAACAGCCCGGCCAGCCCAGCCAGCCCAGCCAGCCCGGCCATGTCGACTACGCACAGTAACCATCGGCACGTAGGCTAACGGCGGCACGCCGGCCCTCCCGTCCGCCCGCTCCCCGGGCGTGGCGTCAGGGCCGTGGCCTGGTGGCGCCGCGGACGCGGCGGCGCGGCTATGGGTGCTGGCTGCTCACCGAGACGATCTCGCCGGTCATGTAGGTCGAGTAGTCGCTGGCGAGGAAGGCGATGACGGTGGCGACCTCCCAGGGCTCGGCGGCCCGGCCGAACGCCTCCCGGCGGGAGAGCTCGGCGAGGAGGTCCTCGTCGCTGACCTTGGCGAGGAACGGGTGCATGGCGAGGCTCGGCGCGACCGCGTTCACCCGCACCCCGTGGGGGGCCGCCTCCATGGCGGCGCACCGGGTCAGCGCCATGACGCCCGCCTTGGCGGCGGCGTAGTGCGCCTGGCCGGACTGGGCGCGCCAGCCGACGACGGAGGCGTTGTTCACGATCACGCCGGCACCGGCCGGCAGCATCCTGCGCAGGGCGGCCCTCGTCGCCCGCATGGTGCCGGTCAGCGTCACGTCGAGCACCGTCGACCACTGGTCGTCGGTCATCTCGGTCAGCGGCACGTCGCCACCGAGGCCCGCGTTGTTGACGAGCACGTCCAGCCGGCCGTGGGTGTCGTGGACGGCGTCGAACAGCGCGCCGATCTGCTCCTCGCTGCGCACGTCGCACGGCACCGCCAGCGGCGGCGCGCCGGTCAGCTCGCCGAGCTTCGCGGCGGCCTCGCCCAGGCGGCGGACGTGGTGGTCGGAGACGACGACGGTCGCGCCCTCCAGCGCCGCGCGCCACGCGGTGGCGAACCCGATGCCGGTGCCGGCGGCGGCGGTCACCAGGACGACCTTGCCGCGCAGCAGGTCCCGCCCCGGCGGCGGCTCCGGCGCGGGGCGCGGGCCCGCGGCCAAGGGCGCGCCGGCAGCCGTGGCCGGGGACGTGGTCTCGGCGATCTTCGGGTCAGGCACGCGGCAGCCCCAGCGTTCTCTCGGCGATGATGTTGCGCTGGATCTCGCTCGACCCGGCGTAGATGGTGTCGGCCCGGCTGAACAGGAACAGCGACTGCTCAGGACGCAGCTCGTAGGGCTCGCCGCAGGTGAGCATCGCCTCGGCGCCGAGCACGTCCATCGCGAGCTCACCCAGCTGCTGGTGCCACGTCGACCAGTAGAGCTTCCCGATCGACGACGCCGGGCCGGGCGGGATGTCGGCGGTGGCGTCCGCGAGCGTGCGCAGCGCGGTGAAACGCATGATCTCGACGCCGATCCACGCGCGCACCAGGCGGTCGCGCAGGTGCGGTACCTCCCAGCCGCCGTTGCGCTTGGCCAGGGCGATGATCCGCTCCAGCTCGCGCTTGAAGCCGACCTGCTGGCCGAGCGTGAAGGTGCCGCGCTCGAAGCCGAGCGTGGCCATCCCGATCCGCCAGCCGTCGCCCTCGGCTCCGACCAGGTTGGCCGCCGACGTGCGCGCGCCGTCGAAGAAGACCTCGTTGAACTCCGACGTGCCGGTCATCGACACGATCGGACGAATGTCGATGCCGGGCTGGCGCATCGGGACCAGCAGGTAGGACAGGCCCTTGTGCCGCGCGGAGCCTGGCTCGGTGCGCACCAGCGCGAACCCCCAGTCGGCCTGATGGGCGAGCGAGGACCAGACCTTCTGCCCGTGGATGACGTAGTCGTCGCCGTCCCGGCGGGCGCGGGTGGACAGCGCGGCAAGGTCGGAGCCCGCGCCCGGCTCGGAGTACAACTGGCACCACAGGGCCTCGCCCGCGCGGATCGGCGGCAGCAGCCGGCGGCGCTGGTCCTCGGTGCCGAAGGCGATGAGCGTCGGGCCGACCATGCCGTCGCCGATCAGCCCGACCCGCGCCGGCGCGTCCGCCCGCGCGTACTCCTCGTGGAAGACGACCTGCTCGGCGACCGACAGCCCCCGGCCGCCGTACTCCTTCGGCCACGACAGACAGATCCAGCCAGCCGCGGCTAGCTGGCGCTCCCAGTCGAGGCGCAGCTCGAACGCCTCGTGCTCGCGGCCGGGTCCGCCGAGGCCGCGGGCCTTCGCGAACTCGCCGGTCAGCGCGTCGGCCAGCCACGCGCGCACCTCCTCGCGGAAGCCGGGCGCCTCCGCGCCCGCCGCGCCGGTCGGCCCTGACGTCTCGCTCGACACCACGTCCGACAGGTTAGCGCCCAGACCAAGCTAGCGCTTGGTTTGCCGTGGGCCCCGCGACAACGCGGTCACCGGCCCGAGGCACAGGGCACAAAACGCAAGGCACCAGGCACCAGGCACCGGCCGCTGGTGTCGCGCTAGCCGGCCGGGCGGACGCGGATGCCGTCGAAGACAGTGGTGAGGAACTGCTCGGCCAGCTCCGCCGGGCCGAGGGGCCCATCAGGGGAGTACCAGTGCACCGACACCCAGATCGCGTCGCGCAGGAAGCGGTGCGTGAGCCTGGGGTCGAGGTCGGCGCGCAGCTCACCGGCGGCGACGCCGTCGCGCAGCGCCGCGAGCCACAGCCGCTGGCTTTCCGCCTCGGAGGCGCGCAGGTAGGCGAACCGCGGCAGCGTCGCCAGGTAGCCACGCTCGTTCTGGAACACGGTGACGGCGGCGCGGTGCCGCGCGATCGTGACGAACGCGGCCCGCACCAGCGCGGCGATCGTGTCACTCGGGCCCGCCTGGTCGGCGGCTATCGCGGCGTGCCGGGCGTGCAGGTCGTCGAGGAAGCTCGACAGGAGCTCGTCGACGATCGACTCCTTGGAGTCGAAGTGGTGGTAGAGGCTGCCGGAGAGCATGCCGGCGGCGTCCGCGATCTCCCGGACCGTCGTCGCCCGGTAGCCCCGCTCCGCGAACAGGCCGGCGGCGATCTCGACGATCGCCGCGCGCCGCTCCGACTCGCCCCCCGCCGCCGCTCGCCCACTCCCGGCGGCGCGGCCGCCGGAACGTCCCCGGGTTCGACCACGCGTCGGTGAGGTGTCCACCTCCGCATTATCGCCCGTCAACCAAGCGCTTGGTCGGTTCGCTTCCTCACAGCCGCCCGAGCGCGGCGACACGCCGGGGATTCAGGTGGCTCGGCGCGTCAGGGGCGCACCTGCCCTCCCGTCACCGCATCCGGATACGTATGGTCGTGGGCGTGGTTCCCGATGCCGACGGATTCGCGGACGATACCGGTGACGACCGCCTGGGCGCTGGTGGCCTCCTCGACGAGGCCGTGACCGACGCCGACCTCTTCGGCGGTGACGTCCTGACAGACCAGACAGCGGGGGACACGGTCCTCACCGCCCGGATACGGCGGCGCTCGCCGGGCTCGTTGGAGGCGGAGATCCTCAACGTGCTGCACACCGCGCGCCGCGAGCTCTCCCCCGGCCAGGTGCGCGAGCGTCTTGCCAGCGGCGCCACGCTGTCCTACAGCGCCGTGGTCACGACACTGACCCGTCTGCACGGCAAGGGGGTCGTCACCCGCCGCCGGGCCGGCCGCGCCTTCCTCTACCTGGCGGAGTCCGACGCGGCGAGCCTGGTCGCCTGGCGCATGAACCGCCTGCTCGACGAGCAGGCCGACCACCGCCCGGCGCTCACCCACTTCCTCGCCGCGCTCTCCCCCGGCGACGAGGCGGTGATCCGCCAGCTGCTCGCCGAAAGCCCCGCCGACCCGGTCGAGCCGGCCACCGGCCACGCGCCGGGCGAGGACGAGCCGGACGGCGCCGCCGGGCGCGTCCCCCAGGACGGGCGGGGCGCTGGCGAGACGACAGGCCCGTGGGACGGGAGGCACGGCTCCGGCAACGGCCGCGCACCGGCCGGACGCTAGATGGTCGGCGAGCTGGTCCTCTGCGCGCTGGTCGCTCCGTTGCTCGGCACGTTCGTGATGCGCCTGCTGGCGGACCGGGTGGCCGCGGGCATCGCCGTCGTCGCCTTCACGGTCTCCGCCTGCCTGCTCGCGCTCGGGACGGCCCTGGTGCTGCTCGCGGGCGGCATCCACACGACGACGGCCCTGGTCAACACCGGTAAACGGGGATGGACCGCCGAGGCCTGGGCCGACGCAGGCCAGGACATGTGGCTGTCCGGGCCGTGCGCGCTCGTCGCCGTCCTGGCCGGCGTCTCGGCGGGGCGGGCGTGGCGCCGGCAGCGGACCGCCCTGCGGGCCGCCGGGGTCGAGGCGGCCGCGCTACCCGGCGAGGACGTCGTCGTGGTGGTCCCCGGCAAGCACCCGGACGCGTTCACGCTGCCCGGCTCACCCGGCCGGATCGTGGTCACCGAGTCCATGCGCGCGGCGCTGAGCCCGGACGAGCTCGGGGTGGTGCTCGCGCACGAGCGCGCCCACCTGCGCGGCCGCCACCATCGCTACGTCGACGCCACGAGGCTCGCCGCCGCCGGCCAGCCGCTGCTGCGCCCTGTCGCCCGGCTGGTCGAGTACGGCGTCGAGCGCTGGGCCGACGAGCGCGCCGCGGTCGAGGTCGGCGACCGGGTGCGGGTCGCCCGCGCGATCGGCACGGTCGCGCTGGTCACCGCCGCGACCGGCCCGCCCTCGTCCCCTGGCTCCGCCTCGACCGGCTCCCGCTGCCCGGCCGGTCACACGTCGCTGGGCGCCGCTCCCTCCGCGCTGCGCATCGCCACTCCCGACTGGCTGGCGGAGCCGGAGCCCTCCGCGGCCACCGTGTCCCGCCGCGCGCGGCGGGGCGATCCGGTCCGCCGCCCCCCGCGTGCCAGTCGCACCGGTCGGGCCCCCCGGCCGGGTCCGGTCCCGCGCCGGGTCCGCGCCCTGCTGCGCCCGCTGCCCGCCTCCAGCCACCTGATGCTGCTGACGATCCCGGCCTTCCTGTCGCTCGGCTCCTGCTTCTTCGCCGGCAACATCTGCTACGACCTCCACCTCCCCCTGGCCATGGCCCTCGAGCTCGAGGCCCAGTTCTAGGAGAGCCTCGGCGAAGGCGTGGCCGGCCGTGTCCGCGCCATGATCACGATTTCGGCCCTCGGGTGGTTGCGACTGCCACCGTTCCGCGACCAGCAGAGGGCAGGACCGGCGATCACGCCAACGGGCGGGGCTTGGCTGAGGCGAGGCTTGGCTGAACGGCGCTGGTCGGCGACGGCGCTAGTCGGCGACGGCGCGCTGCGCGGTGATGCTGGTGGGCGTGAGGCGGACGAGTAGCTCGCCGGGTACGCCGTTGCGGCGGCCGAACTCCTCTGCGCGGTCGGCGCCCATGTAGCGGCCGCCGATCGCGGTCGCCCAGCGACGGACCTCGGCCAGATCCTCCGACAGGGTCACGGTGCCGCTCACGATCACGAACGCGTACGGCGGCGTGTCGTCGTCGACGCACAGGCTCGCCCGGCCGTCCCTGCGCAGGTTGCGCCCCTTGACGGTGTCGGCGCCTGTGTTGAACAGGATGTCGTCGCCGTCGAGCACGAACCAGATCGGCGCGATGTGCGGCCGCCCGTCCGCCCGCACGGTGGCAAGCTTCCCCGTCCGTGTCCCCGCCGCCGCGAACTCCCGCCACTCCCCCGCACCCATCGCCACCATGCCCCCACCCTCGCACACGCCGCGGGAGGCCAGGGAGAACCTCCACCGGCCCCGGCCCAACGGCCCCGCCAGGCCGAGCCTGGCTGGCTGGCTGGCTGGCTGGCTACCGACGGTCGCGTCAGCGGTCGCGGCGGGCGGTGACACCCGGGGCGTAGGCGCGGACGAAGAGGCTGACATTCGAACGGATGGCCAGGTCCAGTTCGTCGGAGTCCTGAGCCGGTGGTGGGGAGATCGCGAACGTGCCGAGCTCCGTCATCGCCCACGAGACCCCGGTGACCAGGGTGACGAACTGGCCGGCCGCGCGGGCCGGGTCGTCGATGTCGAGGGCTCCGGCGTGGGCGAGACGGGCCAGGCTGCCGATGAGGGTGGGCCAGACGGGCGTCGCCGCCCGGGACCGCCACAGCGCCTGGAGGGCGGCATGGCGTGGCGCCTCCGTCTGAACGAGCAGGCGCAGCGACGCAGTGCCTGGGCTGGCATAGACGTCGTTGATGCGCCGGGCGAGGTCGACGAGGTACTTCTCGGCTTCGTCGGTGCCGTCCACCCGGTTGGGAAACGCGAGTGTCGCTTCGCGCAGGGCCTGCAGGTTCGCCGTGATCCGCTCATCCACGACCGCGAGGAAGAGCTTTTCCTTGTCGCCGAAGTGGTTGTACACGGTCTGGCGTGAGGCGGGAGTCGCCGTCGCGATGTCGTCGAGGCTGGTCGCGGCGTAGCCCTGGCGGGCGAAGACCTCGAACGCCGCCTTCATGATCGCCTCTCGTTTGGCCTGCGTGCCGCGGCCTGACGCCCCCGCGCCGACACCGCCTGCGTCGCCAGCCACGGGCACAGGCTACTCTCCTGGACCCAGGCGACTGAATCTCTGGACAACGATGTCCAATTTGATGGTCGTACTTGTCTCGCCGGGTTACGTACCCGGCTGCCAATCAAGGAGAGGTCGAGGAGAGGCTGTGTCCACACCCAGGGTTCCGCACACGGTGGTCATCGGAGCCGGGCCGGCCGGCCTGACCGCCGCGTACCAGCTGGTGGCACGTGACGCCGCCGTCACGGTCTTCGAGTCCGACGACGTGGTGGGCGGCATCAGCCGCACCGTCGAACGTGACGGCTGGCGGTTCGACATCGGCGGCCACCGGTTCTTCACCAAGGTCGCCGCCGTGGAGGCCCTGTGGCGGGAAATCCTGGCCGCCGACGACTTCCTGGTCCGGCCCCGGATGAGCCGGATTTACTACCAGGGCAAGCTCTATGACTACCCGCTGCGGGCACTCAACGCCCTGCGCAACCTCGGGCCGGGCCAGGCGGCGCTCGCCATCGGGTCCTACGCCCGGGCACGCGTCCGCCCGCCGAAGAACCAGGCAGACAACTATGAGGCCTGGCTGGTGGCGCGGTTCGGCTGGCGCCTCTACCGCAGGTTCTTCAAGACCTACACCGAGAAACTGTGGGGTATCCCGGTCAGCGAGATGCCGGCCGACTGGGCCGCGCAGCGGGTGAAGAACCTCTCGCTGTCCTCGGCCATCGTCAACGCCGTCCTGCCCAGGCGGAACCAGAAGGAGATCACCAGCCTCATCGAGGAGTTCCACTACCCCAAGTACGGTCCCGGCATGATGTGGGAGGAGGCCGCCCGCAAGGTCGAGAAGATGGGTGGCACGGTCACGATGAACACCTCGGTGACGGCCGTGCACCGCGCGGACGGCGGCGCCGTCGCCGTCACCGTGACCACGAGTGCCGGCGACCGGAGGCGGGTACCCGCCGACCACGTCATCTCGTCCACGCCGCTGTCGACGCTGGTGCTGGGCATGGACCCGCCAGCGCCTGCCCGCGTGGTCGAGGCGGCGCGTGACCTGCGCTACCGCGACTATCTGACGGTCGCGCTCGTGGTCCCGGCGGAGTTCAGCTTCCCTGACAACTGGATCTACATCCACGATCCCGGGGTCCGCGTCGGCAGGATCCAGAACTACGGATCGTGGTCCCCCTACCTGGTGAAGGAGGGGAGGACGTGCCTCGGCCTCGAGTTCTTCGTCTTCGAGGGCGACGACATGTGGACGAAGCCGGACGACGAACTGATCGCCCTCGGCACCCGGGAGCTCGAGACGCTGGGACTGGTCCGACGAGGGGTCGTGGAGAAGGGCTACGTCGTCCGGGTCCCCAAGGCATATCCGACCTACGACCAGTACTACCGAAACAACGTCGCGATCATGCGGAAGTGGCTGGCGGAGAACGTCCCGAACGTTCACCCCGTGGGCCGCAACGGCATGCACCGGTACAACAACGCGGACCACTCGATGCTCACCGCCATGCTGACGGTGGAGAACATCGTCGACGGCACCAGCCACGACGTCTGGACCGTCAACGTCGAGGAGGAATACCACGAGGAGAAGCGCCCGGCCGGCCGCGCGCGCCCGACGGGCACCGGCCGCGACGCCCCCATCATTCCTCGACGGTCGTGACGGCGGGCCCTGGCCGGATCAGCGGCGACCCACAGTAGGCCGGGCCCAGGCTGGTGGACACCAAGGGCGGCGCGGTTCTGGCTGGGCCAGGTCGAGTTGGATATGGGTGTGAAAAACGAGGTTCGCCGTATCACCGAGTCCGACGGCACGCGGCTGCGCGAGGTGCGGCTGGCCGCGCTCGCCGACGCGCCCGCGGCGTTCTGGCAGACGTTCGACGGCGAGGCCGCGCGACCACACGACGACTGGCACCGCCGGGCCGTCCGGGCCGCGACGGGGGACGGGCACGCGACGTTCCTGCTGGAGCGCGACGGCGAGCCGGCCGGGATGGTCGACGTCCACCGGCCGTCGATGGCCCCGGAGTTCCGCGAGTTCGCCGCGATGTGGGTCGCGCCGGCCGTGCGCGGCACCGGCGCGGCCGACCTCCTGATCGAGGGCGCGCTGGCCTGGGCGCGCTCGGTCGGCGCGATCGGGATCCGGCTGTGGGTGGAGGTCGCGAACCACGCGGCGCAGCGGGCGTACCGCCGGCACGGGTTCCAGCAGATCGGTGGTCCCGACCGTGACCACGCCGACCCGGCCGGGAAGTCCTACCTGCTGATGGCGCTCGCGCTGAACGCCGAGGCGGCGGCGTCGCCGACCTTCCTCGCCCGCGCGAGCGCCCCCTGGACCGACGAGTCCGCCTGAATCACCGCCGGCGCCGCCAGGGCCCGCGGTGTCGCACTTCATGATCTGGTGGGATTTTCGGAGCCATGGATATGCGTGTCTCAGGACATACAGTCATACGACTGTCCAGACCTGCGCTTGCTTGACGCTTGCTAGAGCAAGCGCCGCTCGGGTCGATCCGTTGGCGATCTTAGTGCGTGCTGCTGTCGGCGGGGCGTGACAGTCGCTGTAGGCGGGGCGTGGTGGAGGCATCCAGGTGGGTCCAGAGAGGCAGTTTGAGGGCTGCGGCCCATGTCCCCCGCTACCTGCTACAGAATGCGGTGTGTGGTGGTCGGTGGGGGTGCGGGGTGTAGCGGCGGGTGTAGCGCTGTCGCGACCCCGCCGCATGTCGCTCCACGTCGGCGCGTTCGCGTCGCGGACTGGACCAGCGTAGCGGCCGCTGTTGCATTCGGTTCGCTTTAATAGCCGGAGCACTTGCGCCACAGCGGAGGTCTTCGACGGCCGGAGCGATCGCATGCCGATACCGCGAAGCATAGAATGACACTCCGAGGCGGTCTGAGCGAAATTCTGACGCGAACCCGGCCCTGAAGGGGTCGAGAAATAGGCCAACGCCGTACAGCCCTCCGCCCGCAGCCACCAACCGAACAACCCTCCAACTCACCCAGCAAGACTAATTACCGAAAAGCATTGTCATCGAGAATCGCCTATAGCGAGGGAAAGGTTAAACCTAGTGGCCATACGGCCGGGGAAAAGGAACGGAATAATTCTGAAACTCGAAGTGGAGCGTACGCTCATCGAGGCAGGTCTTCTCATGGCGCCGCCGCTCCAGATGGCTCTCTGCTCTGGGTTCTATATCGAGCCGTCCGATCTCCGGCCGCTGGAGGAGATCCCGGACCCGAGTATCGCCGTAACGTGGCTGGTTCACCCAAATCTGCGAGAGAAATATCCCACGGCATGGCCAGAAGCGCGCGAGATGCAGAGCGCGCGAGATACTATGCTCGTCGCCATAAAAAGTATTTTGGAGTTTGCGGGCTTCGAGGTTGAGGTGGACGACAATGAAATGCCCGACTTTCTCTTTGTGAGCTATCCGTGATGGATGCCATCCGGGCGTGATGGAGCGATCGAATCGGCACGTGACTGCCACCGGGTCGGGCGCCCTGGGTGCGGCGCTTTCGCTGACGCTAGTCCTCCCCCCTTGGGCGCCGCATCGCTTCGTAAACAGCTTTTAGATCGCTGGCCCTGGAAAAACGCTCCTCCTGCATGGCGTCCGCTACTTCCAATATTCGCCAGAAATGCGAAGGCACGATCTTTCCTGATTCGACTGCTCCCATTGCCGCGTGGAGCGCCTCATCACTTTTTCCCATGTAGGTAAGCGTCAGTGCAAGGTCGATGCTTGCCATCGCGGCCCGCCGTGGCCAACGAGCGGGAGCGGACATCGGGGCGCCAATCTTGGTGATCACTTCGCGGGCGAAGTCCTCGGCGGCCGAGTCACGTATCCATGTCAGTGTCGTGGCCGTGTAGGAAACGGCTTTCGCAGGATCGTACCGATAGTGATGTTCCGGGCGGGTAGGATCACTGAGCGATGATGCCATCTTCTGAACGCGGCCGATCGCCCTGTACGTATCGCCGCGTGATCCCAGGCGTGCCCATCCTCGGCCTTCCTGTGCTGCCGCTTGTATCATGATCGAACTTCCGTGTGGAGCGAAACTTTGCGCTGCGCGTGACAGGTCGACGGCCATGCGGAAGTCGCCGGAGGTCAGCGCCTGCCACGCTCGCGTTTCATAGCACCATGCGATGATCTCGGGGTTCTCTGCCTGCTCCGCAAGGCTCATCGCGGTGGCCAGATAGGTGGACGCGGCACGGTCGCGTTTCAGGTCGATAAGAACCGTCGCGCCCAACAGCGACAGCCAGCCCCCGACCAGCAGAAGCCGACGGTGCTCATGAAGCGTTTTCCGAGCATCCAGCAGTTTCCCGACGTTGCTTAACGACTGGTTGATCTCCAGCAGGATCCGGCTGGGGTGCTCGAACTGATACCGGCACGCCAGATCGTCGAATCCGGACTCAAGATAGGTGAGCGTCGCGTCTCCTACGTCGCTCGCCGCGACCCGTCGAGCAAGTTCTCCCGCTTCATCCGAGTCTTCCTGCGCCGAGGCCACGGCGATAGAAAAGACGTCCGATGTGTGCCGCGTAGGTGGCGCCGCCGAAATAAGCCGGTCAAGTTCGTGGTAGTCGACGCCCAGCGCCTTGGCTAGTCCGCTTCGGTGCTCGGGGTAGGGTTCCGTTCTTCCTTGTTCCCAGCGTGCGACTGTCGATCGATCGACGCCGACGGATTCGGCTAGCCCTTCCTGGCTGTAGCCCATGGCCTTCCGCCGCGCGGCAAGCGCGGGTCGCTTCTGGGGAGTCGGCACGCTGGTCCTCCGCGTCGGCTGCCGGGCTCATGGAACGGTGCTCGCCTCAGTATGCGCCGAACGCATGCCCTGCACCGAGGATGCGCCACAGACGCCCTCGCCGCACTCGCGCGGATACCTGACGCTCAGTGACAAGCCCCCGGGCCGGCCAAACCACCACCCGACCGGCCCGGGGTGCCCGAACGGATGACAGCCACGCTCAGGTCCTTGGGCACGTCAAAGGTGGATGTGTGAAATGGGCAGTAGGTATCGGCGCAGACGTCGCCCTCGGCGTCAGCTTGGCTCGTGGACCGTCGCCATCGTCGACAACGGAAAAGGCCCAAGACTCACATGGGTGCGGCTCTACCACCCCCATGAACACAATCATCGAGACACCGCGAAGGCCGCTGGTTTAACCCGCCCACTTCAACCCTGAAGCCATTCATCGCGCCCATGGCCACGCCGCGCGCGCCGCGCGCCGGGACGGGCAAGGGGTGTAACCGCCGGCCCACAGCGTAACCGCAGGGTTACCCCCCTGGTTACCTCCCGTACCATCCCTGACCAGCGCAGATGCCACCGTGTAACCGGTAACCGCGCAGCCCGACACTCGCTCCGAACCGCCTCTAACGCGGTCCAGCCCACCGCCGACGTGGTTACCCGCTACCGCCCGCACGCGCTACCGCACGGTGTTGGGGGTGCATACCTCGTCAACCATAACCGGATTCATCAACAGCACGGATCACTTCAGTTCGCACCACAATTATGATCTTCATATGGTCCCATGCCCCTGCCCCTGCCCCGGCGGCGTCCGCCTTGGACCGTCGGCGAGATCGCGTTCATCCTGTCCGACGTCGCGGCGAATCCTGTCCGACGTCAGGGGCGCGGCCGGTGCGATCTCGTGCCCCTGACGTCGGACAGGAAATCACGATTGCCTCAGACGTCTGACACGACGCGAGACAGGAAGGGCGGGCGGGCATTGCGAGGCGGCGCTAACTCTTGTTAGCAATTCGCTTGCGCCAGCTAGCATTTTGGCCCGGTGGCTCAGTCGGGATTCCATCGCCTCACCTGCGCTTGCTGAAGTAAGCGCAGGTCAGAACCCCGCTTCTCACTGTATGTGCCGAGACACGTAACGCTATGACTCCGAAGATCCCACCAGATCATGAACGGCTCGCGTGTCTGGGGCAGGGGCGCGGGGGCGGTGGGCAGGAAGGGAGCAGGAGAGCGGGAGAGCAGGAGAGCAGGAGCGGGAGCGGGAGAGCAGGAGCAGGAGCGGGAGCGGGAGAGCAGGAGCAGGAGCGGGAGCGGGAGAGCAGGAGCAGGAGCGGGAGCGGGAGAGCAGGAGCAGGAGCGGGAGCGGGAGAGCAGGAGCAGGAGCGGGAGCGGGAGAGCAGGAGCAGGAGCGGGAGCGGGAGAGCAGGAGCGTCAGGCGGGTGGGTTCTGGCGGTCGAAGAGGATGCGGGCGAGCCAGAAGCGCAGGAACGCGGCCATCGAGTAGCGCACGAACAGCGCGGCGCCGACGACGCTGAGCGACACTCCGACCGTGCCCAGGACGATCGCGTCGCGTTGCTGCAGCGGGTTCGTCGTCCCGTGCGAGATCACGTACGCGATGATCCCCAGCACGGGCCCGGCCGCCAGCAGCAAGGCGCCCAGCCGCAGCAGCGCCCCCTCGGTCCGAGTCCGCGGGTCGCGGATGCGCAGCGCCGCCATCTGGGCCCGGAAGTCGTCGGCTCGGCCGGCGCCGCCCGCGTCACCCGCCCGTCTGGCCACGGCCGGTGGCGGCTGCCCGGCCTCCCCAGCGGGGCCGGCCGTGCCGGCGGCGCCGGTGGTGTCGGCGGTGCCGGTGGTGTCGGCGGTGCCGGTCGTCTCGATCGTCACGATCTCACCTCGTCGATCGTCGTCATCGCGTCATGCCTGACCGCGGGCGCCCGGGCCACGCGGTGCCGCACCTGGCCGGGGGCGGCATCGGGACTGCTCTCGTCGCGGGCGGACCGGCCGCCCAGGTAGGCGCCGGAGAGACCGCCGGCGATGTCGGCCGGCCGGCCGGCGGCCGCGATCCGGCCCTCGACCAGCACGGCCGCGGTGTCCGCGACCTCCAGGACCGCGGCGGCGAACTGCTCGACCACGATGATCGTCACGTTCTCGGCGGCGATCGCCCGGACGGACGCGTACAGCTCCGCCACCACCAGGGGCGCGAGCCCCATCGACAGCTCGTCGAGCAGGAGCACCGCCGGGTCGGCGACGATCGCCCTGGCGAGCGCGAGCATCTGCTGCTCGCCGCCGCTCATCGTGCCCGCCGGCTGGTGCAGCCGTTGGCCCAGCTTCGGGAACCGGGCGACCGCCCGTTCCTCGACGTCGGCCCGCGACCGGCCGCCGCGGTAGGTCATCATCCGCAGGTTCTCCCGGACGGTCAGGCTCGGGAAGACTCCCCGTCCTTCCGGGATCAGGCACAGCCCGCGCCGGGCCAGGTCGACCGGGTCGGCGCCGGTCACCCGCCGGCCGCCGAGCACGACCTCGCCACCGCTCGGCGCGTGCAGACCGGCGACGACGCGCAGCAGGGTCGACTTGCCGGCGCCGTTCGGGCCGAGGACCGCGAGCACCTGGCCCGCGCCGACGGCGAGGTCGACGCCGTGCAGCACCTCGACCCGGCCGTAGCGGGCGCGCACGCCGCGGGTCTCGACCAGCGGCGCAGGCGCGCCGCCCGCAGCGGCGCCGGGCACGGCACCCGCGCCCGGCCGTGGCCTGGTGGTCGCTCCGGCCGGTGGGACGACGGTCATCGCGGTTCCTTCCCGCCCGGACCGGCCGTGGCGGTGAGACCCGCACCGCCCGGGTCAGCACCGGAGGCGCTGGCGGCAGCGCCGATCCCGGCGGTCGCGGCGTCGGGGACGGTGCCGAGGTAGGCCTCGCGGACGCGGGGGTCGGCGCGCACCGTCGCCGGGTCGCCCTCGGCCATCAGGGTGCCGAAGTCGAGCACGTAGAGGTGCGCGCAGACGCCCATCACCAGCGTCATGTCGTGCTCGACGAGCAGGATGGCCAGGCCCTCGCCGGCGAGCTCGCCGAGCAGGTCCGCGAAGGCCGCCGTCTCCTCCTCGTCCTGGCCGGACGCCGGCTCGTCGAGCAGCAGCACCCGCGGGCGCACGGCCAGCGCGCGGGCGAGCTCCAGGCGCCGGCCGAGGCCGGTGGGCAGCGTGTCCGCGCGGCGGTCGGCGAGCGCGGCGAGGCCCACTCGGGCGAGCAGCTCTCGCGGGTCGGCGCCGCCGCCGGGCGCCGAGCGGCGGCGCAGCCGGGCTGCGAGCTGCACGTTCTCCAGGACGGTGAGCTGCCCGAACAGCTCCAGGATCTGGAAGGTCCTGGCGAGACCGCGCCGGGCGCGCCGGTAGGGGGCAAGCCGGGTGATCTCCTTCCCGTCGAGCAGCACCTGGCCGGAGCTGGGTGGGAGCAGGCCGGTCAGGACGTTGAACAGCGTGGTCTTGCCGGCGCCGTTCGGGCCGATCAGCCCGGTGACCCGGCCGGCCTCCACACCGAGGTTGACGGAGTGCAGCGCGACGTGGCCGCCGTAGCGGACCGTCACGTCGCGGACCTCAAGCAGCGCCAACGCGAACCTCCCCGAGGCTGGGCTCGTCGACGCTGGCCAGGGCCAGCCGGGCGTCGAGGACGTCGAGGTCGGCCTGGCTGACCGGGGCGTCGAAGCCGAGCCATTCCAGCGGACCGGACAGGCCCTCATCCGGCCCGGCGGGGGCGGTGGCCGCCTCGGACAGGGCGGTGGGCACTCCGGACGCGCGGTCGGCGAGGGAGCGGGCGAGCAGGGGCGCCGCGACGGCGACCACCAGGATCCCCAGCAGGAACACCCCGCCGTCGACCGCGTGCACCAGCCGCAGCACCCACAGCCCGGTGACGACGCCCAGGGAGCCCACCAGTACCGCCGGCACCCGGCGCACCGGCTCGTAGGCCGGCCGCAGCACCGACGGGATCAGCCCGTTCGGGTTGGCCGCGAGCGCCAGCGCGGCGAGGCCGGCGAGGGTGGCGGTCACCCGGGCGGCGGAGTCGCCGGCGGCGCTGCTGACCGCGGCGGTGCCGAGCAGCAACCCGGCGGCCAGGCCGCTGCCGATCGAGCTCACGCCGGCGACGACGACGAGCAGCAGCAGGGTGAGCCCGGTGAAGAAGCTGAAGGAGTCCGCGGTGGTGGAGCGCACCGCGGAGGCGTAGACGCCGCCGCCGAGCCCTGCGAGCCCGGCCGACAGGGTGAACACGGCGAGCGTCGTCAGCCGGACGTTCATCCCGAGGGTCGCCGAGGCGGCCGGGCTCTCCTTGACGGCGATGAGCCGCTGGCCGAGCTCGCTGCGCCGCACCGCCACGACGACGAGCGCGGCGAGCACGAACAGCACCGCACCGGTGATGAAGAACGCCTTCGCCGAGTCGGTGTGGAAGCCGCCGACGCGGAACCGGTCGGCGGACAGCGTCCCGCCCTGGAACAGGTCGAACCGGTGGCCGGCCACGGTGAACGACGGCAGCTGGAAGATCCAGTTGTCGAGGGTGACGGCGAACGCGCCGGTCAGCAGCGCCAGGTAGATCCCGGAAAGCCGCAGCGCCGGCAGCGACACCACGGCGCCGACGACGGCGGCGACCGCGACCGCGAGCAGCAGCGCCGCCGGGTTGCCGCCGTTGCCGGCATGGGCGACGACGGCCGCGCCGATGCCGGCGAAGCTCAGCTGGCACAGCGAGATCCGCCCGGCGTAGCCGACGAGTGGGACCATCGACACGCCTACGATCGCGAGCCCCCACATGGACGTGGAGGCGTAGAGGTCGGCCTTCGACAGGGTCGTCGCCGCGATGACCGCCCCGAAGACGACGGCGGCGCCGAACCACAGCCCGCCGCCCCAGGTGGGTGTCGGGGTGATCTCGCGCACGGCGAGCGCCGGCCGGCCGCGCAGCCGGGAGGCGCGCAGCACCAGCAGCGCGACGAGCAGCACCAGCACCGGCACCACCGGCAGCGCGCCGCGCAGGTACTGCTGGCCGTAGTGGACCTTCGGCAGGTAGCCGACGGAGTAGTCGGCGGCGAGGCCGACGGCGAGCGCCCCGACGAACGTCATCGGCAGGCTGCGCAGCCGGCCGATGACGGCGGCGGCGTAGGCGTTCACGATCAGCAGCGTCAGCGGGATCGCCGACATGGTGAGCTTCGGCGCGATCAGGATCCCGGCGAGCGCGGCGAGCGCGGTGCCGGCCATCCAGGCCAGGCGCGCCGACGTGCTGGGGCGCGCGCCGTTGAGGGTGGCCAGCCCCGGGTCGTCGACGCGGGCGCGCATCGCGATGCCGGCGCGGCTGTGGTGCAGCAGCAGCCACAGGGCGAAGGCGACCGCCGCGGCGACGCCGAGCACGAGCACGTCGTTGTAGGGCACCGAGATGGTGCCGAGGTGGAAGCCCTTGCCGGCGAACAGCTCCTGGCTGCGCCGGAACGTGCTCGGGTCCCAGAGCCACTGGACGAGCGAGACGAGCACGACGAGGACGGCGACGGTGACGACCAGCCTGGTCGACTCCGGGGCGCCGGCGAGGCGGCGCATCACCACCCGCTCGAGCAGCAGGCCGAACAGCGGGGCGGCGACGAGGACGCAGAGCGGCAGCGCGAGCGGGGCCGGCAGCCCCCAGCCGACGGCCAGCTGCCAGTAGGTGAAGGCGGCGAGCATCCCGGTCGCGCCGTGGGCGATGTTGAACACGCCGGTGGTGACGTAGGTGAGCGTCAGCCCGGACGCGCTGATCGCGTAGATGCCCGCGGTGGTCAGGCCACTGATGGTGAAGACCAGGAACTCGTGCACGCGCGACCTCCCGTCCCCCTGCCCGCCGGCTGGCGGTCTCCAGCCGGCCTGGGTCGCCGGGCGACCACGGCCGCGCCGCACGGCGCGGCCAGCCCGGCGATCACGGCCGCCCGCACGGACGGCCGGCAATCGCTGTGGCCTACGCCACAGGACGCTCGGGGACATAGAACACGTTCTTAATCGATCATGCAAGGTTTTCACCCGAGTCGCCCGCCAGCAGCCACGAGCCTCGCCGAAAGGCGGCACATAGTAATCATGCAAATACTATGCGCGATATGAGGGCAGTCCGAGATGCCCGTCTCGCGCGGACGACCGGCACCGTCACCGCCAGCGCCCTACCGAGGCATCACTAGAACACGTTCTCGTTGTGCGGTAGAACGCGGTAGAAGTAGGAACACGTTCTCGTCGCGGCGCACTCGTCGCGGGGTTCTCGTCGCTCTCCCGCCCGGCAGGTCCGCGCGGGTGGGCGCGACGCCGGGAGGCAGCCTTGCCTGTGTCAGCTGGTGCCAGGTCTGGACCAAGGATTGTCACCAACACCGTCGAGTTCCCCTACCGCCGCAGCCTCGGGCCGGTGGTCGGCACCTTCGTCGCCGCGCTCGCCCGGGGCCAGATCCTCGGGGTGCGCAGCGGCGAGCGGGTGCTCTGCCCACCGCTCGAGTACGACCCGGACACCGGCGCCGCCACGTCCGGCGAGTTCGTCGCCGTCGGGCCCGCCGGCACTGTCCGCTCGTGGACGTGGGTGGGCGAGCCGAGCACGCGCCACCCGCTGGACCGGCCGTTCGCGTTCGCCCTCATCCAGCTCGACGGGGCCGGCACGAGCCTGGTGCACGCGGTCGACGCCGGCGGTGAGGACGCGATCCGCGCCGGCCTGCGGGTCGTCCCCCGCTTCCGCGCCGAGCCGGCCGGGCGCACCGACGACCTGGCCTACTTCGTCCCCGAGGGTGTCGAGACCGTCCACGCGGGCGTCGTGGACGGCGCCACGCTCGCGGCCGCCGCCGGCGAGCCGCGCGCGCCACTCGAGCCCGTGGAGACGATGGAGTTCTGGTCGTCGCTGACCTACAAGGAGGCGCTGTCGGCCGCCACCGAGCGTTACGCGCGCTCCCTGCTCGCCGGCCAGCTGCTCGGCCAGCGGTGCCCGACGTGCGGGAAGGTCTACGTCCCGCCGCGCGACTTCTGCCCGATCGACGGGATCCCCCTGGACGAGGGCGACGACCTGGCGCTGCCCGACCGCGGCGTCGTCACCAACTTCACGATCGTCACCCCGGTGAAGTACCCGGGCCAGAAGGAGACCGAGCCGTTCGTAAGGGTCTCGGTGCTGCTCGACGAGGTCGATGCCCTCATGGGCCTGCAGCCCGTCGTCGACGTCTCCAACGAGGAGGTACGGGTGGGAATGCGGGTCGAGGCGGTGTGGGTGCCGATGGCGGAACGCAACTCCGACGAGATCGGCAACCGGGGGTGGGGATCCGCGTCCGGCGCGATCACCGGGTGGCGACCGACCGGCGAGCCTGATCTGCCCGCCGAGCGCTACATCGACCGGGTCTTCTGATGGGCACCGATCTGGGCTCGAACGGAACCAGGGAACCGGTCTTCGGCGAGCCGATCGCCATCGTCGGTTACGCCATCTCGCCGATGACCGAGTTCGCCGAGGACACCGAGGTGCGGCTCTGCCTGGACGTCGTCACCCGGGCGCTCGCCGCCTCGGGTCTCGGCCGCAAGGAGATCGAGTTCACCTGCTCGGGCAGCGCCGACTACCTGTCCGGCGGCACGTTCACCTTCGTCGCCAATCTCGACGCCGTCGGCGCCTGGCCGCCGATCCGCGAGTCCCACGTCGAGATGGACGGCGCCTGGGCGCTGCACGAGGCGTGGGTGCGGCTGCTGATCGGCGAGGAGCGCACCGCGCTGGTGTTCGGCTCCGGCAAGTCGTCCACCGGCGACCTGTCCCGGGTGCTCGCCCTGCAGACCGACCCCTACTACCTCGCGCCGCTGGGAGCCGACCCGCTCTCGCTGGCCGCACTGCAGGCGCGGGCTCTGCTCGACACCGGCCGGGCGACCGAACGCGACCTCGCCACCGTCGCCGCGCGGGCGCGCCGGGCGGCCGCGACCAGCCCCCACGCCCTGCCCGCCTTCGCCGCCGCCGGCGCCGCCGGCTCGGACGGCGGGAGCGGCGGCGACAGCGAGAGCCTGGACACCCAGGTCGACGCGCTGCTCGCGGCCGACTACGTGCGCTCGCCGCTGCGCGCGCACGACACCCCGCCGGTGACCGACGGCGCGTGCGCGCTGGTGCTCGCGACCGCCTCCGTGGCCAACCGGCTCGCCGCCGAGAAGGGCATCACCCCGGTGTGGATCACCGGCCTCGAGCACTTCGTCGAGCCGCACCAGCCGGGCATGCGGGACCTCACCGACTCGGTGTCGACGAGGCGCGCGGCCCAGGCGGCCGGGCTCGCCGACGGCGGCCCGGTCGAGGTGGCGGAGCTGTCCGCGCTCTACAGCCACGAGGAGATCATCCTGCGGGACGCCCTGGGCCTCCCGGACGACTGCGAGATCAACCCGTCGGGCGGGCCGCTGGCCGCGAACCCGACGATGGCCACCGGGCTGGTGCGCGTCGCCGAGGCGGCCAGGGCGATCCACGAGCGCGGCGTGAGCCGGGCGCTCGCGCACTCCACCTCCGGCCCGTGCCTGCAGCAGAACCTCGTCTGCCTGCTGAGCGGCCAGCCCTTCGGCCAGGAGGCAACCACCAGCCAGGAAGGAGGGGCGCGGTGAGCGGCGAGCCGTGCGCGGTCATCGGGATCGGCCAGACCCATCACAAGAGCAAGCGCCTGGACGTGTCGCTCGCGGGCCTCGTCCGGGAGGCGGCGGCCCGCGCGCTCGAGGACGCGGGCCTGGACTGGCCCGACATCGACGCCGTCGTCATCGGCAAGGCACCGGACGCGTTCGAGGGCGTCATGATGCCCGAGCTCTACCTCGCCGACGCGCTCGGCGCCGCGGGCAAGCCCATCCTGCGGGTGCACACCGCCGGCAGTGTCGGCGGCTCGACCGCGATCGTCGCCTCGCACCTGATCCACGCGCGGCGCCACCGCCGCGTGCTCGCGGTCGCCTTCGAGAAGCAGTCGGAGGGCAACGCCCAGTGGGGCCTGGCCGGCGGGAAGTCCGGCGGCATGGGAGCGGGCGGCATCTTCGCGCCGTGGATCCGCTCCTACATCCGCCACTCCGGCGCTCCCGAGCACATCGGCTGGCAGGTGGCGGTCAAGGACCGGCTCAACGCGCTGAAGAACCCGTACGCCCACCTGAAGATCGCCGACATCTCGATCGAGAAGGTCCGCGACTCCTTCATGCTCTGGGACCCGCTGCATTTCCTGGAGTCCTGCCCGAGCTCGGACGGCGCCTGCGCGATCGTGCTGACCGACGAGGCCGGCGGCCGGGACGCGGCCGCCGCGGGCCGCTCCCCCGCCTGGGTCGCCGCGACGGCGATGCGCAGCGAGCCGACGTCGTTCCCCGGCCGCGACCCGGTGCGCCCGCGGGCGGGCGTCGACTGTGCCCATGACCTGTACCGGGCGGCCGGCATCACCAACCCGCTCGCCGACATCGACGTCGCCGAGCTGTACGTGCCGTTCAGCTGGTACGAGCCGATGTGGCTGGAGGGCCACGACATCACCGGCCCGGGCGGCGGCTGGAAGCTCGTCGAGAGCGGCGAGACCGAGATCGGCGGCTCGTTCCCGGTGAACCCGTCCGGCGGCGTGCTCTCGTCCAACCCGATCGGTGCCTCCGGCATGCTGCGCTTCGCCGAGGCGGCCCTGCAGGTCCGCGGCCGGGCCGGCGAGCACCAGGTCGAGGGCGCCCGCACCGCCCTCGGCCACGCCTATGGCGGCGGTGCCCAGTACTTCGCCATGTGGATCGTGAAATCCTCGCTGTGAGCCGGGCGGCCACGGGCCCCGCCTAGCAGCGGTTGCGATCGAAGGAGATCACCGGTGCCGTTACCCGACGAGTTTCACGCGCTGGCTCGGAAGGTCAACAACTGGGGCCGGTGGGGGCCGGAGGACGAGCGGGGAACGCTGAACCTGCTCACCGACGAGGCGATGCGCCGCGGCGTCGCGTCGGTGCGGTCGGGCAGGCGCTTCCCGCTCGCGATCCCGCTGTCCCAGAACGGCCCGCAGGTGGGGTTCATCCCGGGGCGGATCAACCCGATCCGCACCATGATCTCCCTGAACGAGCCGCTGACCGGCGACCCCGCCCAGGTGTGCTTCTCCGACGACATCTTCGTGATGGGGGCGCAGGCCGCGACCCACTGGGACGCGCTCGCGCACGCCTCGTACGACGGCCGGATCTACAACGGCTTCGGGTCGGCCAGCGTCACCGCGGCGGGCGCCGCCCGCTGCGGCATCGACAAGGCCGGCCCGGTCGCCGGGCGCGGGGTGCTGCTCGACGTCGCCCGGGCCAAAGGCGTCGAACGGCTCGACGGCGGCTACGCCATCACCGGCGACGACCTGGACGCCGCCGCCGACCTCGCCGGCGTCACCGTCGAGCCGGGCGACATCGTGCTGGTCCGCACCGGCCAGATGCGGCTCCTGCACGCCGGCGACAGGATGGGCTACCTCTACCCGGTCGCCGGGCTGTCGCTGCGCTCGGTGGAGTGGATGCGCGGGCACGACGTCGCTGCCGCGGCCACCGACACGATCGTCTTCGAGGTCTACCCCTGCGAGCTTCCGGACGTCGAGCTACCCGTCCACCTGCTGCACCTGGTGGAGATGGGCCTGACCCAGGGCCAGAACTTCGACCTGGAGGCCCTCGCCGCCGACTGCGCCGACGACGGCGCCTACACCTTCCTGCTGGCGGCGACCCCGGAGCCACTCACCGGCGGCCTGGGCGGCCCGGTGGCTCCCATTGCCATCAGGTAACCCCTGAGGCGCGCCACGCGCCGCGGCAACAGGCACGGCCCGGGAGAGCGAGTCCCCTGCCGCGCTCGGCGTCTCCGGTGTGGCGTCGCGGTTGCGGGTTTCGCGGCCCTGGCCGTCCCTATTCTGGCGTCGTGGGACGCCCGCGGTTCTGCCTATCGCTGGTCGGCCGGGACGCCGAGGTGCGTCAGCTGCGCGCGGCGCTGGCGGCGGCTCGCGGCGGGGCAGGGCGGGCGGTCGCGGTGGTCGGGCCGGCCGGGAGCGGCAAGTCCCGGCTGGTACGCGACGTGCTGGCCGAGGACGCCCGCGGCGCACGGGTCCTCACCGGCCGCTGCGTCGACCGGGAGGAACGGGCGAGCCTGCGCCCGCTGGTCGAGGTCCTGCTCGCGGTCACCCGCGCCGGGCCGTGGCCGGCGGACGCCGGGCTCGCGCCGTTCGTGCCGGTGCTCGAGCACCTGCTCGCCCAGCCGACGGTCTCCGCGCTCGGTTCACCCGGCGAGAACGCGGCCGTGCTGGTGGGCGAGGGCCTGCTGCGGCTGCTGCGCGGACTCGCCGAACACCCGGCGGGCCCGGCGGGCAGGCCCGCCCCCGACGACCCGCCGGCGCCGGCGGGCTACACGGTGCTGGTCGTCGAGGACGTGCAGTGGGCGGACACGGAGACGCTGACCGTCCTCGACTACCTCAGCGACCATCTCGCCGACCAGCCCGTCCTGGTCGTGCTGACACAGCGGTCGGAGGTCACGGGCCCGGGCGCCGGGCTGCTGGACGCGATGCGCCAGCGGCGCGCCCTCGACGTGCTGGAGCTCGGCGAGCTCGGCCCGGCCGAGGTCCACGCGATCGCGGCCGACTGCCTGGGCGGCCAGCCGCCTCCGCCGGGATGCGACCGGCTCCTCGCCAGAGCCCAGGGCCTGCCGTTCCTCATCGAGGAGATCCTGGTCGCCGCCTACGAAGACGGGCTGCTGCGTGAGACGGCGGACGGCTGGGCGCTCACGGACGCGGACGCGAGCGTGCTGCCCGCCGGCTACACCCGGGCGGTCGAACGACGGCTCGCCGCCCTGGGCCCGTCCGTCTCGACACTGGTGCGCGCCGCGGCCCTCTTCGGGCAGCTCAGCGACTGGCCGCTGGTGGTCGCCGCCGCCGGGGCCGACCAGGACGCCGGGCTGCGCGCGCTGCGGGCGGCGGCGAACGCCGGGCTGATCGTCTTCCGGCACGATCCACCGGGCGTCGCCTTCCGGCACGACCTGGTCCGGGAGTCGGTGCTGGCCACGTGCCCACCCGGCGAGGCCACGCGGCTCGCGCGGGCGGCGCTCGCGGCGCTCCAGGCGGCGCGCCCGCGGCCGGCGGGCCGCTGGCTGGAGACCGCTGTGGCGCTCAGCCTGCGCGCCGGCGAACAGGCGGGCGCGGCGCGGATGACGGTCCAGCTGGGCCGTGACGCTCTCGCGGACGGCGGAACGGCGAGCGCCCGGGAGGCGGGGCTGCGCGCGATCGCGTGGACCGACGACTCCGACGTCCGGGTCGAGGCCGCCGGCCTGCTGTTCGACGTTGCCCAGCGGGTCGGTGACGTCGGTCTGGCCGAGACGGCCGCGGCTGGCCTGGCCGGCGCCGAGGTCGAGGCAGGGATCCGCGGCGGAGGCCGAACGGCGGTGCTGGCCCACCTCGGGGTCGCCGCCGCGGCCGTCGCCGCCACCGACTGGCGAGCGGCGACGTCCCGGCTCGCCGCGGCGGCTCTCCTGCTGGCCCCCGCCGCCCTCGACATGCCGGACGACGCCGCTACGGACGACGCCGCCCTCGACCAGCCGGCGGTCGTGAGGTCGGCGCACGAGGCCAGCCGTTACCACGCCCTGCGCGCGGAACTCGCCGCTGCGCGCGGCGACGAGGATGGTGCCCGCCGGCACGCCGCGGAGGCGGTGCGGCTGGCGGACGCCGGCGGCAGCCCCGTCGCGGTATGCCAGGCGCTGCGGATGCTTGGCCGGCTGACGCGCAGGTCCGATCTGGACGGGTCGGTGGCCGCCTTCACCGAGGCGTTGCGGATCGCCCGGGCGCACGGTCTCGTCGACGACGAACTGCGCTGCCTGTCCGAGCTCGGCATCGTCGACATGCTGCGGCGCGGGGACGTCGACGGCCTGCTCGCCGCCCGTGAGCGGGCGGCCGCGTTGGGCGCGCTCGCCACCGCGGCGCTCGTCGACCTGCAGATCGCCGGAGCGGCGGCGCTGTGCTTCGACCCGGCGACGGCTCTGGAAGCCGGGCGGCGTTGCCTGGACGTCGCGCGGCACTATCCTCTGCCGTCGGTCGTGCCGATGGCGCTCGTGCAGGTCGCCACCGCGCACGTCGTCGCGGGGCGGGCGCGGGACGGCGAGGCGGCGCTGCGCGAGGCGTTCGGGCTGGCGCCCGACGAGCCCGACGTCGCCGCGTCCGGCTGGGGCCATGCCCGCCTGCTGGGCGCGCTGCTGCGGGACGACCGGGCCGCGGCGCTGGACGCGGCCGACAGGGCCGTCGCCGCGAGCCGGCTCGCGGGCCGCACCATCCCCGGCCTGTTCTGGGCGCCGTGGGCCCTGCTGCACCTGGCGCCGGGCAGGGCGCGGGAAGGCGGCCGGGTGGCGAGCCGCCGCCGGGCGGACGAGGCGCGGGTCGCGGCAGTCGTCGGCGCGGCGGACGCGAGCGGGATACCGGCGAACCTGGCCCTGCGGCGTCTCCCCCAGGCCGTGCTCGCCGCGGCGCGGGGCGATGTGGGCACCGCGGACGAGCTGGTGGCCGAGGCGGACGACGCGATGCGCGCGCTCGGGAGGTTCGAGGGCTGGTACCAGCTCTGCCGCTGGCTCACCGCCGAGGCGGCGCTCGCCGGCGGCTGGGGCGATCCGGCGAGCTGGCTGCGCGGCGCGCTGGGGTTTTTCGAGGACGGCGGGCACACCCCGGTCGCCGCCGCCTGCCGCGGCCTGCTGAGCCAGGCCGGAGCCGCGGTGCCTCGCGGCGGACGGCGTCTGGCCGCGCTGCCTTCCGCGCTGCGGGCGGCCGGCGTCACGAGCCGGGAGGCGGAGGTCCTTCGCCTCGTCGCGGGCGGCCTGTCCAACCGCCAGGTCGCCGCCGTCCTCGTCCTGTCACCACGCACCGTCGAGAAGCACGTCGAGCGGCTGCTCGCCAAGACCGGCGCGGCCAGCCGCACCGGGCTGGTCGCCTGGGCCAACACCCACCACGTCGTGGGGTAGGGCGGCACGCGGGCGAGGCGGCGCGACCAGGCGGCGCGTCGGCACCGGTGAAGCAGGCCCGGGTCGCGGGCGCTACGTACCGGACCGTCCAGGGCGGTGGCGCTGCGGGCGCTGAGTACGTGGTCGGCCGCCGGAAAGATACGTGATCTCACCGCTGTGGTGGACCAGCGCCGGCGGCGACAGTCATGGCCATGACGAACATGCCTCCCGCTGCTGATCGGACCGTCGACCATGACGACCTCGGCGTCGACGCCGGACCGGGCGAGCCGGCCCTGCTCTACCTGAGTGGTCTGGGCTCCCCCCGCTCGATGTGGCGCCCCCTGGCCGGGACGACCGCCTTCTGGCGGCGCAGCGTCGCCGTCGACTGGCGCCGCCATGGGACGAACCCGCCCGGGCCCCACGACTACGAGTGGGACGACCTGTTGGCCGACGCCGTCGGTGTCGTCGACGCGCTGGGCGTCGGGACGTTCGTCCCGGTGGCGAACGCGCATGCCGGCTGGGTCGCGCTCGAGCTCGCCCGCCGGTTCCCCGACAGGGTGCCAGGCGTCGTGCTCGTCGACTGGATGGTGCTCGGCCCGCCGGCGCCGTTCCTCGGTGGTCTCGCGGCGATGCGCGACCCGGCCCGGTGGGAGGCCGCCGTCGCGGCGCTCACCGCGTCGTGGGTTCACGGCCACGAGGACGTCCCTGGGCTGGTGGACCTCGTCGAGGGAATGCGGGCGAACGGTTTCTCGACGTGGTCGCGCGCCGGGGAGCTGATCAGCGGCGCGTTCGCGCGCCACGGGAGCCCGCTCGCCGCCTTCGGCCGGCTGCACCCACCGGTGCCGACGCTGCACCTGTACGGCGACCCCGCCGACGAAGGCTATCTCGTCGCCCAGCAGGTCTATGCCCAGAGCAACCCGTGGTTCCACGTTCGCCGGCTCGAGGGGGCACGCAGCCACTTCCCGATGCTCGAAGCCCCGGGCGAGATCGCCGCCAGCGTCGAGGACTTCATCAGGACGTGCGTCCTGGCGCCCGCCGCGGGCTGACCGGCCGGGTCGCACCCTGGGCGACGAGCGCGGCCTCCCGTCAGCAGGTGGAGAGAATCCGCGCCTGGGCCGCGCTCGTCAGCGGAACACCCGACGCAGCCATTGTGAGATGCCCTCGAGGAGGAGCGTGGTGACGACGATCATGATGACGAGCGTCGTGACCTGGCCGTGCAGCTTCAGGACGGGCGAGGCGACCGTCAGGAAGTAGCCGATGCCGCTGCCGCCGACGATGCCGAGGATCGTCGCCGCCCGCAGGTTCGTGTCGACGAGGTACAGCGAGTTGCTCAGCAGCGACGGCAGTCCCTGTGGCCAGGTCGCGGCGAGGTAGCGCTGGCCCCTCGTCGCGCCCGCGGCGGTGAGGGCGCGCTCCGGTCCGGCCGGCACCTCCTCGAAGGAGTCTGCGATGAGCTTGCCGAGCAAGCCGACGCCGCCGAACGCGAGCGCGACGACGCCCGCCTGGTTGCCGAGACCCGTGACCATGATGAGGAAGATCGCGAGCACCAGCTCCGGCACGCCACGGAAGATCACCAGGATGACGCGGAACACGCTGCGCACGCGGCTGTTCGGGGCGACGTTGCGGGCGGCCAGCGACCCGAACAGCAGCGAGAAGAACAGCGAGAGCACCGCGGCGGCGAAGGCGACCTCGATGGTCACGAGCAGGGCGTGCATGTACTCGCTGAAGGTGTGGCTGCCGAGGTTCGGCGGCCAGAAGCTGTCGAGGGTCGGCCGGACGTACTCCCACGTGATGTCGCTGAACTTGACGTCCGCCATCCAGTAGCTGCCGATGATGAGCGCCACGGCGGCGAGCGACCAGGTCAGGTTGCGCACCCGGGGGCGGGTCCACGGGCGCTTCATCATCGACTCGGCAGCCGTGGTACCCGTAGCCGTGCCGAGCTTCGGTTCTGGCGCCGGCGCGTTCTTGGTCGCCCGGCGCACGATGCGGTCGCCGAGGCCCTTGCCGGTGGGCTGGATGCCGAGCAGGTTGCGCCGGATGGTCGACGAGACGATCTCGAGCACGACGCAGAGCACGAAGATGACGATGGCGATGCCGAGGCCGCGGCCGTATCCCTCCGGAAACCTCTCGAAGGAGATCTTCATCGCGTAGCCGAGGCCGCCCACGCCGGCGTAGCCGAGGATGGCCGAGCCGCGAAGGTTGATGTCGAAACGGTGCAGGACGGTCGCGATCCACGACGGCAGCACCTGGGGGAAGACCCCGGACCAGAACTCCTGCGCCCGCGACCCGCCCGCCGCCCGGATCGCGAGGCGCGGGCCGTCGTCGATCTGTTCGATCGCGTCGGCGAACAGCTTCGAGATCATGCCGATCGAGTGGATACCGATCGCCAGGATGCCGGGCAGCGGGCTGCCTAGGACGAACATCAGGGCGAACGCGAGGGCGAGGACGACGTCCGGCAGCGCGCGGGTGAGGACGCCGATCGCCCGGCCGACCGGGCGCAGCCAGCGCGCCGGAGTCGTGTTGTGGGCCGCGATCCACGCCACCGGGACCGAGATGAGCGCGGCGATCACGGTCCCGAGGATCACGATGCCGAGCGTGAGCCCGATGAGGTAGAACAGGTCGCTCGGCCCCGGAACGCTGATCGGGTCCATCTGCCCGAACACCTTCGCGGCGTTGTCGAAGCTCGAGACGGTGTTGCTCCACGAGAAGTCGAGCGTCGTCAGCGAGTAGATCGAGAAGCCGAGCATCGCCAGGATGAAGGCGCCGCCGATGATCTTGCTCACCGGGACGGGCCGGCGCGGCGCCCGCTGCGCGACGTCCGGCGCGGCGGTTGCCCGGGCCGCCTCGACAGTGGTCATACCGTGCCGTCCTGCACCGGCACCGAGGGGTGCGCCGCGCCGTCCCGGACCGGCAGGTCGATCGGCACGTCGGACAGCTCCGTCGCGATCGCCTTGAGCTCGGCGGTCGAGGTCGCCACCCGCCCGTAGATCTCCATCACCTGGGCCTTGCTGAGGCCGTCGGTGGTGGTGTCGAGGACGACCCCGCCCTGGCGCAGGCCGACGATCCGGTCGCCCCAGTCGAGCGCGAGGTCGACCTGGTGCAGGCTGCAGACGACGGTCAGGCCGTCGTCGGCGGCGATCTCCCGGATGAGCCGCATGACCTGTTCACTCGACTCGGGGTCGAGGCTCGCGACGGGCTCGTCGGCGAGCAGGATCTCGGGGCTCTGCATCAGCGCGCGGGCAATCGCGACGCGCTGCTGCTGGCCGCCGGAGAGCTGGTCCGCACGCTGGTAGGCCTTTTCGAGCAGGCCCACGCGGTCCAGGTGGGCAAGCGCCGTGAGTCTCAGGCTCTTCGGGTACGACCACAGGCCGATGCGCGGGCCCGAAAGACGCGAGAGCGCGCCGGTCAGCACGTTCTCGAGCACCGTGAGGGAGGGAACGAGCTCGAACTGCTGGAAGATCATGCCCACGCGTCCACGCAGCGCGCGCAAAGCCTTCGTCTTCAGGGCGGGAACGTTCTGCCCGAGGACCTCGACCGTCCCCCTGGTCGGGAACTCGAGGCCGTTGAGATGCCGGAGCAGCGTCGATTTTCCCGAACCAGAAAGTCCGAGTAGCACGACGACCTCCCCGGGCTCCACCGTCAGATCGACATCGCGGAGTGCTCGCGTGGAGGAGCCGAAGTCCTTGATGACTCCGCTCACGGAGATGATCGGGGAGGTCGCCGTGCCGCTCATGAGCTACCTGTCTCTTCTATCCGACTAGGTGACGCAGTCCGTTACTTGGCGCAGTCCGCAGCGGTGACCTTCGAGCAGATGTCGCGGATCGTGTCGTAGTAGGAGTCGTCCTCGGGCTTCGCTCCCTGGAAGGCATCCTTGAAGCCGTCGGTGACGGTGATGCCGGCCTTGGTGATGTCGTCGAGCGTGACGCTGCCCAGAACCGACTTGAGCTTGGTCTGGACGCTCTGGGGCAGGGCGGTCGAGTAAGTCAGCGGTCCGCCAGGCACGTACTGCTTGTCCACCGACACCAGCGCGCCGTCCTTCACGCCAGGCTCGACTTCCGAGTCCTCGGCGAAACCCGCGTCGCACTGCTTTGAGGCCACGGCCTGGACCGACTTGTCGTGGGCGCCGGCGAAGGACGCCTTGAAGTCGGCGAAGGTCGGGTTACCGCTGGCGTCCGTGCCCGACGGGGTGATGTTGAGGCCCGCCTTGCTGAGCGCGAGCATCGGGAAGAGGAACCCGGAGGTCGAGCTCTTGGAGACGAAGCAGACGGTCTTGCCCTTGAAGCCGGCCACCGAGGTGATGTCCGAACCCTTCGGGACGATCGCCTCCGAGTAGTAGCCCGGGTCGGTCAGGCCCGCCGAGGCGATGACGGCCGACGCGACCGTCTGCTTGGCGCCCTTGTTGGTGGCGTTGACGTAGGTGAGGCCCGAGAACGCCGCGACGTCGACCTTGCCGGCGACGGCGGCGGCGATGAGCGCCGTGTAGTCGGCGGTCGGGAAGTACTCGACCTTGAGGCCGGTCTGCTTGGCGATGTACTCCTCGAGCGGCTTCCAGTTCGAGTCCGAACCGGCCTGGTCCGGCACCGTGCCGAAGATGAGGGTTCCCTCGCTCTTGGCGAACTTGCCCGCCTCGGCCGGGCCGCTGGCCCCGGCGGTCGCGCCGGCCGCGTCCGTGGAGTCGTCGTCAGAACCACAGCCCGCGAGTGCCACGACGGCGAGCAGCGCGCCGACGACGGCGCCAGCCATGGCCCGCTTGGTGCCGATGAAACGCATGTGGACCCTTTCGATGTTTTTTGTTGGTTTGGCCCGTACGAGTGCCCCAGCGGGTTCGCCGCGCTGGATGCGTGACGGTTCGGGGGCGGATGGTGGTCGTGGATGCGTGGGTCTTCTCGGGACCGGGTCGCCGGTCCGGGTGGGGTGGCTGGCTGATCAGGGAGGAGCCGCGGCCCGGTGGGCCGCGGAACGGTCAGCGGGTGGTCAGGGGACGACCGCCAGGACAGGCGCGCCGGCCGGGACTCGTATCGCCACGGCAGGATTCGCAGGATTCGCTCCCGCGCTCACGCCGCCGCCCCGGGAACGCGAGGCCGTCGATATCGGCGCGCAACTCGTCATCGGCGCGCCGCTCGCCGGCGCGGGATTCCGGTGCGCTCGATCCGCGGAGAGCGGCCCCGGCGTGTGCCGATGCGGCGCCCCGCCTTCATCCGGGCAGCCTCGCGGGACCCCTCGTCCGTCCACGTCGAGAACCTTGATGGCCCTCTCTGAACGGGCTGTGAACCGTAAGCGTTGCGCCAGCAACGTTCATGTGTCGCCGGCAAGGCGATTTGCGCATGCTAGGCGTGACCGTCTGCGCACGTTACGAACAGATTTCCACCGCGAGGCGCAGCCGCCAACCGTGACGCAACGATGACGCTACGACGCCAAGATCCGGCCGTTCACTCGACCGGATTCACGTAAAGGGTTCAGCGCCCAGTGGGCGGGCGTCGAGCGCGCGCCCGCATGGAGTAGTCCGGGTCCCGCGTGTCCGGACCGGCGAACCAGCCGAGCACCCCGGCCAGGGTCAGCACACCCAGGACCACAAGGGCGATCATCGCCGTCCACCCAGCGACCGTCCGCCGCGGAGCGGGGCCTCCACGAGAACAGGCGGGGTCGCGGGGACGGGCCACCCCACCGGGGCCGATGTCCCGAAAGCGCCTGACGGGTCCGGAACGGTAGCGCTATCCTCTGTCCTCATGAAAAATGGTAGCAGTAGGGATGCCGGCGGCGTCGAGAAAGTCGCCGACGAGCTGCGCTCCCTGGCTGATGCCCGGGCCGTCGGCGCCCGCCTGCCCAGCACCCGCGACCTGCAGCACAGGCTGGGTGTCGGCCCGGTGACCGTGCAGCGAGCGCTCGCCCGCCTCGTCACCGAGGGTCTGCTGGTCACCCGGCCGGGTGCCGGCACGTTCGTGGCGGCGCGCCGGGCCACCCGCGCCGGCGACACCGACTGGCAGCAGGTAGCGCTCGGCGCGAGCCCGGTGTCGGCGTCTGGTGTAGACGTGCTGCTGGCGAGCGCCCACTCGACCGGTTTCCAGCTGGGTGCCGGCTACTTCGACGCGACGCTGCGCGCCGACAGCCGGCTCGCCGCCGCGGCCAGCCGCGCGGTGCGCCGGCCGGACGCCTGGAGCGCGCCGCCAGCGGCGGGCGTTCCGGAGCTGCGCAGCTGGTTCGGCCGCCAGGTCGGCGCCGATCCCGACCAGGTGCTGATCACCCCGGCCGCTCAGGGCGCCCTCTCCGCCGCCTTCCGCGCGCTCCTGCCGGCCGGAAGCCCGGTGCTGTTCGCGGTGCCGACCTACCCCGGCGCGCTGGCGGTCGCGCGCAGCGCCGGCCACGTGCCGGTGCCGGTGCCGACCGACGCCGACGGCATCCGCCCGGAGCTGCTCGAGCGGGCGCTGGCGGCGACGTCGGCGCGGCTGCTGTTCCTGCAGCCGACGTTCGCCAACCCGGACGGCGGGGTGCTCGCGCACACGCGCCGCCGCGAGGTGCTCGACATCTGCGAGCGGGCCGGCGCGTTCATCCTCGAGGACGACTTCGCGCGCTGGCTCGGCCACGGGCAGGTCCCGCCGCCGCCGCTGTGGCGCGACGACGACCAGGGCCGGGTCATCACGGTCTGCTCGTTGACAAAGATTCTGGCCCCGAGCCTGCGCATCGGCGCGATCGTGGCGCGCGGGCCGGTGATGACCCGGCTCGCCGCGATGCGCCAGGTCGATGACTCCTTCGTGCCCATGCCGTTGCAGCACACCGCCGTGGAGATGGTGGCCGGGCCGGGCTGGTCGGCTCAGCTGCGCACCGTTTCGGCGGCGCTGCGCGCCCGGATGGCCACGCTCACGACCGCCCTCGCCCTCGAGCTGCCGGAGTGCTCGTTCGAGAACCCCCGGGGTGGGGTCAGCATCTGGCTGCGGCTGCCCCGGGGCACCGACGACCTCGCGGTCGCCACCCGCGCGGGGCGGCTCGGGGTGGCGGTGGTGCCCGGTCGGTACTTCGTGATCGGCGAACAGGACGTCAGCCACCTGCGGCTGTGCGTCGCCGGGGTCCGGGAGCCCGATATCCCCACCGCGGTCGCGCTGCTCGCCGAGGCGGTGCGCGCCAGCGCCGGCACGGCCGCCGACCACCCGTTCGTCGGATGACCGGACAGGCCGGTGCCAGGTGGCCGGCGCCAAGTGGCCGGTGACCGATTGCCGGTCACCGGCACCGGATCGGCCCCGAGGTGGTCAGAGCCGGGAACGTCGCGAAATTCCTGAAACAGTGGAAACCGCGCCGTTACCGGCCGACGAGGCGCGGGCGGGCGGGCGGAGTGCGGCCGGTGGTAATAGCCCGGCAAACCCTCAAAACGACGCCAAAGCGTCTGTTGTCATTTGATAGATCCACTAGGGTGCCCTGAGCAGGATCCGCCGGGTCCAGCGCATTTCCCCCGCACCCCGCAAGGTGAGTGAGTACATGCGCCGAGCGCTCAGATCCCCCACCCCACCCGCAGAAGGAAAGCGCCGCTCTCGCCGGTCGCGCAGGCTGGCACTGCTGGCCGCGCCGGTCGCCGCCATGGTCGCCGTACCGCTCGCGCTCACGCTGCCGGGTGGCCCGGCGAGCGCCGCGAGTACCAGGACCTTCCTCGTCGTCTACTCGGGTTCCGCGGAGGCGGGCCGGGCGGCGGTCGCGAAGCTCGGCGGCACGATCGAGTCGGAGAACGCCGAGACCGGGCTCGCGGTCGTCACGTCGACGGACGCGTCCTTCGAGACGAAGGCTGGCGCCAACGCGGCGCTGGTCGGCGCGGCGCCGAACGCGCCGATCGGCTACGCCGTCCCCGACATCGCCGGCGGCTCGGGTGCCGGCAAGGACCAGTCGTTCACCCAGCGCGAGCGCGACCTGAGCCGGGCCGGCGGCGGCACCAAGCCCGGCAAACCCGGCAAGCCCGCGGCCGGCGCCGAGCCGCTGTCGAGCCTGCAGTGGGACATGCAGCTGATGGGCGCGACGCCGACCGGTTCGTACAAGTACGAGCCAGGCGACAAGGGTGTGCTGGTCGGCGTCATCGACACCGGCATCGACGGCACCCACCCGGACATCGCCCCCAACTTCAACAAGGGGCTGTCGCGCAACTTCGTCACCGACATCCCGACCGACCCGGCCTCCGGCGAGGAGGTCGACGGCCCATGTGAGCACCCGAGCTGCAAGGACCCGGTCGACGAGGACGACGACGGCCACGGCACCCACGTCGCGTCCACGATCGCCTCGCCGATCAACGGCCTGGGCATCGCGGGCGTCGCCCCGAACGTGCAGCTGGTGAACGTCCGGGCCGGCCAGGACTCGGGCTACTTCTTCCTGAAGCCGACGATCGACGCCATCACCTACGCCGGTGACGCGGGCATCGACGTGGTCAACATGTCCTTCTACACCGACCCCTACCTGTTCAACTGCAAGGCGAACCCGGCGGACTCCCCCGAGCGGCAGGCCGAGCAGCGCACGATCATCGCCGCGACCCAGCGCGCGGTCGCCTACGCGTCCAGGCGCGGCGTCACCCTGATCGCCGCGTCCGGCAACGAGGGGTTCGACCTCGGCCACCCCACCGGCGACGACACCAGCCCGGACTACCCGCCGTCGGGCAGCGCCGCCTACCCGCGCGTCATCGACAACTCGTGCCTGTCGATGCCGTCGGAGGCGCCGAACGTGCTGGACGTCAACGCGATCGGCCCGTCCAAGCGGCTGAGCTACTACAGCAACTACGGCCTGGAGCAGACGGTCGTGGCCGCGCCGGGCGGTGACGCCTACGACGGCTCCGCCACCCGCAAGGTGACGAACGAGATCCTCGCCGCCTACCCGAAGAACGTCGCCGTGGCCAACGGTGACATCGACGAGAACGGCGACCCGACCAGCGAGTTCGTCATTCGCGACGACAGCTTGGGCAAGGCGTCGTACTACCAGTACCTGCAGGGCACGTCGATGGCCTCGCCACACGCCGTCGGCGTGGCCGCGATCATCGTCAGCGCGCTGGGCCGCAAGGACCTGAGGCACGGCGGGCTGACGCTGGACCCGGCGATCGTCCAGCAGCAGCTGCAGAGGACGGCGGTCGCGACGCCCTGCCCGACGCCGAACCCGTACGTCTACCCCGCGCCGGTGCCAGCGAGCTACACCAAGACCTGCGAGGGCAGCACCAAATTCAACGGGTTCTACGGAAACGGAATCGTCAGCGCGCTGAACGCGTCCAAGCTCCACTGATGTTCCGGACCACCGGAAAAACAACTGAATGAGGAGCGGCCCGGGCGGCGTCTGCCACCCGGGCCGCTCCGTCGTCGGCGACAGGTCCGAATGTCCACGTGAGCGTGGGTGTCAACGACCGCCGAAACGGGCGCGCAGCTCGTGTTTCAGGATCTTCAGGGTGGCGTTGCGAGGAAGCGCGTCGAGTATCTCCAGGCGCTCCGGGATCTTCTGCGTCATCAGCCCGGCGCCGCGCAGGAAGGCGGCGAGCTCGGCGAGCGTCGGCGGGGCCGCGCCGGGCGCCGGCTCGACGACCGCGCAGACCAGCTCGCCGCGCTCGGCGTCCGGCAGCCCGACGACGGCGACGGCGACGACCTTCGGATGCTGGTAGAGCAGGTCCTCGACCTCCTTGGCGGAGACGTTCTCGCCCTTGCGGATGATCACGTCCTTGAGCCGACCGGTGAGCGTCACGTGACCGTCGGGGCGCAGGAAGCCGAGGTCGCCGGTGCGGAACCAGCCGTCCTCGTCGAAGGCGGCGGCGGTCGCCTCGTCGTCGGTGTAGCCGGCGCAGACCGTGGCGCCGTGGACCCGGACCTCGCCCTCGACGCCGGCCGGGGCCACCGCGCCGTCCGCCGTGACGACGCGCACCTCGACCCCGGGCAGCGGGGCGCCCTCGGAGTACATCAGCGCGTCGTCGCTGTCCGCCGGCGAGCCCTGGGTGATCATCGGGACCTCGGTCATGCCGTAGCCGTGCGCGATCGGGATGCCCATCTCACGCCGCACGTCGGTGAACAGCTCCGGCGGCTTCGGCGCGCCGCCGCCGGCGAGCATCCGCAGGGTCGGCACGAGCGGCCCGGCGGGCGCCGGCAGGGCGCGCTGGGCCGCGAGCAGCGCGGAGTAGAAGGCGGTGGAACCGCCGGCGATCGTCACCCCGTGGCGACGGAAGGCGTCGATCGCGTCCGCCGGCACGAAGGCCTCCAGCAGCAGCGCCGGGAAACCGACCGCGAGCATCATCGCCAGGTAGTCCGGGCCGCCGATGTGCGCGACCGGGAACGCGATCGAGCCGACGTCGTCCGGCCTGGCCGCGAGCGCCAGCGCCAGTCCCACGCCGGCGGCGATGAGCGACGAGTCGCGGTGGCGCACGCCCTTGGGCTGCGACGTCGTGCCGGAGGTGTAGTAGATCCAACGGATCTCCTCGCCGTCCGTCGGCGGGGGCGGCAGCGTCGACGGGTCGCCCTCGGGCAGCCCGTCACCGGCGCCAGCGCCGGCGCCGACGACCAGTAACCGCGGCGGATCGGCGAGGTCCCTGGTCGCCGCGGCGGCGAGCGCGCGATAGTCGGTGCCACGCCAGACGCCCGGGACGCAGAACAGCCGGGCGCCGGTCTGGTGCAGCGCGACGGAGACCTCGCGCTCGCGGTAGATGTGGATGATCGGGACCTGGACCGCGCCAAGCCGGGCGAGCGCCATCGACAACACGACCGTCTCGACCCTCGTCGGCAGCTGCCAGCACACCCGCGTCCCCGGCCCGACGCCCTGCGCGAACAGGCCCGCCGCGACCCGCTCGGCGCGAGTCGCGAGATCCGCGCAGGTGAGGCGGACGGAGCCGGCCGCGGAGCCAGAGGCCGCGCCGCTCGGAGGGTCCGCAAGTAAGAGCGGGGCGTCCGGGGTGAGTGCGGCCCGGCGCGCGACGAGGTCCCACAGGGTGGCGACGCTCGATGCCGTGATCATCGACGACCCCGCGGCCGGCGCGGCTTCGGAGCTGGGCATGGGGCTGCCTCCCTCACTCGGATGCGGCCCGACCTGACCGCGGTGCAACCTGACAGGCGCGTCGCGGGGTCGGCGGAGGACCGGCACGGCGCCGCCACCGGACGGTGCCGACGGCCTCGCGTCGGCGCCCGATCGCCCGCGCCAATATAGAACGCGTTCTATATTGGCCGCCATACCGCGCGCTGGCGGGTCGAGGCCGGCCAGCCGTCGGCCCCGGTTACCGGTCGGCGCCGCGGGCGAAATCCCGGCCCGGCCGCGTGCGGATGGACGTCAGCCAGGCTCGGTGTAGTTCTCGCGCCACTCGCTCATGGGCCCGTTCGTCCCGTCCGAACGCGCGGCAGAGACGCGCCACCGGACGGCGCCGTAGCCCTGCCAGGTCATCGAGTAGGACGGGGCGGTTCCCTGGTATGGCGCCAGCATCTGCCAGCCGCTGCCCGACGACTGCTCGAACAACAGCACATAGCTGTCCGCGCCCGCGACGGCGTTCCACGAGTAGGTGACCTTGTCACCCGGGAAGAAGGTGGCTCGATCCGCCGGGCCGATGAGGACGGGCGCGGTGAGCGGCTGACGCACCGTGACGGTGACCGGCTGGCTCGTCGCGCGTGTCCCGGTCGCGTCGATCACCGTCAGCGTGACGGTATAGGTGCCTGGGCTCTCGAAGGTGTAGCTGGCGCTGCCGTCACCCGACTCGCGGACGACTCCGCCGAAGGAGAAGTCGTACGTCGACAGCGGATGTGAGCCGGCGCGGGAGCCGGAACCGTCGGCCGCCACCGTGAGCGGCGCGTCGCCACTGGTCTTGTCGAGGCGCAGCGCCGCCGTCGGCGGGTCGTTCTTCAGCGAGGTGGTGATGGACGCGGTGGTGTGCGTGCCTGTTGTTCCGGTCGGGCCGGACCCGCTGGGCGACGCCCTCGCGGTCTCGGAACCAGTCGGGGCCGGCGGCGTCGAGACGACGCCCTCGCTGGGCGACGCCCCGCCATCACCAGGCGTGGCCGTCGAACCCCGGCCCGGCAGCACGAACGCGGCCAGCATTACCACAGCGGCCGCCAGGGCCGCCGCCATGATCACCGTCACGACCGGCCACCGGCTCCGGCGCGCGGCATCCGGCCGACGGATCGCGCCGCCGTCGTCATCGCCGTCCTCGGCGGCGGCGCCGCGGCCGGACCTGGCCGGCGGCAGCGCAAGGACGACTGTCCCGCCAGGAGGTTCGGGCGATTCAGGGGAGCCGGGAGACCGAGGGGATTCGGGAGCTTCAGGGGATTCAGACACGCCGGGGGTCCGCGCGGCGGGAATCGCCGCCGCCGGCCCGGGCGAGTCCAGGCCGCCCGCTCCGGCGGGGCCACGCTCGGCCGGACCGTCCGCAGGCCCACCACCGGGCGCCGCCTCCGCTCCCCGCGCCGAAGGCGTGTCGGCTTCCGGAGCCGGTTCGGGTGGTTCGGGATAGGCGGGTGGCTCGTCTGGAACGGGATTCTCGGGCGCTACCAGGTCGCGCAGCGCGACGGCCCTGGGCCGGCCCCCCGCGGTCCGGTCCGGGAACGTCGGCTCGGCGGCGGGCTTGGCGCGCCCGCTGACGGCCTCGCCGATGCGGGCCAGCAGGAATTCCCTGGCCTCGCCTTCGGAAAGCGGGAAGAGGTCCAGGGAGACGATGTGGCGCAGCAGCGCGGGGCGGTCGCAGTCCTCCACCCGGACCGGGATCAGCCGGCGTGCGAAGCCGTCGGGGTCCTGCCCGTAGGCCGCCTGCCACTCCGTATTGCCGTACACCGACTGCAGATATGCCCCGGACAGGACGGCGAGGATCCTTCTCGCCCCCTGCATGCCCTCCTGCATCCGGGCCATCCAGTGGGTGCCCGGTACGAAGTCCCAGGCCTGCACGAGGACCCGGTAGCCGGCGGACTCCAGCTGCCAGGCGATCCACTCGGCCCAGTCGCGATCGGCCTGCGTATAGGACACGAAGAAGTCCCAGAGGCCTTCCGGCGGCCGCGCCGCGGTACCACCATCCGTTTCCGCGCGCCGCCGGGTGAGGACGTCCGAGGCGTCGTCCTTCTGCTCCACGCCGCCGGCTCCTGAACCGGTCGTCTGGGTATGCATTCCCGGCGGGCCGCTCGGCGCCGCGTCAGGATTCCGTTTGTCCAAGGCCCCCGCCACCTGCCGTGCCCCCGCCGGACCGAGACGGATTCTATCGGCGCGCGAGCCGGATTCCCGATGTGTCGGCGACGGCACGCCGACGGGCGCGGCGGGACAGCAGGCGGCCGCGGTACCAGGCCGGGAGACGGCACCGGCCACCGCCCCGGCTGGCCGAGCCTGGTCCGTGCTTCCTACCGGAGGTCCAGCCCCAACATCCGGATGGCGTTACCGCGAACGATCTTGTGTACGGTGTCGGCGTCGAGGCCGGCCATCATCTCCTCGGCGACCTTCTTCGTGTGCGGCCAGGTCGAGTCGGTATGCGGGTAGTCGGTCTCGAAGGTGACGTTGTCGACGCCGATCTCGGCCAGCGACGCGAGGCCGTGCCGGTCACGGAAGAAGCAGCCGAACACCTGCCGGTGGAAGTAGGTCGACGGCGGCTCGGGGACGATGTCGCGTACGCCGGCCCAGGCACGGTGCTCACGCCACACGTCGTCCGCCCGCTCCAGCGCGTACGGCAGCCAGCCGATCTGGCCCTCCGAGTAGGCGAGTTTCAGCGTCGGGAAGCGCACGAGCACGCCGGAGAACAGCCAGTCGGCGAGCGAGGCCATCGCGTTGTTGAACGACAGCGTCGCGGCGACGGCGACCGGCGCGTCTCCTGACGTGGCGGGCATCTGGGACGAGGAGCCGATGTGCATGCACACGACCGTCCCCGTCTCGGCGCAGGCGGCGAAGAACGGGTCCCAGTAGCCGCTGTGAATGCTCGGCAGCCCCAGCTTCGGCGGGATCTCGCTGAAGCAGACCGCCCGCACGCCGCGGGCCGCGTTGCGGCGCACCTCGGCGGCCGCCGCCTCGGCGTCCCACAACGGGATGATGCACAGCGGGATCAGCCGGCCGCCGGAGTCGCCGCACCACTCCTCGACCATCCACTCGTTGTAGGCCGTGACGCAGGCGGCGGCGAGATCGCGGTCCGAGGCCTCGGCGAACGTCTGGCCGCAGAAGCGCGGGAAGGTGGGGAACGACAGCGACGCCTCGACGTGGTTGAGGTCCATGTCGGCAAGCCGGGCGACCGGGTCGTAGCAGCCGGCGCGCATCTCGTCGTAGGTGATCGGCGACATCGTCATGTCGTCGCGGTCGAAGCCGACGGCCGCGACGTGCCGCTTGTTGATGTAGACGAGGTCCTCGTAGATCCAGCAGTCGGCCTTTGGCCCGTCCGGGTCGAAGGTCTGCCGGTAGGCGCCGCCGCCGACGTGCTCCATCGTCCCGATGCCGCGCCGCTCGACCCGGGGCCCGGCGTCGCGGAAGCGGGCCGGCAGCCACGTCCTCCACAGGTGCGCGGGCTCCACCACGTGGTCGTCCACGCTGATGATCTTCGGTAGCTCGCCGAAGGAGTGTCCCTCGCCGCCGTCGCCGGTCGCCATGCCTCGTCCTCCCTCGCCCCCGCAGCCACTGCCCGGCCACCACGGCCACCGCGGCCACCGCGCGACCGCCAGGCGGCCGCGGCGCGGCGGCCTGACCCGCTCCCCATCCCGCGTCCGTCATCCGACGCTAGCATCCGACCTGACGGACCGTCAGGTTATCTGCCTCCGGGAGACCCCATGACCAGCACCGGCGCGACGACCATGCCGGCCTACCGGATCGACGACTGGCTCAGGAAGCCTCGTCTGATGGATGTTCCCGTGCCGCGGCCTGGTCGCGGCGAGGTGCTGGTCGCGGTGGCGGCGAACGGGCTGTGCCATTCGGACCTGACGATGAGCCAGATTCCGGGCGAGATAGGCGAGCTGATCGGCTGGCGGATGCCGTTCACCCTCGGCCACGAGATCGCCGGCACCGTCGCCGCGCTCGGCGAGGAGGCGACCGACGCCCCGCTGGTCGGCACCCCCGTCGCGCTGGTCTCGCCGACGTCCTGCGGTCGCTGCGCCTACTGCCTGGCCGGCAGGGACAGCGCCTGCCCGAACGGCCTGGCCGGCCGCGGCTACGGCCGCGACGGCGGGCTCGCGCCGTACGTCGTCGCGCCGGTGCGGGCGCTGATCCCGCTGAACGGGCTGGACCCGGTGGCCGCCGCGCCGCTCACCGACGCCGGCGCCACCTCCTACCACGCCGTCCGCCGGGTGCTGCCCGTCCTGGACCCGGGCGGTACCGCCGTCGTCATCGGCGCCGGCGGCCTCGGCGGGTTCGCCATCCAGCACCTGAAGGCCTGCTCGCCCGCCCGGGTCGTCGCGGTCGACACCTCGCCCGCCCGCCTGGCCACCGCCCGGGAGCTGGGCGCCGACGAGACCGTCAGCGGCGTGGGTGGCGAGCGGGGCGACCCGGCCCGGGCGGCGGGAGCGCTGAAGGAGGCCTGCGGCGGCGACGGCGCCGCCGCGGTGCTCGACTTCGTCGGCACCGACGCGACGATCACCGCGGGGATCGGCGCCGTCCGCCCGTGCGGCGCCTTCGGCCTGGTCGGCTCCGGCGGCGGCCGGCTGCGCGCCGCCTGGTACGGCGGCCTGCCCCGCGAGGCAGACGTGTTCACCTTCCAGGGCTCGACGATCGCCGACGCCCATGCCGTCGTCGCCCTGGCCGCCGCCGGCAGGATCCGCAGCCTCGTCGAGGTCTTTCCGCTCGACGCCGTCGCGGACGCCTACCGCGCCCTCGACGAGACGACCCTGCGCGGCCGCGCCGTCATCACGCCATAGACCGGGGCGGGGCCCCGCCTCCGACGCTGCCAGGCCAGTTGTCCACAGGTCCGGCATGTCCGATTGACGCTGATCCGTCGACCATGGGGAGTCGCCTCAGACAGTGTCGGAGACAGCAGTGGTCGTTCCGACAGAAGGACTCGACCGGGGAGGACTTAGTGGCCACAATGATCTATGAAAATGTAGCCACCAAGGAGGCCACGATGGACGTCGGCATCCGCGAGTTGCGGGACAACCTGAGCCGCCACCTTGCCGAGGTACGCGCAGGTCATACGCTGACCATCACCGATCATGGCCGCGCCATCGCCCGGCTGGTACCCGTCACGGAACCCACGCCGCTCGAGCGGTTGATCGCCGAGGGCCTAGTGGAACCAGCCCGGTCGCGTACCCGCGCTACACCCAGGCCGGTCGACGCGAACGGCCCGGTCAGCGACCTCGTGAGCGAGCAGCGCGGATGATCTGCTATTTCGACACCTCCGCCTTCATCTCGCTTCTGGTCAGCGAATCTGGCTCGGCGGCGGCGACGCAGGTCTGGAAAGCAGCGGACCGTGTGGTGTCGTCGAGGTTGCTCTACGTCGAGGCCGCTGCCGGGCTAGCGCAGGCGCATCGGCTCGGACGGCTCAGCAGGATCACCCACGAGGCGGCGCTGTCTCAGCTTGACGAGCTGTACGCCAACGTCGACGTCGTGGCCGTGAACGACCGTCTCGTGGCCAGGGCGGCGACGCTTGCCAGGAGGATGGCCCTGCGAGCCTATGACGCGGTGCATTGCGCAGCCGCGCAGATGCTGGCATCGGATGACCTTGTGATCGCCAGCGGCGACAAGACACTCCTGTCGGCCTGCCGAACCCTGGGCCTGGCCACAGCCGATACCAGCGTCATCAGTCAGGCCTAGGCCCTCGGCTGGTGCGCGGCTCGGGGCAGGGGATTTCCGGATGTTCCGGTGTCGCGTCCGCGCCTAAGATCATGGCGTGTCCGCTCCGCCCGCCGATGCTTTCGGCCATCCTGGTGAGGTAGTTCCGACCGGCGGGGTGCTGCCCGACCCGAAGGCGCCGGCTCCGGCGCTGTCGGGGGCGACTCCCGGGGCCGCCGGTGAGGCAGCCGTGCGCGGCCCGTCGCGGCTGCCCTATCTGCTCTCGACGGTCGGGCTGGAGAGCATGACCGCCGTCACCGCCCCGTTCCTCGGCCGCACGCTCGGGGCGGCGCCGTTCGCGCTCGCGGGGGTGGAGGCCGCCGGCCGCGCCGGATCGGCCGCCGCCAGGTACGGCCGCAACCAGCTCTCCGACCGGCAGCCGGGGCTGCGCGGGTTCCTGGACCTCGCCGGCTCGACCGGGCTCGCGCTCGCGGCCGGGTTCCTCGCCGCCAGCAGCGTGCTCTGGCAGGCCGGCGCCTGCCGGGCCGGTTCCTGGGCGGCGCGCGGGCTGGGGACGCCCGCGCTCGAGGAGCACGCGAGCGCGGCGGCCCCGGCGCACCAGCTCGGCCGGCGGATCGGGTTCGAGCGGTCCATCGGCGCGCTCGGCGCGGCGGTCGGCGCGCTGCTGGTGGCGGTGCTGCTGGAGGTCACCGACACCCGCGGCGTCATCGGCTACGCCCTGGTTCCCGTCGCCCTGGCGGTGGTGGTGAGCATCCTCGGCCTGCGGCGTACCCGGGCCGACGCGCCGCCGCCCGCCCCCACCCAGATCAAGATCACGAAGCTGCGCGGCGGGCCGCTCGGCATCCTGCTGCTCGGGATCGTCTGCTACGAGGCGTCCAACATCGCGGTCGTGCTGCTCCTGCTGCGAGCTTCGAAGATCGTCAGCGTGAGCGAGGCGCTGCCCGTCGTCCAGCGAGTAGCCCTCTGCTACGGGCTCTACCAGCTCAGCGCCGCCGCCTGCGCGGTGGTCGCGGGCCGGCTGACGGACCGCGCCGCCGCGAGCCTGGTGCTCGCCGCCGGCGGGCTGAGCCTCCTGGGCGCCTACATCGGCCTGGCGTGGGCCAGCGCGGGCGACGACGCGATCGTGGTGCTCTGCCTCCTGCTCGCCGGGGCCGCGGCCGGGGCGGTCGACACCGCGGAGTTCACCGGCGTGGCCCGGCTAACCAGCCCGGACTCGCGGCGCGCCGCGTTCGGCGTGCTCGCCGGGCTGCAGAGCGGCGGCCGGGTGTTCGCGACGCTGACCGCGGGCGGGCTGTGGACCCTGATCGGCCCCAAGGCCGGCCTGCTGGTCTGCGGGCCGCTGCTCGTCGCCGCCATCGTCATCTTCGCCGTACGGGTGGACCGCCCCAGCCGGTCCGAGCGCGCGGCGAGCGCGGCGGCCGCGGCGCCCGGCACCCCGCGATCCCGGCCCTAAGGCGCGAGGATCGGGGCTTCGCCCGGGTAGCGGACGCCGAGGACGGCGCGGACGCGGTCGAGGGTGGTCGCGACTCGGATGCTCTCGGCCGGCGGCATCACGTCGCTGTCGAGGTGGCCGGCGCGCAGCCGGTCGTGGACGTGGCGCACCTGGTAATGCAGGCCGATCCCGGTCAGCGGCGTCTCGATCCTGCGTTCGCCGGCTGAGCCGTCCGCCTCGCCGCCGATGCGGACCGGCGCCGCCCGGGTACGCACCAGCAGCACCTCCGGTGCCCACATCGACGCCGGGAACTCCAGCGACCCGCGGGTGCCGGTGACCCGGGCCGTCCCCGGCAGGTCGGCCCGCAGCGACGACGTCGCGACGGCGAGGGCGCCCGCGTCGTAACGCAGCACCGCGACGACATGCTCGTCGACCCCGGTGGAGCCGACGATGCCGCCGGCGGTGACGTCGTCCGGGGCGCCGAGCAGCAGGTGGGCGAACTGCACGGGGTAGATGCCGATGTCCAGCACGCTGCCGCCGCCGAGCGCCGGGTCGAACAGCCGGTGGGCCGGATCGAACGGCGCGCGGAAGCCGAACTCGGCCTCGACCAGCAGCACGTCGCCGATCTCACCGTTCCCGATCAGGTCGCGCATCACCCGGTAGCCCGGCGTGAACCGGCTCCACACCGCCTCCATCAGGAATCGGCCGGCGGCGGCCGCCGCGGCCGCCATCTCGCCGGCCTGCGCGGCGTTCAGCGCGAGCGGCTTCTCGCAGAGGACGTGCTTGCCCGCGCCGAGGAACAGCAGCGTGTGCGCGAGATGGGCCGGGTGGGGCGAGGCGACGTAGACGATGTCGACGTCCGGGTCCGCGGCGAGCGCCTCGTAGCTGCCATGACGGCGCGGCACGGCGAACTCGGCGCCGAAGGCCTCGGCACTCGCGGCGCCGCGTGAGCCGACCGCGACCAGCTCGGCGTCCTCGACCAGCGTGAGGTCGCGGGCGAACTCCCTGGCGATCATGCCGGTGCCCGCGATACCCCACCGGAACCGCGGGCCGGCGGCCGGGAGGTTCGCCGGCGCGGACGGTGACGACGACGCTGAGGGCTCTTCCACGTCGGCCATCCTGCTCCAGCGCGTGCCCGGGTGTCCTCAGCCGGGGTGGGGGCCGCCGAGTGCGGTGGTCACGGTGGTCGCGGCGGCGCGCAGGGCCGCGACCGGGTCCTCGCCAGTGGCGGCGGCGCCGAGCGGGCCGTGGACACCGATGAGCGTCAGGACCAGAACCACTGTCCCGTCACGGCCGAACACGGGCACGGACACGGTGCGCAGCTCGTCCTCCTGGCCGCCGGGAGCCGCCCGCCCGTTCTCGAGGCCCGGCTGGCCACCGCCGGGCCAGGGCGGCGCCGACGGCGACTCGTAGCCGGGCGGAAGGGCGCGGATCAGCCGGCGCACCGCGTCGTGGCCGGGGTCCGCGGGGTCCGTCGGGTCGGCCTTGGCCAGCACGGTGTTCAGCTCGCCGTGCCAGCCGGCTCCCCGCCCGACGGCGTAGCCGGCGGCCCGGACCTCGGCGAGGGTCGCCTCCAGCGCCTGGGCGGTGCCGGGCGGGCAGTCCCGGCCCGCCCGGTCCAGCCAGGCGCGCCGGGCGAGCTCGCCCGCCCAGGCGACGAACGCCGTGCCCAGCGGCGGCAGGAACGGGATGCGCTGCCCGACCCGGGTCGGCAGCTCGCCGGACGGCGACGAGCCGGGGGCCGCGTTCGCGACCAGCACCATCTCGTCACCGACTGCGGCGCTGGCCACGCACTCGGCGCCGAGCCGGGCGGCCAGCTCCTCCATCTGCGGGCGGGCGAGGTCGGCGGTACGCAGCTGGACGGCGAGGTCGCCCTCCCAGGCGGCGAGCGACAGCGGCGAGAACCGGCCGTAGCCGCCCTGGAAGAAGACCAGCGGCAACGCCGATCGGCCGACGTCGAGGACCCGCACCCGGCCGAGCACCAGGTCATGGTCGCCCGCCGGATGGATGGCCGCGAGGTCGCAGTCGATCCAGGCGACGGCGCCGTCGAGGATCGGCGCCCCCGACGGCGCCGGCCGCCAGGACAGCTCGGCGAACTTGTCACCGCCGCTGACGGCGAACGTCCGGCAGACCGACTCCTGGTCGTAGCCGAGGATGTTCACGCAGAAGCGGCCGGTGGCCGCGATGCGCGGCCAGCTGCTCGACCGGCGATCCGGGAAGAACGCGACGAGCGGCGGGTCCAGCGACGCCGACGAGAACGAGCCGACCGCGAGCCCCACGGGCGCGCCGTCCCGGTCGAGGCCGGTGATCACGGCCACGCCGGTGGGAAAGTTCCCCAGCACCTGCCGGAACCAGCCGGCGTCGATCGCGTTCGGCGGTTGCGGTGCCATCAGGCTCAGCTCCCTGCGACGTTCGTCGTTTCCCAGAAGACCGAAGAGACGCCATCATGCGGCGGGCGCCGCTTCCCGAGCGGCGATGTCCCGAGCGGCGATGTCCCGGCCGGAGGTCGGTGTGACCGGCCACGGGTCCCGGCCTGGCCTCGCGCCAGGCCGGGACCCGGCCGTCCTACTCCTCGATCAGGCCCGACAGCCGCTGGGTCGTCGCGATCCATTCCTCCACCAGGCCGTGCACGACCTCGGCGGCGGGGCGGCGGGCGTTCATCCGCCCGACGATCTGGCCGACCGGGAACCCGTTGAGCTCAGGCGTGCCGGCCCGGGTGAACCGGCGGGCGGCCTCGGCCCAGACCACGCCCTGCAGCGGCATCGGCAGCGTCTTCGGCGCGTCCGGCCGTTCCCAGGCGTCCGTCCAGGCGTTGCGCAGCAGGCGAGCGGGCTTGCCCGTCATCGAGCGCGACCGGACGGTGTCCCGCGAGGTCGCCTTCAGCAGGTTGTCGACGGCGGCCAGGTTGGTGTCCGCCTCGGCGACCGTGAGCCAGATGGAGCCGGTCCAGGCACCCTGCGCGCCGAGCGCGAGCGCCGCCGCCATCTGGCGCCCCGAACCGATCCCGCCGGCCGCGAGCACCGGGATGTTCGGCCCGACGGCGTCGACGACATCGGGGACCAGCACCATCGTCCCGATCTCGCCCGTGTGCCCGCCGGCCTCGGTGCCCTGCGCCACGATGATGTCGACGCCCTGCTCGACCTGCTTGACGGCGTGCCGCGGGCTGCCGACCAGCGCGCCGACCAGGATGCCGTGCTCGTGCGCCCGGTCGACGACCTCCTTCGGCGGCGGGCCAAGCGCGTTGACGAGCAGGCGGGTCGGGTGCTTGAGCGCCACCTCGACCTGGCCTGGGCCTTCGAGGTCGACGGCGAGGCCCGCGGCCTTGATGTCACGGCCGTCCTCGGCGTCCTCGGGCAGCGGTGGGACACCGTACTCGGCGAGCACCGAGTCGACGAACGCCCGGTGTTCCGCCGGCACGAGACCGGAGATCTTCTCCCGGGTGAGACCCTCGCCCTTGCCCATGTACGCGTTCGGCATGACGATGTCGACGCCGTAGGGCTTGCCATCGACGTGGTCGTCGATCCAGGACAGCTCGACCTCGAGCTCCTCGGCGTTGAACGCCAGCGCGCCGAGCACCCCGAACCCGCCTGCCCGGCTCACCGCGGCGACGACGTCGCGGCAGTGCGAGAACGCGAAGATCGGGAACTCGATGCCGAGCCGGTCACAGATGGGTGTTCGCACCACGACCCCTTCGTTCGGTTACCTGGGGGCTGGGCCCACCGGGCCGTCGCCCATGGCCTGCGGTTCCAGTCGCGGGCGGCGGGCTCCTCCGCACCTGCCGCCCGTCGGTGTAGGCATACAAGCATCTTTCAGCCCGAATTGAAACCAGTTCTATTTTTTAGGCGGCGGGCTTCAGACGCAAGCCGAACCGACGGCGACAGCCGTGACCGCGCCCGGACCCGCGCCCGGATCCGTTGCTCACATCCACGTCGCGGCCTGGGGAAGAGGTCCGGTGGGCGGATAGCGTCGCCGCGTGCCACGCCGGTCCTTGTCGATGCCAGACCGGCTGGCTCGTCCCGGCCTCCGGCGCGCCTCGGCCGGGCCGGTGCGGTGAGCACCGCCGACCTCGCGCTGCTGGTCGTCGCCGGTGTGCTGGCCGGGATCACCGGAACGGTGGGACTCGCGTCGCTGGTCTCCTACCCGGCGCTGCTCGCCGCCGGGCTGCGCCCCCTGGACGCCAACGTCACCAACACGGTCGCCCTGGTCTGCGTCGCCGTCGGCGCGGTCGCCGGCTCCCGGCCGGAGCTGGCCGGCCAGACGCGGCGGGTGCTGCGGTACGGCACGCTGACGCTGCTTGGCGGCTCGGCGGGCGCGGCACTGCTGCTGACGACGCCGCCGGGGGTGTTCAGGCTGGCCGTGCCATGGCTGATCGCGGGCGCCGCGGTGCTGCTCGCGCTGCAGCCGCGGCTGGTGAGCAGGCCGACCGGCGTGATCGACGAACGCGGGCTCCCGGTGACCGCCGCGGTGCTCGGCGTGGGTGTCTACCTCGGCTACTTCGGCGCCGGCGGCGGGGTGGCGCTGCTGGCCGTGCTCGCGGTGGCGCTGCCGGAGCCGCTGGCCCGGGTGAACGCCGTCAAGACCGTGTCCGGCGGGTTCGCGAACCTGCTCGCGGCCGTCGCGTTCGCGCTCGCCGCCCCGGTGCACTGGGCGGCGGCCGGGGCCCTCGCGGCCGGGCTGCTCGTGGGCGGAACCGTCGGACCGGCGATCGTCCGCGTCCTGCCCGCGACGGCCGTCCGGCTCGCCGTGTCCGCCGCCGCCCTGTGCCTGGCCGTCAGCCTCGGCGTCGACGCCTACCGCGCCGGCTGAGGCCTGCCCGCCGAGACGGGCCCCCGGCCGAGGCAGGCCGGCCGGCGCGGGCGGTCAGCCGAGGGCGGTCAGGTCGAACAGGCGGGGGTCGGGGGTGTCGCCGATGGTGAGGCGGCGCAGCGCGCAGCGCTCCGCGAGCCGGCCGAGGTAGTAGGCCGCGAGCTCGACGATGACGCCGGTCTCGTCGTCCACGACGACGTCGAAGCGCTGCGCGCCGTCGGCGAGCCCTTCGAGCGCCGGCGGGCGCGGGCCGGGGCGGGGCACCATGGCGAGGCGGGTGGAGGGCCGGCCACCGACGTGCACCGACGCGACCAGCCTCGGCCGCAGCCAGGACAGCAGCAGCCAGGGCCGGACGAGCAGCTGCTCGCGCACGATCAGGCCGGGCCGCCGCGGCGGGCCCGCCTCCCCGACGGTCCCGGTGCCGCTGACGGCCTCGCCGCGGCGGCGGCGCCAGTGTTCGCCGACGACGACCGTCACCTCGTCCTCGTCGGGCCACTCGACCCGCAGCCTGCCGTCGGCGGCGAGCAGCCGGCCGCGACGGACCACCGGGTCGGTGGCGTCCTCGCCGCGGGCGGGCGGGGCGGGCACCGGCACGAACGCCGCCGGCGCTGCCCCGCCCGGGACGCGCGAGGCCGCTCCCCCGCCGCTGAGGCTGGGCGTTCCCGCGTCGCCGAGATCCGCGGCCCAGGCGTCGAGAATCGACTCCCAGTCGGAGCCCGACGCGTCCCAGTCGCCGAGGCCGTCGTCGGCCGCGCCCTGGCCGCCGCTCGTGGCTGGTTCGCCGCTGGTCCTGGCCCTGGGGTCACGCACGAACGCCGCGCGGCGCGCGTCCGCGATCGTGCCCGGGTCGTAGCGGCGTACCAGCTCGGCATGGACGGACGGCCACCCCTCGCCGCAGGCGACCATTACCGCAAGTGCGTCACCCAACGACCTCATGTCGTGATGTTGACACAGGTCGCCACGAACTGTTGGGCCTTTGTTCACGGTCGGTCTCCGCGTTCAGGCGCCCAGCGACCGAGGGCGGGGCGCGCTCAGTGCTCCGCCGCCACGAGGCGGACCTGCATCTCCTTGACGCCGTTGATGAAGTTCGAGCGGAGGCGGCGCGGCGCGGCGGTCGGCACGACCTGGGCGACGCGACGGGCCAGCGTCCGGTACATGATCTCGATCTCCAACTGCGCGAGGTGGCGGCCCAGGCAGAAGTGCGGGCCACCGCCGCCGAAGCCGACGTGCGGGTTCGGGTCGCGGCCGATGTCGAACACCGAGGGGTTCTCGAAGACCGTCTCGTCGAAGTTGGCCGCCGTGTAGTACATGATGACCTTGTCGTTCTCCCTGATGAGCTGGCCGGAGAGCTCGACGTCGCGGGTGGCGGTGCGCCGGAAGCCCATCACCGGGCTCACCCAGCGGACCATCTCGTCGGCGGCGAGGCGAGCCATCCGGTCCGGGTCGGCGCGCAGCCGCTCCCACTGCTCCGGGAAGTCGATCAGAGCCTGCATGCCACCGGAGATCGCGTTCCGGGTGGTCTCGTTGCCGGCGACCATCAGCAGGATGAAGAACAGGTCGAACTCCAGCTCGGAGAGCGAGAGGCCGTTCTCGTCCGGGACGACCAGCTTGCTGACGATGTCGTCGACCGGGCAGCCTCGCTTGGCCTTGCCCAGCTCGTTGGCGTAGGCGTACGCCTCCATCGCGGCCACCAGGCCCTCGTCGGGGGCCGGGCTGAGCTCCGGGTCGTCGGCCGCGAGCATTCGGTTCGACCATTCGAAGAGCTTGTAGCGGTCGGCGTTCGGGACGCCCATCAGCTCCGCGATGACCACGAGGGGCAGCTCGGCCGCGCACAGTGCCACGAAGTCTCCGGTGCCTGCCGCCAGCGCCTTGTCCACGATCGTGTCGCAGGCACTCTGGATCTTGTCGGTGAGCCGGCCGATGGTGCGCGGCGTGAAGCCGCGGTTGACCAGGGCGCGCAGCCGGGTGTGGTCCGGCGGGTCCATGTTGACCATCATCAGCTGCTGCTCGGCCAACCGCTCCGGATCCTGCTCGTTGAGGAAGCAGGTCTGCCGGTGCGAGGAGAAGATCTCCGGGTTGCGGGAGACGTACGTGACGTCGGCGTGCCTGGTCAGAGCCCAGAACCCCTCCGGCAGCTCGTGGTCGGCATGGTGGAAGACCGGGGCCTCGGCTCGCAGCACGGCGAACTGGTCGTGCGGGACACCGGTGACGTACAGCTCGGGGTCGTAGACGTCGATGGTGTCGAGGCTGATCTGCGATGCCATGGGGACCTCCGGGTACGGCGCGACCGGCCGGGCGGGGCAGGCAGGGCTGGCAGGTGCTGGCGGCAGGGCAGTGGGGGCGACCTGACCTGAGCACCCGTCAGGTTGCGTGCCCTACGGGACTTTCAGTCTGGGACAAGTTTGTAAAGTTGCCAACCCCCAACGCGCCTTTCAGTGAAGGGAAATTCTGTAAAGAGGCGATGGACGCGGGAGTGGGCGTCCGCCCAGGCCGTGGGTCGCGACCCGGACGGCGAGCACCCTGGCCCCAAAGCGGCGTCGCCGAGGCTCCGGCCCGGCGGTGCCCGGGTGGGATCCTCGGCGACGGCGAATCAGCCGATCAGACCATGAGAAATGACAGGTCGTCAGGAACGGCCGCGACCTGGGCCGAGCGGCCGCGAGCCGGGCCGGGCGGCGGTGAGCTCAGCGGAGCTGGTCGACGTAGGTATCGGTGCCGGGCAGCGTGGGGACGAAGGGCGCGACGAGCTCGAGGCGGCCGGCGCCACCGGCCTCGGCCTCCTCGGCCGCGCGCCCGAACGCCTCGCCCCACACCGAGCGCGGGTCGGACTCCAGGAACCACAGCACGGTCACCCGCCGGCCGAGCCCCTCGACCTGCTTGACGTAGGACATCCGGTTCTCCGGCAGCGGCAGCGGCGTGAAGTACAGGCCCATCGCGACGCCGGGCACGCCCAGCACCCGCGGGGCCCGCTCGGCCCGCAGCCACTCGAGGACACCCGCGACCCCGGTGCCGCCCGGCTCGGCGGCCTCGGCCGGCGCGTCGACGACCTCCACCACCAGGCCCTGGTACGGGTAGTCGAGCGCGTGGACGTCGCGCGGCCTCGACGGCCCGCCCGGCCCCGACGCGTCCCGATACGACGCCCCCAGATAGCGCTGGAACGCGGTGAAGATGTGGTCGCGGTCCAGGTAGACCCGCCCGTCCGGCAGAAGGCGCTGGTTGGTGGCCACCGTCCAGCGCATGTGCTCCTCCTGGCGGCCCTTCGTGATCCAGTAGACCGCGAGGTAGCAGCCGTTCGTGACCGGCTGGGCGATCACGGAGTCCGCCGGGCGGCGCAGCAGCTGCAGGTCGCGGGGGGCGACCCAGCGGCGGCCGGCGAACATCCACGGCATCGCCATCGCGCCGGCGTAGAAGTGGTCGTCCTCGTACCAGCGGTTGTAGGCGTGCTCGTGGCCCGGCCGCGGCTCGACCATCGTGATCAGCGCCGAGCCGATGTCGACCGCGTACGGCCCGACCGCCGCGAGCCCGGTGTAGGCCGGGTCCGGGTCGGCCCACGCGACGGGCTCGGCCGGGTCCCTCGTCACGGTCACCGGTTGACCGGCTCCGGCTCCGGTTCCGGCCGCGCCGGGCTCGGCGTCGGCGGGTGTGGCCATCCTGCCGGGTTCGCTGGTGGTCGTCATGGCGGATCCCTCCTGTCGGCTGGCAGCGGGCAAGCCTAGGCCACCACCGCGGCCGGAATCTGTCGACCCGTCAGAAAATCTTCTAGACTCCAGTGCCCGTGACCTCGACCGCGCCGCAGCCGGCGCCCGCCGCCACCCCAGCTCCCGGCTCGCTCGCCTACGGCATGCAGCTGCCCGTCCAGGCGCAGAGCGCGCTGTTCGCCGAGCCGTGGGAGCGCGCGGCGGGTCCGGCCGAGCTGGCCGCCGTCGCCGCCGCAGCCGACGCGGCCGGCTTCGACTACGTTGGCGTGTGCGACCACGTCGCGATCCCCCGCCGGCTCGCCGCCGCGATGGGAACCGTCTGGTACGACACCGTCGCCACGCTCGGCTGGCTCGCGGCCCAGACGACGCGTACCCGCCTGCTGTCCCACGTCTTCAACGTCACCTACCGCCATCCGCTGGTGACGGCGAAGTCGTTCGCCACCCTGGACGCGCTCTCGGGCGGCCGGTTGATCGTCGGGGTCGGTGCCGGCCATGTCCCCGAGGAGTTCGCCGCGCTGGGCGTGGACTTCCACCGCCGCGGCCAGCTCCTCGACGCCAGCCTCACGGACGTCGACGCCGCGCTGCGCGACGAGTTCGCGCTCACCGACCCGGCCGGCGGCGGCCTGGGACAGGCTCCCAGGCCCGTCCAGTCCCCGCGGCCACCGATCTGGGTCGGTGGGTCGGCTCCCGCCGCCGTCCGCCGCGCCGCTCGCTACGACGGCTGGCTCCCCCAGGGCACCTCCCGCGCCGAGATGCGCCCGCTGGTGGAGCTGTTCGCCAAGGAGCGGGCCGGCGCCGGGATCGAGGCGCCGGCGGCCGTCGGCGCCGTCACGGAGTGGCTGTACGTCGGCACGCCCGGCTGGGAGGTCGACCGTCCCTGCGTCAGCGGCACGCCGGCCGAGCTCGCCGAGAACCTGCGCGAGTACGCGGCGATCGGCGTCACCCACCTGCAGGTCCGCTTCCCCAGCCGCACCCTGGCGGAGCTCACCGACCAGATCGCCGCGTTCGGCGCCGAGGTCGGGCCGCTCCTCACCAGCTGAGGGCCGCCCAGCCCTCGGCCCCGCGCCGGTTCGCCGAAGCCGGCCACCGTGACGCCGTTGGGGACGCGTTACTGTCCCATGCTCCCCGGTTCCCGGCCTCGGTCAGGGGCGCGGCTTCAGTCTGAACGGCGCTTCCGGCGCAGCAGGGTGAATGTCAGACCAACAAGCACGACCAGGACGACCGCCAGGGAGGCAAGGAGGACGGGCCCAGGCCGGGAGGTCCTGGTGGCCGGGTCGGTGCCGGTCCTGCCGGGCAGCGTGACGGTGGCCTGAGTGGTCCGTTCGAGAAGGCCACTCCTGAGTCGGATCTTGACCGTCCACCTGCCCTCGGGTAGCCGGCTGTCGAGGACCACCTCGACCGGTCCGGCCTGACCGGTGCCCACGGTGGTGCCGAGCCGGGCAGGGAACGGTCCGGCGCTGAGTCCGCCGGGGCCGTCGGTCAGGGTCAGATCGCCGCTGAGATCCAGTGCGCGGCCGCCGGTGTTGTGGACCCGCGTGGTGACGGCCGGTCGGCCGTTCGCCAGGCGCTTCGCGGTGATCCTGTCGATGACGAAGTCGGATGGAGGGGGTCCGCCGGGGCCGACGGCCAGGTAGACACGCACACCTACGCGGCTGACTTCGAGGATGCCTTTGCTCTGCTCCGGTGTGGAGGAGGCGGCGACCTCGGCCCAGATGCCGGCGTAGCGCTCGCCTGGGGAGGCGTCCCGAGGTACCGCGATGGTCACGGTGACAGGTGCCGACGCACCGGGCGGCAGGGTCAGGACGTGCCGGTCGAGGCTCATCCAGCTCGTCAGCTCGTTGGGGGTATGTCCTGGAGCGACGTCGAACGATCCGTTCTTGACGGACGCCGCTCCGGGGTAGATCGACACGTGCGCCTCGGCGTCGGACTTGTTGGTGACCTCGACTCGCCTGTGGATCACGGCACCGAGTTTGAGGTAGTCGACGATGTAGAGCCGCGCGCGGGGGTCGTCGACATCGTCAGCCGGCACGTCGACCAGGCGGATCCCGACGCTTCCCGACGTGGAACCACTGGCCCGCGCGGGCTGGGTGAGCGCGGTCGTGGCCGGGATCAGAGTCCCGGCCACGACCACTGCGAGTGCGGTGAGAACACGTCGCACGCTGTACACAGCCGGATGTCGTCTCGTCAGATGACCGAGTGGGTGACGACCGAGCTATACGTCCCCGCGGTGGCGTTGGGCGGAATCGTCGCGGTAATCGTGGGATCCCACGTCGCGGTGTTGTTACCGCCACCAGGCCAGGTCGGATTGAGCGTCACGATCTGCTGCGGGTTGGGTGTGAGCGTCACCGGCGTGTTGATGGTCCACTGGCTGATCGGGATTCCCGTGGAACTGACCACTCCGGTGTCGTACGACGCGCTGAGGACATGCGTCCCGTTTTGCAACGGTGTCGCCGAGACCGACGCCGCCCAGGCGGCGGGGTCCGCGCTGCGGTTGTCGGTCACGGTCACCGGGCCTAGCGGGCCGCTGGCGGACGAATCCGTCACGGGCTTGATGCCAAGGCTCACCGGCAAGGTTGGCACGGTGATGTCCAGCGTTCCACCCGTGAGTTCAAGGGTGACCGCGGTGTCTCCAGAACCAGCCGCACTGGCCGGCAGCGCCATTGCGGCGGCGAGAATCACGGAACCTGCAAAGATGGGGACAGTTCTACGCAAAGCACACCTCTTTGGACATCGCAAAGTCGGCGAAACGAGCCGGATTTGGATCACGCTCCTCGAGGATTATCACTCTGAGTAACTATTCAAGGGCAGCAAGTGACCGTGTGTTCCGGCCCTGTGGCCCGGAGCATCCGGGACCTTGGAACGGCCGTCAGAGCAGGTCGGCGAGGGCGCGCAGGTGGGACGGGTCCTTGACGCCGCCGACGAGCAGGGTGGTCACCGGGGAGTCACGCCAGAGCTGGAGGCGCTCGCGGATGCGAGCGGGCGGGCCGACGAGGGCGATGCCGTCGGCGAGGTCGTCGGGCACGGCGGCCGCGGCGGCGGCCCGGTCGCCGGCGAGGAAGAGGCGCTGGACCTCGGCCGCCTCGTCGGCGTAGCCGAGCCGGCCGATCAGGTTGAGGTGGAAGTTCACCGTCCTCGCACCCATCCCGCCGATGTAGAACGCGAGCGTCCACCTGACCACCTCGAGCCCCGCCGCGACGTCGTCGGTGACGGTCACCGTCACCGGGCAGGCGATCTCGAACCCGGGCGGAGCACCCTCGAGCACGTCGGCGTAGGCCTTCGGGCCGCGCTCGGCGTGGTAGAAGATCGGGACCCAGCCGTCGGCGATCTCGGCGGCGAGCGCGACGTTGCGCGGGCCCTCGGCACCGAGGTAGATCGGGACACGGCCGCGCAACGGATGGACGATCATCCTCAGCGGTTTGCCGAGGCCCGTGCCGCCCGGGTAGGGCAGCGGGTAGTGCGGGCCGTCGTTCGTCACCGGCTCCTCGCGGGCCAACGCCTTGCGGATGACCCCGACATACTCGCGGGTGCGGGCGAGCGGTTGGGGGAACGGCTGGCCGTACCAGCCCTCCACCACCTGCGGCCCGGAGACACCGAGGCCCAGGATCACCCGCCCGCCGGAGAGGTGGTCGAGCGTGGCCACGGTCATCGCCGTACAGGCCGGGGTGCGCGCCGAGAGCTGGATCAGGCCGGTGGCCAGCTTGATCCGGCTGGTGTGCGCGCCGTACCAGGCCAGCGGGGTGACGGCATCGGAGCCCCAGGCCTCGGCGGTCCACAGGGAGTCGTAGCCGCAGGCGTCCGCCTCCTTGACCAGCTCCAGCTGGCCGGGCGGCGGGCTCGCTGGCCAGTAGCCGAGGTTGAGGCCCAGCTTCAGGTCCGCGGTCATCGCGTCCTCCTGTCGTCGCGTCCAGCCGGCCGGCCGTGTCCCCTGGCTGACGGGCCATCAGTGCCTCTGGTAACCGGGCCGCCGGAGGCGCGAAGGAAGAGCATTTTCGCGCCTCCTTTGGCCGACTGGAAGCATTGCGGATTTCTAGAACTCGTACTAGTTTTCGGGCGTCCGATCCAGTGAGCCAGGCCACTCGTCCAGCCGGGGCACGCGCGTGACCGCGACGACGCCAGATCCCGGACGACACCGACCCAGCGGCGCCGGGCGACCGGCGGACGGAGGCGACGATGCAGGTCCACGACCGGCTGTTCATCGGGGGCGCGTGGGTGGCGCCCGCCGGGACCGGCACCATCGACGTGGTCTCGCCACACACCGAACAGACCATCGGGCGGGTGCCGGAGGGCACCACCGCCGACCTGGACGCCGCGGTCGCCGCGGCCAGGGACGCCTTCGACAACGGCCCCTGGCCGCGGATGTCGCCCGCCGAGCGGGCGGACGCCATCGGGCGGATCGCGGCGGCGCTGACCGCGAAGGCCGACGAGGTCGCCCGCACGATCAGCACCGAGATGGGCAGCCCGGTGAGCTGGGCGCTGTTCGGGCAGGTGTACTCGACGACGTTCGCGCTGGACTACTTCGCGAACCTGGCGCGGACGTTCGCGTTCACCGACGTGCGCGCGGGGATGCTCGGCCCCGCCCTGGTCCGCCGGCTGCCGATCGGCGTCGTCGGGGCGATCGTGCCGTGGAACGTGCCGCTCTACGTCACCGCGCTCAAGCTGGGCCCGGCGCTCGCGTCCGGCTCGACGATCGTGATCAAGCCGGCGCCGGAGACGCCGCTGTCGGCCTGGCTGCTCGCCGAGGCCGTCGAGGAGGCCGGCCTGCCGCCGGGCGTCGTCAGCATCGTGCCGGCGCACCGCGAGGTCGCCGAGCACCTCGTCCGCCATCCGGGCGTCGACAAGGTCAGCTTCACCGGCTCGACGGCCGCCGGGCGGCGGATCGCGTCGATCTGCGGGGAGCGGCTGGCCCGCTGCACGCTCGAGCTCGGCGGCAAGTCCGCCGCGCTGCTGCTGCCGGACGTCGACATCGAGGCGGCCCTGCCGGCGCTGCTGCCGGCGGCGCTGATGAACAACGGGCAGGCCTGCGTCGCGCAGACCCGGCTGCTCGCGCCCCGGGAGCGGTACGACGAGATCGTCGAGGCGCTCGTGGCCAAGGTCGGGGCGATGAAGGTCGGCGACCCGCTCGACCCCGCGACCGAGGTGGGCCCGCTGATCGCCGCCCGCCAGCGTGAGCGGGTCGAGGGCTACATCGCGGCCGGCCGGGAGGCCGGCGCCAAGGTCGCGCTCGGTGGCGGTCGGCCGGCCGAGCTGGATCGGGGCTTCTACGTCGAGCCGACCGTGTTCACCGAGGTCGACAACGGCATGAGGATCGCCCAGGAGGAGATCTTCGGCCCGGTGCTGTCGGTCATCCCGTACTCGGGGGTCGAGGAGGCGGTGGCGATCGCCAACGACTCCCGCTACGGCCTGTCCGGCTCGGTCTGGACGGCGGACACCGACCGGGGCCTGGAGATCTCGGCCCGGATCCGCACCGGAACGTTCAACGTCAACACGTTCATGCTGGAGAACTCAGCGCCGTTCGGCGGCTTCAAGGAGTCCGGGCTCGGCCGCGAGCTGGGGCCCGAGGGCCTGTCGGCCTACCTGGAGTACCAGTCGGTGAACCTCCCGGCCGGCTGGACCCCGCCGGCACCAGCCGCCGAGGCGGGCGCGGCCGCGGACGCAGCGGGTACGGACGCAGCGAGCAGGGACGGGGCGGGCGCGTGAGCGGCGAGGGGGCCGGCGCGTTAGCCGGCGCCGGCGGGGCCGGCTCCAAGGAGCCGTCCGCCGGCGAGGTTCTGCTGTTCCTGTTCACCCGCAAGGCTGGCGTGTCCGAGGACCAGTTCCGCGACCACTACCTCGGCGTGCACGCCCCGATGAGCGTGGCGCACTCGACGGCCACCGGCCGCTACGTCGTGCGCCTCGTCGAGGGTGGCCACGGGCCGCTGCCGCTGGACGCGGTCACCGAGATCCACACCGAGTCGGTCGACGCGTTCGTCGACCCGGCGAAGGGCTGGGACTCGGCGGAGAACTGGAAGGCCGTGATCGACGACGCGGCGAGCTTCCTCGACGGCTTCCACATGTACCGCGTCAGCCGCGAGATCCTCGTCCCCGCGGAGACGGCCACGCAGCCCCCGGGCGCGGTGGCCGGGGCGGCCGAGGCCGCCGCCGGCGCGGTGGGGGCGCGCGGACGCTCGCCCGGCGTCGTGCTCGCCCGGCTCTTCCTCACCGACGACACGGGCGAGGAGGCGGCCGACGAGCCGGACGGCCCGGACGCCATCCCCGGCGCCGTCCGCTACCGGGTGCTCGACACGCTGAGCCCGGGCGCCCCGCCGCTGCACGCCGTCGATCTCGTGACGCTGCCGGACGCCACAGCGGCCCGTTACCGTCCGAACACTTATCTACTCGGCGAGTACGTGCAGAAATGGCCAAAGGAGGTGCGATGATGATCTTCCATCGCACCTCCGGAGGCCTCCCAGGCGATGAGGAGGTCTGACGGACCATGCGCACCAAGGCAGCGGTGATGTGGGAGCTGAACCAGCCCTGGACCGTCGAGGAGATCGAGCTCGACCCGCCGAAGGCCGGCGAGGTGCTGGTCCGCTGGCACGTCTCCGGCATGTGCCACTCCGACGACCACCTGCGCACCGGCGACATGGGCGCCGGCACGCCGATCGTCGGCGGTCACGAGGGCGCCGGCGTCGTCGAGTCCGTCGGGCCCGGGGTCACGAGCATCGCCCCGGGCGACCACGTGATCTGCACGTTCATGCCGTCGTGCGGCCAGTGCCGCTGGTGCGCGAGCGGCCGCTCGAACCTGTGCGACCTCGGCGCGAACCTGATGATGGGCTACGGCGTGGACGGCACCGCCCGGTTCCACGCCCGCGACCAGGACTGCGCGGCGATCTGCTTCCTCGGGACCTTCAGCGAGTACGCCGTGCTGCACGAGCGCAGCGTCGTCAAGATCGACGATGACATCCCGATGGACGTCGCCGCGCTCGTCTCCTGCGGCGTGCCGACCGGCTACGGCTCCGCGGTCCACACCGCGCGGGTCGTCCCCGGCGAGACGGTCGTCGTGGTGGGCGCCGGCGGGGTCGGGATGAACGCGGTCCAGGGCGCGCGGATCGCCGGCGCCGAGCGGATCATCGCCGTCGACCCGGTCGAGTCCAAGCGGGATGCCGCCAAGATATTCGGCGCCACCCACGCGGCGGCCGACCTGGAGGCGGCGACCGCGCTCGTGCGCGACCTGACTCACGGGGTGATGGCCGACGCCGCGATCATCACCGTCGGCGTCGTCAAGGGCGACCAGCACATCGCGCCGACGATGGCGCTGGTCTCCAAGGGCGGCCGGGTCGTCGTCACCGGCGTGTCGCCGGTCCAGGACAGCGACGTCAAGCTGTCCCTGTTCGACCTGGCGATCTTCCAGAAGGAGCTGCGCGGCACCTTGTTCGGCGCGTGCAACGCCCGCTCGGACCTGCCGACGCTGTTCCGGCTCTACCGCTCCGGCCAGCTCAAGCTCGACGAGCTGATCACCAACCGCTACCCGCTGGAGGAGATCAACACCGGCTACGCGGACATGCTGTCGGGCCGCAACATCCGCGGCGTCATCGTCCACGACGTGAGCTGACGGAGGCGCACGCGATGTCCGACACCGCGCAGGCCCCCGCCGGGGGCACGGGCTACGACCAGCTCGCGGGCGCCACGGGCGTGGGCGCCGGCGACGCGGACGCGTATCCCGAGGCGACGAAGGGCGCGGCGGGCCCGTCTCGCCGGGTCGAACTGGTGGACCTGACCGACCGGACGATCATCGTCACCGGCGTGACCGGTCAGGTCGCCCGCCCGCTCGCGACCGCGCTCGCGCGGAACAACACCGTCTACGGCGCGGCCCGGTTCAAGGACGCGGCGCTGCGCGAGCAGCTGACCGCGGCCGGGGTGCGCTGCGTCCCCGCCGACCTCGTCACCGGTGACCTGTCCGGGCTGCCGGAGCGGGTCGAGTACGTGCTGCACTTCGGCGTCGTCAAGAGCAACCGCTGGAACGTCGACCTGGACGGCAACGTCGGCGGGACGCTGGCGCTGGCCGAACGCTACGCCGGGATCGCGCGGGCGTTCCTGCACTGCAGCTCCGGTGCCGTCTACGCACCCGACCACGAGGGGGTGCTGGCGGAGGACCACCCGTTCGGCGACAGCCACGCCGTGTGGCCGTTCCTGCACACCTACAGCGTCTGCAAAATCGCCGCCGAGAGCGCGGCGAGGTACGCGGCCCGCCGTTTCAGCCTGCCAACGACGATCGCGCGGCTGAACGTCCCCTACGGCTCCGCGGCCGGTGGTTTGCCCGACTACCACCTGCAGATGATGATCGCCGGGATGGCGGTGCCCGTCTATGGCGAGAGCGAGGCGGCCGCGACCCCCACCCGGTACCAGCTGCTGCACGACGACGACACCGCCGCCATGATTCCCGGGCTGCTGGCCGTGGCGGACGTGCCGGCGACGGTGCTCAACTGGGCCGGGCCCGAGACGGTCGCCGTCCAGGAGTGGTGCGCCGAGCTCACGGCGCTCACCGGCGTCCCGGCGACGTTCGAGTACACGAAGGCCACTCTGGGCAGCGTGGTCATGGACCTGGCGACGCTGCACGAGCGGGTCGGCCGGGCGAAGGTCCCATGGCGCGACGGCGTGCGCGCCATGGTCGCCGCCCGCCACCCGCACCTGCTCCGCGCCGACGCCGACGCCACCGCCCAGGCCCAGGCCCAGCCGCGCCCGGCTTCGAGGGAGGAGGACCGCGGGAGACGGCGGCGAGGTCAGCTGACCTGACCAAGCGTCAGGCGCGCGACGTGACGATGTTCGGTGAACATGGTCACATGGCCCGCTTCTGACGCCCCGTCGGGTCGTCGCCTTACGCTTACCAGGTGTCCCCAGCCGACGCCCCTGCCCTCGACAAGACCGCCAAGGCCGCCAGCCGCCAGAGCCGCGGCCGTGGCCGCGCCGCGAGCGCCCGGCTCACGGTCGACGCCGGCGACGGCCCGGTGGCCGACGGCGAGGCGGGCGCGACGCCCATCGCGGACGCCGAGACCGGCGCCAGCTCGGCCGGCGACGCCAGCTCGGGCGACGACGCCAGCTCGGCCGACGCCAGGTCAGCGGCCGCTGCGCCACGGGCGGCGGACGGCCGGGTGCCGGGCCGCCGGGGCCTCGCGACCAGGGCCCGTCTGCTGGACTGCGCCGCCGCGATGCTGGAGACCACCCCGTACCGGGAGCTGACGGTCACCGACGTCGCGCGCGAGGCGGGCACCTCACCCGCGACCTTCTACCAGTACTTCGTCGACATGGAGACGGCGATGCTCGCGCTCGCCGAGCAGGTCGCCGACCAGGGCTCCGAGCTGTCGGACCTCGTCGGCGCCCGGCCGTGGCGGGGCGCGGCCGGCTGGCACGGCGCCGAGTCGCTGGTCGACGGGTTCCTGTCGTTCTGGCAGGCGCACCAGCCGGTGCTGCGGGTCGTCGACCTGCTCACCGAGGAGGGCGACCAGCGGTTCCGCCGCGCCCGGGTGCGCATGCTCAACGCGATCACGAGGTCGCTCGCCGGCGTGGTCGAGGAGGCGCAGACCCGCGCCGGGCGCACCGCCGAGGTCGAGCCGATGGCGATGGCCGGCGCGCTCGTCTCGATGCTCGCGCACGTCGCCGCGCACCAGCCCGGCTTCGAGGCCTGGGACATCCACGTCGCCGACCTGCGCCAGGCGATGATCCGCCTCGTCTTCTGGGGCGTCACCGGCCCGAAGGTCCCCCGGGTGATCTAGCGCCGCCCGTCGGCGTTCGCCGACCAGCCCGCCGCCGCCAGGGCGACCAACCTCCAACGATCCGTATTGCCCGCAGCTTTTCACCCGATTATCCGATTCGCCCGTTTCACGGCCTCTTGGCTCAGTCGGCCGGCCGGCCCACCCGCCGTTCGTCCGGCCGCCCGGGCGTTTCCGGCTCATCGACGATTTCCCGCCTCGGTGCCGGGAGAGCGGGGCGCCCCATGCCCCATACGGTTCGGACTTTCCCGCTTTCCGCCGATCGGGTTCAGGCGGCTTCGATTTCGATACGACGAGGGTGGGTGGCGCGCTGCTTCGCGCAGCGGATGGTCAGGACACCGTCACACAGTGAGGCGCGGACCGAGTCGGGATCGACGTCGCCCGGCAGCGCGATGCGGTGCTCGAACAGACCGGTGCGGCGGGTCTGGCGGCGCAGCTTGCCGGTGCGCTCTCGTTCCTTGATCTCGCCAGTGACGATCAGCTCGTTGTCCTGCAGATCGATGGTGACGTCCCTCCGGGGAACGCCGGGCACATCGATCTCGACGATGAGCTCGTCATCGGTCTCCTCGATGTCGACCGGTGTGATCATGTTGGCCAGGGTGCCGAAGGTGCGGCCCTCCGGAGCCCCGCCCGTGACCACGTCGCCGAGCAGGCTGCCCATCTTCGCCCAGGCGTCCTCGATCTCCCGGAACGGATCCCACCTCGCCAGCATCGGGCGGACGTCGCCGCCACGCGTAGGAAGTGCCATTGCTCCTCCTTGGATTTCGTCATCGAGCAGGTGGATCGCCGGCCCGATGGTGTGACCGGTGTAGGACGAGGGAACGCGCCGCGGACCCACCGACCGGGCTACGCGGCCCGCCGCGCCGTCGGCCGCGGGCCGCGGTCAGGCCTCCGGCCCGCCCGAGGTACCCGCCCGTAATGCCTTGCCTACCCACTGCGTTTCGAGACATGTGCGGTCGGAAATTCGACACGGCTGTAAGGACCCGCCCGTTCCGCGCGGTACCTGGGCGCACTAGCGTGTTTGCCAAACGGCGGGTCGAAACGCGTGGGCCAGATTCGCGCGCCTCGACCCGTGGGCGATGGCCGGGCCGGCGATGGCGCGGTGCTTCGGCGGCGCGATCGTCGCGCGGCCAGGCATCGGCACCGCCGTACCCAGGTGCGGACGAGCAGTGACGAGCAGTAAAGCGGAGGGGGACGGGGTGGTCAGCACCGCGCTTCGGGTGACGACATCGGCTGGGGAGGCGCTGCTTACCGGTCCGGAACCCGCGGTGATCGGCAGGGCTCGGTCCTCGACCGTCGTGATCAGCAACAGTCAGGTGTCGCGCCAGCACGTGCTGCTCACACCGTCGGCGTCCGGCTGGCGGGTCGCCGACAACAGCGCCAACGGGATCTGGCAGGATGGCCGACGCGTCACCGAGCTGGAGCTCCGGCTCGGCGAGGTGGCGAGCATCCGCCTTGGCGGGGTGGACGGCCCGGAGGTCGTGATCACCGCCGTCCCGGCCGCCGGCGCGCCCGCGGCGTCGGCCGCCCCGAGACCGGCGACCCCGCCGGCGCGGGCCCCACGCCCGCCCGCGGCCCAGCCCGGTCCGCCGGCCCAGCCCGGTCCGCCGGCTCAACCCAGTCCCGAGATACCGCCCACCCCACATCTCTTGCCCGCCCTGGCCGGCCAGTCGGTGCCCGGGGGGCGGACCGGCACGATCGACCCCGCGACCACCGCGAACCCGTCGGTGCCGGCCGCGCGCAAGGTGCACCCGATCTCCGGCGGCCGGATCCGGCTCGGCCGGTCCCGCGACAACGACGTGTCGGTTCCGGACCTGCTCGCCTCCCGTCACCACGCCGACCTGTTCCTGCACCCCGGCGGCGGCGCCGAGGTCGTCGACCTCGAGTCGGCGAACGGCACGTTCGTCAACGGCCAGCGCGTGCAGCGCGCCCCCGTCGGGCAGCGCGACGTGATCGCGATCGGCCACCACCTGTACCAGCTCGACGGGGCGACCCTCGTCGAGTACCGCGACTCGGGCGACGTCGCGTTCGAGGCGCAGAGCCTCAACGTCTGGGCTGGCACGAAGCAGCTGATGCACGACATGACGTTCCGGCTGCCGGCCCGCTCGCTGCTCGGCGTCGTCGGCCCGTCGGGCGCCGGCAAGTCGACGCTGCTCAATGCGCTCACCGGTTTCCGCCCGGCCGACGCCGGCACCGTCCGCTACGCGGGCCGCGACCTGTACGACGAGTACGACGAGCTGCGCCGCCGGATCGGCTACGTGCCGCAGGCCGACCCGCTGCACGCCCAGCTGACCGTCCGCCAGGCGCTGGAGTACGGCGCCGAGCTGCGCTTCCCCGCGGACACCACCAAGGACGAGCGGCGCTCGCGCGTCCAGGAGGTGATCGGCGAGCTGGGTCTCACCCAGCACTCCGACACGCCGGTCTCGCGCCTGTCCGGTGGCCAGAAGAAGCGCACCAGCGTCGCGCTGGAGCTGCTGACCCGGCCGTCGCTGCTGTTCCTCGACGAGCCGACCTCGGGCCTCGACCCCGCCAACGACCAGGCGGTGATGGACACGCTGCGGGCGCTGGCCAAGGGCGGCGGCGCGGGTTCCGCCGACGAGCAGGGCCGCACCGTCATCGTCGTCACCCACAGCGTGCTGTTCCTCGACCGCTGCGACTACGTCCTGGTGCTGGCCCCAGGCGGCTACATCTCCTACTTCGGCCCGCCGGAAGGGGCGTTGGGCTACTTCGGCAAGCGGGACTTCAAGGACTTCGTCGACGTCTTCCGCGAGCTGGAGAACACGCCGGGCGAGGAGATGGGCGCCCGGTTCCGCGCCTCCGAGCACTACGTGCCATCGGCCATGGTCGCGCCGTCCGTGCGGACCGCGCCGCCGGCGCTGCCGAGCATCCGCCAGCAGCCGGTGGCCAAGCAGCTGTCGACGCTGACCCGCCGCTACCTGAAGGTCATCCTCGCGGACAGGTCGTACCTGCGCCTGATCGCCGCCTTCCCCGTCTTCCTGGGAATCATCCCGCGGGTGATTCCGGCGCCGGACGGGCTGGGGGTGCTGGCGAACGGCCGGCCGAACGGGGACGCGACGAAGGTACTCGTCGTGCTCATCCTGTGTGCCTGTTTCATGGGCATGGCCAACTCGGTACGCGAGATCGTCAAGGAACGAGACATCTATCGCCGAGAACGCACCATAGGCCTGTCCAGATCGGCCTACCTCGGCTCGAAGATCGTCATCCTGACCGGCATCACGACGCTGCAGTGCATCATCTTCACGCTGATCGGCCTGGTCGGGCGCACGCCAGAAGAGGCGGTGGTGGTCGGTTCGCCGCTGCTGGAGTGCCTCATCGCGATCGTCGCCGCCGCGCTCGTGTCGATGATGATCGGCCTGCTCGTCTCGACGCTGGTCGACAACGCCGACAAGACGATGCCGTTCCTGGTGCTGATCACCATGGCGCAGCTGGTGCTCTCCGGCGGCCTGATCACCGTGTCCGACGGGCTCGGGTTGCAGCAGGTCAGCTGGCTCGCCCCGGCGCGCTGGGCCTTCGCCGCCCTCGCCGCCACCGATGATCTCAACAACGCCGGCAAGCTCGGCGACGAGCGGATCGGCACCGCGCCCCGCGACACGCTCTGGGACCACAACGCGCCCACCTGGGTGCTCGACATCGCCGTGACCCTGGCGATCGGCGTCGTCCTGCTCTACCTGACGTCGGTCATGCTGCGCCGCATCGAACCGAAGGTCGGCCGCCCGGCAGCCGCCGGCGTCGCCGCGAACGCCGTCGCCGCCTACGGCCCCGCCGGCGCGGCGGCACCGGGCGGGCCCGCCGGCTACCCTGCCCCCGCGGGCTACCCGCCGGCCGGCGGCGCCCCGTGGTCACCCCAGCCCGGCGCCCAGCCCCCGCCCGCTCCCGGCTCCTGGGGCTCCCCCGGCCGCTGATCCGAGCTGACGGCCGTCCGTGGCCCGCCGCGTCGCGGCGGGCCACACCCATGTCCGGCCAGGGGGTGTGCGCAGGCGCCTGGTTTGGCACGATCGTGGGGCTGACTGCCTGACCGTCCTTGGCCGCCGGAGGCCGACACCAGGGCCGACCACCTGCCAGCGCGACCAGACCGGCCGCGACCACACCCGCGCGGCCGAACCAGACCGATCCGCCCTCCGCCCACCGCCCGCGCGCCGCCCGCGCGGGGGCGGCGCCGGTGGGTTGGGAGAGGGGGCCGAACCTCATGTCCACCTACCCGCGGTACGTCGAACCCGTCGAGCGCACGACCTGGGACGTCCCGTCCGCCGGGGCGGCCCGGTTCAGCTGGGAGTACGACGAGGGGCGCGAGCGGTTACTCGCCCTCTACCAGAAGGGCAAGGACAAGCAGTGGGACGCCGGCACCCGGATCGACTGGTCGCTCCAGGTGCCGTACGGTCGGCCGCTCGGCCTGCCCAATGAGACGATCGCGATCTACGGCACCCCGGCGTGGGACAAGATGTCGGACGCGAACCGGGACGAACTGCGCCACCACCTGGCTTCCTGGCAGTTCAGCCAGTTCCTGCACGGCGAGCAGGGAGCGATGATCTGCAGCGCCCGGATCGTCGAGTCGGTGCCGGACATGGACGCGAAGTTCTACGCGACGACGCAGACCATCGACGAGTCCCGGCACGTCGAGGTCTACTCCCGGTTCCTGCACGAGAAGCTCAGCCTGATCTATCCGATCAACGAGCACCTGAGGCTGCTGCTCGACCAGACCCTGTCCGACAGCCGCTGGGACATCCCCTACCTCGGCATGCAGGTGCTCATCGAGGGGCTGGCACTGGCCGCGTTCGGCCTGCTGCGCGACATGACGCCGCTCCCGCTGCCCAAACAGATCCTGGCGTACGTCATGCAGGACGAGGCCCGCCACGTCGCGTTCGGCCGGCTCGCGCTGCGTGACTACTACAAGGAGCTCACCGACGCCGAGCGCGCCGAGCGGGAGGAGTTCGCCGCCGAGGGCTGCTTCCTGATGTACGAGCGGCTCAACGGCTCCGAGGTCTGGGAGAACATCGGGCTGGACCTCGCCGAGAGCACCGAGCTGGTCAAGAAGTCGGACTACTACCGGACGTTCCAGACGCTGCTGTTCAGCCGGATCGTGCCCTGCATGAAGGACATCGGCCTCTGGGGCCCGACGATTCGCGACGCCTACGCGAAGCTCGGCGTCCTGGAGATGGCGAACGTCGACCTCGGCGCGCTGATGGCCGCGGACGAGCGCGTCGCCGAGGACGTCGACGACGAGCGCCGGCGTGCGGCCGCGCGCGAGCGGTCCGAGCTCGCCGGCCGCCGCGCCGAGGTCGCCGCCACCATCGCCACCGCGGCGGGCACGGCCTCTCCGGCCGAGGTCGCCGACGCGCTGCCGGCCGTACCCGGGGGCACGGCGCCCTAGCCCACCGGCCGGCCGGGGCGGAACAGGGACGGGAGGATCACCGCCCTGTCGGACCGGGGTACTAACGTCTTCGATGTGCGGATCGCGACGTGGAACATCAACTCGGCCAAGGCCCGGCAGGCACGGCTGATCGAGTGGCTCGACCGCGCCCAGCCCGACGTGGTGTGCCTGCAGGAGACCAAGCTCGACGACCAGTCGTTCGCCGAGGCCTTCGACGAGGACCTGTTCCGCCGGGGCTACCGCTACGCGCATCACGGCGACGGCCGGTGGAACGGGGTGGCGCTGCTGTCCCGGCAGGGCCTCGACGACGTCGAGCGCGGCCTTCCCGGCGACCCGGGCTTCCCCGCGGGCGCGCCCGAGCCGCGGGCCATCGCCGCCACCTGCGGCGGCATCCGGATCTGGTCGCTCTACGTGCCCAATGGCCGCACTCCCGAGGATCCGCACTACGCCTACAAGCTCGAGTGGCTCGCCGCGCTGCGCGGCCTGCTCGCCGAGGTGGCGCCGCGGCAGCCGATCCTGGCCTGCGGCGACTTCAACATCGCCCCCACCGACGCGGACGTCTGGGATCCGGCCGACTTCGTCGGCGCCACCCACGTCACCGCCCCGGAGCGAGCCGCGCTGCACGCGGTGACCGAGGTGGGCCTGGTCGACGTGCTGCGCGCCCGCTGGCCAGACGACGTCGTCTACACCTACTGGGACTACCGGGCGCTGTGCTTCCCGAAGAACATGGGCATGCGCATCGACCTGACACTGGCGAGCGCCGACGTCGCGGGGCGGGTCGCCGCCGTCTGGGTCGACCGGGCGGCCCGCAAGGGCACCGGCACCTCCGACCACGCCCCGGTCGTCGTCGACCTGGACACCGCCCCGGACGGTGACGTCGGCCCCATGGTCCCACCGCCGTCCGCCAGGAGCTCGTCCGGCCGCGGAGGCTCAGCGCAGCGCGGCCGCGCCGCCGCCACGATCCGCCGCACGTCCACTCCGAAGCCGCCGGCGTCGGCCGAGTAACGCGGTGAGGCGGCGGCCAGCGCCGGACGTGCCAGGTGTTGGCTATCCGGTAGCTACCGGATAGCCAACACCCCTGGCACAGGCGGGTCCGCTCGCCCACTCCGCCGTCAGGCGGCGTGCTGGGCGCTCGCGGCCCCGTCGGCCCCGGCCTGCGCCGGCCCGCCCTCGGCCGCGCCGGCGACGGGGAGCTCGGCGGACGACGCGGCCGCGGCGGTCACCGGGATACGGGTGCTGACCGGCCTCGCGGCGGCACCTGGCAGCCGGATCGACAGCACGCCCCTGTCGTAGGTGGCCGAGACCCTGCTCGCCGCCGCGCTCTCCGGCAGTGAGAACTCGCGGCGGAACGAACCGCGCCAGCGCTCGCGGCGGATCCGGCCGCCCTCGCTCGTCTCGGACGAGTCGCCGCGCTCGCCGCGCACGACCAGCCGGCCGCGGTCGATCTCGACCGTCACGTCCTTCTCGACGTCCACCCCCGGCAGCTCGACGTTGACCACCACGTCGTCGCCGTCGGTCACCACGTCCGCCGACGGCATCACGTCGCCGAACCTCGCCGAACGGGCGGGCGCCGCCCCGTCACCCGACGCCGGCCGGGCCAGCGCCGCGGTCGCGCGCGGCGCCCGCGCGCGGTCCCACGGGCCGAACGAGGCACGGACGACGCCCTCGAACTCACGGTCGAGCCGCCCCAGCACGGCGAACGGGTCCCACAGGTAGGCACTCATCAAGATCGCCCCTTTCCGGTGCCCGGCGATCCCGGGCTCATGCTTGTTGAGTCTACCCGACTCATCCTTCCGAACGAACCTCGAGTCATGACGATTCCGCGCCCTCGGCAGGTTCGCGGGTCGACGTCGCGACCACTCCCGGCCGCGATCGGCGTCGGCGACCGCAGCCGTCAGCCGCCGTCCGACCACTGGGACCCGGCCCCACTTCGACCCCCCTCCCCGGCCCCAGCCCCAGCCCGGATGAGAGATCGCGGACACCACCGCGGCCGACGACCAGGAAACGGCGCGGGAAACGGCGCGGACACATAACGCGCAACCGGTGGCCGACCGCGAGCCCACCAACGACTCCCATAAGTCGACGTCGAAACAATCAGTGCACAACATGTCAATTGCCAAGTCAATTGCTCTTCAGCAGCCCACCCGGCGGCGGCGCATTATTTGGACGGTAGGAAAATCGCGGACATATAACGTGAGGCAGGAACGGGGGGCACACGTGAACGGGCCGCGCAACAGTGACGTAGGTGTCGGGTTCGCGCGGGTCGGTACAGATCAGACAAACGATCGACCATCACGGGACGGTGCGGCAATGACGACGTCGGCGGCGGGGGCTGCGGCGGACTGGGACGACGCCACACCGCGGAGCACACCACGCACCGGGTCACGCGCACGGCCAGCGGCCAGGACCACGCTGGAGACCACGGCCCGGTCGCTGGCGCCGGTGGTGACCGGGAAAGGCACGGCCGGGGGACGTACGGTCGCCGCACCCGGCGCGGTGCCCTTCCGTCCGTTGGAGCCGGCGGACCTGGAGAGCTCGATCTCCGCGCGGTTCCGCGCGGTCGCCCGCATGCTGCCGGACACACCGGCCCTCGTCTCCCCCGGCCAGTCGCTCACCTTCGCCGAGGCCGACGCCCGCGCCGACCAGCTCGCCGCGCTGCTGCTCGCCGAGCTGGGTACCGGCGACGAGCCGGTCGCCACGCTGCTCCCGCACAGCGCGGCCGGCCTGGTCGGTCTGCTCGCCGCGCTGCGCACCGGCCGCCCGGCGGTTCTGCTCGACACGATGCTCCCGACGGCGCGGATCGGGCAGATCCTGCGCCAGTCCGGCGCCGTCGGCTGCCTGGTCGACGCCTCCACCCGCCCGGTCGTCGACGAGCCCGGCACCACCGTCCGCGTCGTCGACGTCGCGGACGCCGAGCGCCACCCCGACGCGGCCACCACCGCCGGCATGCTCGGCCCCGACGGCGCGCCGTTCCCCGGCGACCTGGGCGGGGCCGACGCCGTCGCCTGCATCGTGTTCACCTCCGGCTCCACCGGCGAGCCGAAGGGCGTCGTCTGGACGAACGGCACCTTCGTCAACGACTGCTACGCGGGCATGCTCGCGCTCGGCTTCGCCCCCGGCGACCGGTCCGCGCTGGTGTTGCCGTACTCGTTCGCCGCGGGCCTGACGGTCGTCGGGTTCGCGCTGCTGAACGGTGTCGGCGTCTACGCCTACGACCCGCGGTCGCTGGGCATCCGCGACCTGCCCGAGTGGGTCACCACGAACCGGCTCACCACCCTGCACACCACCCCGTCGCTGCTGCGCTCGTTCGTCGGCGCGCTCGTGCCCGGAGACGTCCTTCCCGACCTGCGGCTCGCGACGACCTGCGGCGAGGCGGTGTACGGCGGCGACATCGCGGCGCTGCGCCCGCACCTGCCGCCGACCGCCACGTACACCAACTGGTCGGGCTCGTCCGAGGTGGCCTCGCTCGCGTTCTTCCAGATCGCCCCGGGCGACCAGATCCCCGACGGCACGATCCCCACCGGCTGGCCGGCCGCCGGCAAGGACGTGACGATCGAGCGCGAGGACGGCACGCCGCTGCCGACGGGCCAGACCGGCAACGTCGTCGTGACCTCGCACTACCTGTCCGCCGGCTACTGGAAGGCGCCGGAACTGACGGCCGGCAAGTTCACCGAGCTGCCCGACGGCCGGCTGCGCTGCCCCACCGGCGATCTCGGCCGGTTCGAGCCCGACGGCCGGCTCGTCCTGCTCGGCCGGGGCGACGCCGCGGTGAAGGTTCGCGGCTACCTGGTGGAGCCGAGCGAGATCGAGTCGGCGCTGCTGTCCCTCCCGGACATCAGCGAGGCGGTGGTCGTCGCGGTGCGCAACCCGCCGGAGCCGAACCGGCTGGTCGCCTACGTCGTCCCCCGTTCGGGCAACGCGACCCTGGCGGCGGCGACGATCCGCCGGCTGCTGCGCGCGAAGCTGCCGAGCTACATGGTCCCGGCGACGATCATGACGCTGCCCGCGCTGCCGCGCACCGAGCGCGGCAAGGTCGACCGGGCCGCGCTGCCGGCACCGCTCGCGGCGCCGGCCCGCTCCGGCGTGCCGCGTACCCAGTGGGAGGTGCTGCTCGCCGACCTGTGGACCCGGGTCCTCGAGCTCGAGGAGGTCGGCGTCGACGACGACTTCCTCGAGCTCGGCGGCGACTCGCTGGCGGCGGAGGAGCTGCGGGCGCTGGTCCGCGAGGAGCTGGGCGTCCACCTGCCAGCCACGGCGGTGATCGACGCGCCGACGCTCGCCGAGTTCGCCCGGAAGGTGTCGGTCGCGGACCGGTCGGGGCCCGCGCACCCGACGATCGTGCCGCTGCGTGCCCACGGCTCGCGCCCGCCGCTGTTCTGCGTCGCGGGCGCGGCGGGCCTCGCGCTGGGGTTCGTCTCGCTGTCGCGCCGGCTCGGGGAGGACCAGCCGGTCTTCGGCTTCCAGGCGCGCGGGCTGGAGCAGCGCGGCCTGCCGGACTGGACGGTCGAACGCGCGGCCCGCCGCCACCTGCAGCTGCTGCGGGTGATCCAGCCGTACGGGCCGTACTTCCTCGCCGGGCACTCGATGGGCGGCCTGATCGCCCTGGAGATGGCCCACCAGCTCGATGCGGCGGGCGAGGAGGTCGCGCTGCTGGTGCTGGTCGACACCTACCTGCCAGCCTCGCTGCGGTTGGCCTGGGGCAGCGAGGAACGACCCGCCGACCCGACCGCGGCCCCCGTCGGCGGCCGGGACGGCACCGGTGGCGTGGGCCTCGGGGTCGCCCGGGAGTACCAGCGCCGGACACGGGTGCGCCCGAGGCTGCGTTCGCTGGGCCGGGTGCTGCTGCCGGAGCAGCGGCGCAACCTGCTCAACAAGGAGACCCTGCGCCGCATCGCCCAGCTGCCGCTCACCGGCCTGCTCGTGCTACCGGGGCTCGACGAGTTCGAGGCGTTCTTCAACTACTCCCGGATGCTGGAGCGGTTCTACCGGCCCCGGCCGTGGCCGGGGCGGACGGTCGTCTACCGGGCGATGGGCAATCCCGACGAGCCGCAGGCCTGGTCGCGCTACCTGACCGGCGACCACACCTACCACGACGTCTCGACGGAGCACTTCTCGGTGCTGCGGGAGCCGCACATCCGCCAGATCGCCGAGGGCATCCGCGCCGGGATGGACGAGGTCCTCGCCGCCCGCGCCGCCGCGCCCGACGGCCGCGCCGCCCGTTGACCTTCGACCGCCTCCGGCGGGGTCAGCGGCCCTGGTAGCGGGGCGGGCGGCGCTCGACGAAGGCGGTGACGGCCTCGTTCAGGTCGTGGGACGGCAGGAAGGCGGCGTTCCAGGCCGCGACGTAGCGCAGCCCCGCGGCCACCGCCGGGCCGCGGGCGACGTCCAGGATCTCCTTGACGCCCTGCACGACGAGCGGCGGGTTGGCGGCGGCCTCGTCGGCGAAGGCGTGCGCGGCGGCGAGCGCCGCCGCCTGGTCGGCCACGACGTCGTTGACGAGGCCGATCCTCTCGGCGCGCGCGGCGTCGATGTCCTTGCCGGTGAGCGCGAGCTCGCGCAGGTGGCCGTCACCGATGATCGCCGGGAGCCGCTGCAGGCTGCCGAGGTCGGCGACGATCGCCACCTTCACCTCCCGGACGCTGAACCGGGCGTCGGCGCTCGCGTAGCGGACGTCGCAGGCGGCGGCGAGGTCCACGCCACCGCCGATGCACCAGCCGCTGATGGCCGCGGCGACCGGCTTGCGGCACCCCGCCACCGCGTCCAGAGCCCGCTGCAGGGAGCGGACCTTCGTGAGCATCGCCGTGCGAGCCCCGGCGAGGCCGCCATCGTCCGCGCCCCCAGCGGTGAGCCCACCGAGCATCGCGGTCAGGTCCAGGCCGTAGCAGAAGTGCGCGCCGGAGCCGGCGATCACGATGGCGCGCACCGAGTCGTCGCCGTCCAGCGCCGCGAAGACCTCGGGGAGCTCGCGGAAGAAGTCCGGGCCCATCGCGTTGCCCTTGCCCGGCCCGAGCATCGTCACCTGGACGACCCGGCCGCCGTCGCCGCGGCGCTCGACCCGCAGCGCCTTCAGACCCGGCGCGTACCCGTAGTCGGCCAGCTGGGCCGCCGGGTCCGCCTGGCCGCCGGCCTCGCCGTGGTCCGTCGTCGTCATCGCGGCGCCTCCGCTGGCCGGGGGTGTCTGTGCCCCGGGAGTGTCCTGGCAGTCCCCGGCCCGCCGCCTACCGTCGCACATCCGGCGCCTGACGCGCACGGGCCCGGGCGCGCAGCGCGCGCCCGGGCCCTCGTCGAGGCGGAGTGTCCCGCCCTACCTCACTTCTTGTCCTCCTCGTAGGTGACGGTGACGTTGGTGTAGCCCAGGGCGCCGAGCAGGCCCTTCAGCATCGCCGTCGTGTTCTGCTTGCCCAGCGCGATCACCTGGCCGTCACTGGCCGCGGCGGCCTGCATCTGCTCGGTCGCCCGGACGTAGAGGTCCTGGTCGGTGCTCTGGCCGCCGAACAGGCCCCCGATCCGGTCGAGCGCGCCGCGCTGGCGGGCGACGACGTAGCTCTTCTTGGGATCGAGGGTCGCCTTGCCGATCGTCGGCGCGGGCAGCCTGATCGTCACGGACTTGGTCGCCTCGTCGACCGTGACCCGCTTGCTGTCGAGGCCGGCGAAGTTGACCACCGAGTCGACGGTGCCGACGCCGACGAAGAGCACCCGCTCGCCCTTGAGCGAGGACGGGATCCACTTCGTGTCGTCCTCGACGTCGACGACCACCTCCATGTGGGCGCTCGCCGCGTGGTAGTCACTGAGGTTCTCCAGCGAGCGCAGCACCGGCGGCGAACTGCGGTCGACCTTCTTCTCGCTGAAGGGGTTGTGAAGCAACGACGGCCAGCCGGCGACGAAGCTGACCACGCTGGCGAGGACCACCAGCGCGACCAGCAACGTCACGATCTTGAGTAGGCCGCCGAGGGAAGGCGGCCATGCGCTCCGGCCACCGCGGCGGGACGCGGCGGCTCCGTCGGGGGTGGTGGGAGGCAGGGTGTCGGTCGATTGCGAGGTCGACCGACCGGACTCGTCGCTCATGGCTAGGGATCTACCCAAAAACACTGCCATCACGCAGGTTCGTCGCCCACAGGACAAATAACGAGGCCAGAGGGCTAGGCCCGAGCGCGGCGGGCTCCCGGCACGCTCGGGCTCAGCGAGAGCGCGATGGCGGTGCGGTCGTCGCTGGGGCGACCGGGAGCGTGGTCGCGCACGGCGGCGAACACGTCGTCGAGCAGCCGGTCGGGTGAGCGTCCGGAGACGCGGACCAGCTCGCCGACGAGCCGGTGGCGGCCGAACAGCCGGCCGCCGTCGTCGCGCGCCTCGACGAGGCCGTCGGTGTAGACGAACAGCACGTCGCCGTGGCCCAGGCGAAGCCGGCCGGTGCGCCAGGCTCCCGGCTCGGCGACCAGGCTGGACATCAGCGGCCCGGTGGATGCCAGCGGCTCCACCAGGCCCAGCCCGGCCAGCCGGTCCAGGCCCTCCGGATCGTCGAGATCATCGAGGCGGTCGAGCCCGACGAGGTCGTTGACGTCACCGAGGCCGTCCCCGTCACCAAGCTCGTCGAGGTCGTCAAGGTCCTCGAGCTCGTCGAAGTCGCCGCGGCCGCCGGGCTCGCCGCGCCCGCCGCCGTAGCCGGGGCGATAGCCGGCGGCGGCGCGGGCACGCGTCCGGGCGCCCGCGCCGGCCGCGGCGGGCCTGGCCGCGCGCAGCACGAGCGCGTCCGGGTGGCCGGCATTGGCGTAGATGATCTCGCCGTCCCACGGGTCGACGACCGCGATCAGCACGGTCGCGAACGTCTCGTCGGTGTCGCCGAGCGCCTCGACCACCCACTGCACCGCCGTCGCGGGCTCGGAGCCACGCGACAGCGACGCCGTGAGCAACTGCTTGAGCCGCAGCGCGAAGACGCCGGAGGCCGCGCCGTGCCCGGCGACGTCGCCGACGACGATCGCGACCCGGCCATCGGGCATCTCGATGGCGTCGAACCAGTCGCCCGCGAGCGCGCCCTCCGCCGGGTCGACCCGGCCGAGCAGCTCCAGCCCCGCCGTGTCGCGCAGCGACGACGGGGTCAGCGCGTCCCGCAGCGCCAGCACCGCCGGGCCCTCCTGGGCGAGCGCCTCCCAGGAACGCTCGTTCTGGCGGACCAGGCTCACCAGCTGGGCGCGCATCGTCTCGACGTTGCCGGCGAGGTCGACGATCTCGCGCGGGCCGACGGCGGGGATCGTGGTGTCGTGGCGACCGGCGGCGACGGCGTTCACCGCCCGGCGCAGCTCGTTGATCGGGACGATGAGCCAGCGCCGGGACAGGACGAGCATCAGCAGCGACATCGCCAGCAGCACGGCGACGATGGTGCCGACAGAGGTCAGCAGCAGGTCCGCCGAGTTCTTCACCCGGCCGGTCGCCGCGGACTGCTCGTCCGCGATCGCCTTCGTGAGGCCCTCGGTGGCCGAGCGCAGGTCGCGGAAACGCAGCAGGCTCTCGTCGCTGATCTCGAGGAGCTGCGCGGCCAGGGCGTTGCCGCCGGCCGCCTCGTCGAGCTCCGAGCGGACGACGCCGGTCCGCCAGGTCTGGTAGGTGCGGCTCAGCGCGTCGACCCGGGTGAGCAGGTCGGGGAAGTCGGTGACCAGGTCACGCAGACTCGCGGTCAGGACGGGGATGTTCCGCTCGGCGTCGCGAAAGGGGTCGAGCAGCTTGTCGTTCGCGCCGTCTGAGATGAGGTAGCCGCGCAGCGCGCTGCGCTGGTCGACGAACGCGGTGTAGAGCTGGGCGGTGACGGTCGCGGCCGGGTCGAGCCGGTTCGCGCGCTCCGCCGCGGCGTCGTTCGCCCGGACCGACGAGTAGACGGCGAGGACCATCGTCGCGACGATGGCGACGACGGCGAGCCCGACCAGCACGCGGACGCCGTGGCGCACCCCCGCCGATCCGCCCACGATCACTCCCTGGCATCCACGGCGCCGGCGTCATGCCGGCGCTCCTCTGACCCGACCCCGCCTGACCCAACCCCGCCCCCGCGCACGGAACCGGAGTGCCTCCCTCCGGACTACACATTGTGGGCCATTGTCGCCCAGCGGCTTGGAAGCGGACACGGCCGGTCGGCACTGGTGACGCGCGGTCACCACGTGGTATGCGCCCGTCTCGACGTGCGGCGGTGGCCGCCGAGCTGCCACGTGGCCTTGGGCCGAAGCCCGAGCCGACACCGGAGCCGGGGTGCGCATCCGGTAGGGCCAACACCAGAGCGGGTAGGCCTGCGCTAGGACGCACGCACCGTTATCCGATGGATACCTAGCGCGCACAGTCGAGATCGGCCTCGCGGGAGGAACAACCGGATGACGTCGGGCGAGCGGGGACGGGCGAGCCGGCGTCGGCGCGGCGACGCCGGCCCCGCGCAGGTCAGGGAGCCGAGCTCGTCGGTGTTCCCGAACCTGCCCAACCTGCGGCTGCCGCACCCGCTGCTCGGGCACACCCATCTGCCCCACCCGCATCTCCCCCACCCGCACCTGCCGCACCGCGACCCCCACCGCGACCCGTACGCCAGCCTCGGCCGGCGCCCGGACGCGGCCATCTGGACCCGCGGGCTCACCAAGCTGCACGACGGCCGCCGTTCCGTGGACCACCTGGACCTCGACGTCCCGGTCGGCGCGCTGTCCGGGTTCGTCGGGCCCAACGGCGCGGGCAAGTCGACGACGCTGCGGATGCTGCTCGGGCTGATCCGCCCGACCGAGGGGGTCGGCTACGTGCTCGGGGAACCGGTGAGCCATCCCGAGCGCTACCTCAGCCACGTCGGCGCGATGATCGAGGGACCGACCTTCCACCCGGGGCTGTCGGGCCGGGAGAACCTGCGGCAGCTGGCGGTGCTGCGCGGCGTCGACAACCGCCGGATCTACGAGGTACTGCGAATGGTCCGGCTCACGGGCCGCGCCGGCGACCCGTTCGCCAGCTACTCGCTCGGCATGAAGCAGCGGCTCGGCATCGCCGCCGCGCTGCTGCCGATGCCGGAGCTGCTGATCCTCGACGAACCGACGAACGGGCTGGACCCGGCAGGCATCCTGGAGATCCGCGCGCTGCTGCGCGAGCTCGTCGACGACGGGATGACCGTGTTCGTCTCCAGTCACCTGCTCGCCGAGATCGAGCAGATCTGCGACCACGTGGTGATGATCCGCGGCGGGCGGCTGCTGTTCCAGGGCCGCACCAGCGAGCTGCTGGCTGCCGGGGAAGCGCGGATCCTGCTGGCCCCCGAGCGCGGCGCCGACGCGCGCCGGCTGCTCACCGTGCTCGCAGAGGACGGTGTTCGGGCGGAGATCCGCCTCGACGGGCCGCCGACGGTCGCGCCGCGCTCATGCGACCAGCGTGTCGTCGTCGTCGCGCACGCGCCGGAGCGGATGGCCGCCGACCTGAACCGGGCCGCGATGCGGGCTGGCATCGCGCTGCGCGGCCTGCGCGCCCACCGGCCGAGCCTGGAGGAGACCTTCCTGCGTGCCACCGGCGGGTCCGACGGGTCCGACGGCGACGGCGACGACGGCGACGCCCTGTCCGGCGACACGATGCCCGGCGCCCAGCCGGTCAGGGGCCACGGCGTCGCGGCGCCGACGGCCGAGACCGGCGCGGACGACGCCGCCGCGTCGGCGGTCTACCCGGCCGAGCCCGGCCATCCGGCCGACACCGGCCGTACACGCTCATCCCCGGTCCTTCGGGCCGGGTCGAGCCGGCACCGGGGAGGTCGATAGATGGTCAGGGCATTCCTCGCCGAATGGTTCCCGCTGCGACGTCGGCGGTTCGTCGTCGGCACGTTCAGCGCGACGGCGGCCGTCGCAGCCCTCGGCGCCGTGCTGACCTTCATGGCCACCGGCGGGCGCGATTTCTACGGCGACTACCTGCACACCGCCGCCCTGTCCCGGCCCAGCGGCATTGTCGAGGGCCTGAGCTCGATCAGCATCCTGCTCGGCGTCGTCGGGCTGTGCGTGGTCGCCGCGGCGCTCGCGGGCGACTACAGCCGCGGCACCCTGCGCAACCAGCTCACGGCCCAGCCACACCGGTTACAGCTGCTCGCGGGCAAGTGCCTGGCGCTCGCGTCGTTCATCGCGCTGGTGGTGCTCGCGGCGGCGGCCGTCAGCGTCGCGCTGTCGTTCGTCCTCGCGCCGATCAAGGGAGTGTCGACGGACGCGTGGACGTCGGCGGCGGGGGTGCGCGAGCTCGGCAAGGGGATCGCGAACAACCTGCTCAACGCCTGGGGGTACGGGGTACTCGGTGCGTTGATGGCGATCGTGTTCAGGTCTCCAGCCGCGGCGATCTCGGTCGGCCTCGCGTACGTGCTGCCAGTGGAGATCATCATCACCGGCATCTGGGGGACCGCCGGCCACTGGCTGCCCGGCCAGCTCCTGCAGGACATCGCCAACGGCGGCCACGGCTACTCGACCACGTACGCCGACGCCGGCCTGCGCATCCTGCTCTACGGCCTCGTGGCCGCGCTCGTCACCGCCCTCCTCTTCCGCTACCGCGACATGACCTCCTGACCGCGCGGCCCAGCCGGCTGGCCGCGGCGCGCGCTGGCGCAGGATCAGCGTCCCGGCGACGGCGGCGGTGAACGCCTGGCACCCGAGACCGGCGAGCGCCGTACGCATGACCAGGCCGTCGGCCAGGGCGAGGACCACGGCGGTCAGCGGCGCGCAGCCCGCGAGCACCCAGACAATCTGCCGGGAGCGCGCGCCCAGCAGGAACGACGCGAACAGCAGCGTGACGGACAGGCAGGTCATCGCGAGCGCGAGCACCCACAGCCCGTCCGCGGCCGCCGTCAGCCTCGGTCCGAACACCAGCGCGAGGAGCTGGTGGCCCGCGACCGCGCCGACCGCCGCGAGCAGCAGCCCCGGCGTGACGACGACGCCCAGCGCCATCGCCAGCGCCTGGCCCGCGGGCCGGCCGTCCCGGCGCCGCAGCGCCGCCTCCGCGAGCAGGTAGTTCGCCACCGCCAGTCCCATGAACACCGGCACCTTGCAGGCGGTGGAGATCGCCGCGTAGCCGGCCACCGCGTCCGGGTTGCGCCAGCCGACGATGACCACGTCCATGTTCTGCAGCAACGCGAGGGGCACCAGCGTGGCCAGCGCCGTCGAGGTGTCGACGGCCAGGCCGTCCCGGGTCCGCCGGTGGACGCCTTGGCCGCGGGCGCGCGCGGCCGACGGCACCGCCCGGGTGGTCTCGCCGCCCGCCAGCCCGCCGGACGCCGGCAGCCAGGCCGGTCGAGAGGTGCCCGCCACCGCCCGACGGGCGAGCACGGCCCCGACGGCGACGCCGAGCACGAGCCCGAGCCCGACCCCGTCCACGCCGAGCCCCGCGCAGGCCAGGACGATGATGCAGGTGACCCGCAGGAAGGTCTCGAGGAACAGGTTGGCCGCCAGTGCCGGGTAGTCGCGCCGGGCCTGGAGCAGCCCGCGCTCGACGCACAGGCTTACCCACACCGCGGCGGCGAGCGCCGCCTCGGCGATCGCGACCGGGTGCGGGTAGGACAACAGCGTCGCCACCGGCCCGCACAGCGCGAACGCGACCAGCGCGGTGGCCAGGGTGGCGAGCAGGACCAGACCGCGCAGGCGCCGGGCCCAGCCCCGCCGCGCGTCGGTCTCCTCGTCCCGCGCGGCGAGGTCGCGGTGCACGACCGCGATCAGGACGGCGGTGCCGACGACCGACAGGACCATGAAGATGTTCGTCTGCTCGACGACGGCGCCGTAACCGTCCGCGTCCAGGACCCTGGCCAGCACGAGGTTCATGACGAGGTTGAGGAGGTTCACCCCGGCCGCGGCCGCCGCCAGCGCCATCGGACCGCGCAGCAGTTCGACGACGAGCTCCCGTCGGACCACCGCGTTCAGGGCCATCGGTGGCACCGCGCCGCGGCTCGGCCCGGCGTCATCGACGCCCGGCCGAGCTGGCTGGTCGCATCCGTGGCGAGCGCGGCAGCGCGGACCTCGCGCCGGCCCGCAGCCAGCTCTGCGGCGGCGCGGATGCCGGTGGCGGCGGCGGAGCCGGTGACGCCGACATGTCCGGCGACGTCGGTGCCGGCACCGGCGAGGCCGGGCCGGGCGGCCCGGGCGGCGCCGCCGGTGCCCGGCCAATGCGCCGAGGCCTCGCCGGATGCGACGACGGGGTGGGCGAGCAGGGAAGAACGGACCTCGCCCCAGCCAGCAGCCACGCCGGTGACGTCGACGGAGCCGGTGGTGTCGAGCCGGGTGGGGCCAGGCCGCAGGGTCTCTGCTCCGCCGCGGCCGCCGACGGGGCCGCGGCTGGCCGGGCGATCGCGCCGAGGGCGGCCGGGTCCGGTCCGCCGCGGGCGCCCAACCCGAGGCCGCACCACCCGCCGTCGTCAGCCGCCGGGCCGGCGGGCCTGAACCTGGCGACCCGCGCCCGCTGGCTGGCCCGGGTGATGTGGCGGCGAGCCTTGAGCAGATCGACGAGCATCGCCGGGGTGTGCCGCGCGGCGCTGAACGTCCCTTCCGGCTTCTCGATCCAGCGAACCGGGACCTCCGCTATCCGGTAGTCCAGCGACCGCGCGATGGCGAGCACCTCGACGTCGAAGGCGAAGCCGGTGACCTGGGACTGGCCGAAGAGGATCTTCGCCTCTGCCCGCCGGAACGCCTTGAAGCCGCACTGGGTGTCGGCCAGGCCGAGCGGAACGAGCCGCCGGGAGATCCCGTGGAACGCCCAGCTGCCGAGCCGGCGGGTGACGGCACGGTCGGCGCCGCGGCCCAGCCGACGCGACCCGAGCGCCACCTCGGCCTCCTCCAGCGCCGCCAGCAGCGCGGGCAGGTCGGAGATGTCGGAGGCCAGATCGGCGTCCATGAACACGATCGCCTCACCCGTCGCGGCGGCCACGCCGGCCCGCACCGCGGCGCCCTTCCCGTTGTTGCTCGGCAGGCTGATCACCCGGCCTTTCGCCAGGTCTCGCAGTAGTTCTGTGGCTATCCCGGCGGTGTCGTCGACGCTGCCGTCGTCAACGACGATCACCTCGGCGTCGTGGAGCGCGAGGCCGTGCAGGGCATCCGAAAGAACGGGGAGGGAGGACGGAAGCCGGTGAGCCTCGTTGAATGCCGGGATAACAACACTTAAAGGGATTTTGCCCATCAGAAACCCCCGCCGTGTCAACAGGTGAACAACAGGGCATGTGGGGCCGTCGCGCGCGCCGCATCCGGCCATCGGACAAGCAGACAGTTACTACAGGACATGTCAAGCGTGCCAGCACTGTAGCCACTTGCGTACGCATGCGCACGTTTTGTCGGCCGATGACATTCCGTCACCCTTGCCAGGCTTCCGCCCGGGCGACGTGACTGGTCGCGTCCAGCCGCGACCACCGCCGGCACGGCTCAGGGCACGGCGGAACTCGAACAGCCACTGCCGGTCACGCGGGCTTCATCGATCGCCGTCCGGCTGTGTCAGCTCACCGTCACACTCGGCGAGGGCTGTCCTGACCCGTCAGATGATGCCCGGTCTGTGCCGCTGGTGCATCAAATGGTTTGTTCGCCCCGGTCAGGCCCGGTACGTCCGACGCGATCGTGGCATCGGGTGGCATCGGGGTCGCCGTGCCCGTGGCATCCGTCACGCCGTGGCCCCCGCCACGCCCGCGGCATCCGTGCGTTCCGTGGCGCCCGCGAGTCCCATCATGCCCGTCGCCTGCCGGGCCCCAGGGCCGGCGTCCGCGGCGGGCCGTCCGCTCCCCCGTCCTCCGCGACGGAGCCGCCGTCGGGGGCGATCGCGGCCACGGTCGATCCGTCGGGCCCGGCCTCCTCGGCCTCCTCGCCTTCCTCGGGCTCGGCGAGGCCGTCTCGGGCCGAGGGAGACGCCTTGGCGGGCCGGGGCGCGGCGGCCGCCGTGGCGGCCAGCGCGGTCGCGGGGCCGCGAGGGGGGGCCGCCACCACGGTGTCGGGGCGCGGCGAGGGCACGGCGCCGTCCACCGTCCGGCCGGCGGCGAGGTGGTGGCTGTGCAGCCGGTACACGAGCGCACCGGCGACGGTCGCGGTGAACGCCTGGCAGGCGAGACCCGCGACGGCCGTCCGCATCACCGCGCCACCCGCGAGCGTGAGCACGACCGCGGTCAGCGGGGTGCAGGCGGTGAGCGCCCAGACGATCTTCCGGTAGCCCGCGCCGAGCAGGTAGGTGGCGAACATCAGGGTCACCGCGAGGCACGTCATCGCGAGCGCCAGCACCCACAGCGCCGACGACGCCACCGCCAGCTCCGGACCGAACACCAGGGAGAGGACCTCGTGGCCCGCGACCGCGCCGACGGCGGCGAGGAACAGCCCCGGGGTCACCACGAACACCAGCGCCATCGCGAGCGCCCGCCCGGCGGGCAGGCCTTCCTTACGCCGGCGGGCGGCCTCCGGCAGCAGGAAGTTGGCCACCGCCAGGCCGATGAACACCGGCACCTTGCAGGCCGTGGAGATCGCCGCGTAGCCGCCGATGCCGCTCGGGTTGCGCCAGCCGACGATGACGACGTCCATGTTCTGCAGCAGCGCGAGCGGCACCAGCGTGGCCAGCGCGACCGACGACTCGGCGATCAGGCTGTCCCGGGTACGCCGAGGCGACGCCGCGACCGGCACGATCGGGATCGGCCCCGTCGCCGTGGGCGTGAGGCCCTCGGTCCGTTCACTCAGCCGGGCGCCTGAGGACCGCCGGATGAGCGACGGCGTGCGCGCGACCGCGTGGCGGGCGTGCTCGCCGCCGGCCAGGCAGCCCAGGGCGAGAGCGAGACCCGCGCCGTTCACGCCGAGGCCGGCGGAGACCAGGGCGACGACGCAGGCGATCCGGAAACCCGACTCGAAGACCAGGTTGCGCGCCAGCGCCGGATAGTTGCCCCTGGCCTGCAGCAGGCCGCGCTCGACACAGAGCGCCACCCAGATCGCGGCGGCGATGGCGGCCTCGGCGATCGCGAGCGGGTGGGGGTAGGAGAGCATCACCGCGACCGGCTTGCACAGCGCCAGCGAGACGACCGACGCGACCAGGATCGCGGCCCAGGTGACGTTGCGCAACTGGCGGATCCAGGCGCGCCGTTCGCGGCGCGTGTCACCGATGTGCGCCGACTCGCGGTGCACGGTCGCCGTCAGCACAGCGGTGCCGACAACCGACAAAATCATGAAAATGTTGGTCTGGACGCCGAAGGAACCGTATCCATCCGGGCCAAGCGCCCGGGCCAGCACCAGGTTCATGATCAGGTTGAAACCGTTGATCAGGACGCCGGCGACGGCGAGGGCCGCCGGGCCGCGCAACAGCTCGGCGACGAGATCCCGCCGAACCGCGAGCGCCATTGCCCTCTCCCACTACGCCGGGTCACGGTCTCCGGGCGGCCATGTCGGCCCAAGACCCGCGCAATCGTATGACTGAGCCGTGGGCACCTTCCCCCCGGGCGTGGTCATGGCCCCGCGCGCCGTCGCGCTGGACGGCGGCGCCCTTCGCGCCAGTTGGGTCCCCTTGGGCTAGGTTGTCGGGCGCGGTCCGCGTGGCCGTGGGTCCTGGTGACGGACCGGCGTGACGGACCCCGGCCGGCGAGGAAACGACCGGCTGGTGCAGAAGGAGAGGACCACCAGTGCGCACCCCCGGCGCCGCGCCCGGCCAGCAGCCGCCCGCCGATGCCGCGCGGCGCGCCGTCGGCCGGCTGGCCGGCCGGCACGTGGTCTTCCTGAACTGGCGTGACCTGGAGCATCCCCAGGCGGGCGGCGCGGAGCTGTTCTGCCAGTCGGTGGCCGCGCGGTTCGCGGCCGCGGGGGTGGAGGTCACGCTGCTGACGGCCCGGCCGCCGGGGCTGCCCGCCCGCGCCGACGCGGACGGGGTGGTTATCCGTCGCGGCGGCGGCGCGTTCGGCGTCTACCCCTCCGTCCTGGGACGGCTGGCCCGGCTCGCCAGGTCGGCGCGCGGTGTCGACGCCGTGGTCGACTGCCAGAACGGGATCCCGTTCTTCAGCCCACTGGTGCTGCCCGCGGCGACCCCGGTGGTGCAGGTGCTCCACCACGTGCACCAGAAGCAGTTCCCGCTGTTCTTCCCCGGCCCGGTCGCCCGCGTCGGCCAGCTGCTGGAGGCACCGGGGAGCCGCTGGGTCTACCGGCGCCGCCCGGTCGCGGCCGTGTCCCCGTCGACGCGGGACGAGGCGCGTTCCGTGCTGGGCCTGCCCGGGCCGCGCTTCCTCGTCCCCAACGGGGTGACCCCGGCGGTCGCCCCCACCGACGCCGGCCCGTCGCCGAGCCCGTCGATCGTCTGCGTGGGCCGGCTGGTCCCGCACAAGCGGTTGCACCTGCTGCTCGAGGCGGTCCCCACCCTGGCCGCGCGCCATCCCGGCCTGGTGGTGCACCTGGTCGGCGACGGCCCCGACCGGGAGCGGCTGACCGCACGCGCCGCCGAGCTCGGTCTCGACCAGGGCGGGCCGGACAGCGCCGCCGTGCTGCGCTGGCACGGCCACACCGACGCGACGACCCGCGACGCCCTGCTGGCCAGCGCCTGGCTGACGGTCAACCCGTCGCACGGCGAGGGCTGGGGGCTGTCCGTGCTGGAGGCGAACGCGCTCGGCGTCCCGGCGCTCGCCTTCCGGGTACCGGGTCTGCGCGACGCGGTCCGCGACGGCGAGACCGGCTGGCTGGTCGATGCACCCACCCGGCTCACCGAGGCCGTCGACCTGGCGCTCACCGAGCTGCGCGACCCGGCGCGCGCGGCCGCGCTGCGCGCCGGCGCGCGCCAGTGGGCGGCCGGATTCCGCTGGGAGGCGACCGCCGCGCTCCTCGCGTCGGTCCTCGACTCCGAGCTCGCCCGCGCCGGCCGGCGCGACCGCCGGCGGGCCGACGACGCCGTCACTGTCGCCCAGTTCCCCCTGGGGCGCGACGACCCGCCACCGCGACTGCGCCGGACGGATCTCGTCTACCGGACGATCTTCGCGGACGGCGCCGGCCAGCACGCCGCGTCACCCTCGGACGGCGCGGTGGCCCTGCTCTACGGCGCGTCGCCGGCCCAGGCGCGCGCCGCTCTCGTCCGGGCCGGTGTTCCGGGCAACGCCGTGCGGCTGCGCCCCGCCATCGGCACCGACCTGCTCGTCGCCGCCGGCCGGGCCTGGACCCGCGACGCCGACGGGGACGACGCCGTCTCCCCCCGCGTCGTCCCGCTGTCCGCCGAGAGGCTCGCGCACGACCAGGAACCCGCCTCGCCGCCTGGACCCGCCCGGCGGGCCGTCGGCTAGGGCACGGCCTCAGCCGGTGCCGTCGGTGTCACGCCAGCCCGCCCCGGTCGGCCGGCGCCGCTGGCTGGTAGGCCGGCGGCGCTAGCTGCCGCGGATGCCGCCGGCTTCCTGGGGCATGGCTGATGGCTGCGGCTGCGGCGGCGGCCCCGGCGGCGGGCCACCGGCAGCC